>NZ_JAIVFN010000155.1 GCF_030015065.1 Xanthobacter autotrophicus | reverse complement strand
GCGCCTCCAGGGCCACCTTCGCCTTGAACTGCGCTGAATAACGCTTCCTCTTCCCGGTCATCGGGCTCGTCCTTCCGTCAGGCCGAACCAAGCTTAACTCCCTGTCCGATTTTCGGGGACCACCTCACCAGCGCTCCTCTCGTGAGAGGGCCGCTTTCGCCTCGGCGCGCTGGTCGCGGGTGGGTGTGGGCTTCGCCGTGCGCATCACCAGGGCGGAGCGCGCCGCGATCGGCAGCACGTCGATGCGATACTCGTAGCCGCCGCCGCGGCCGGCCCGCCGGCGCCACACGCCCTTCTCGTTGTCCGGATATTGCGGCCCCGTCCGCCAGCCCTTGCGATCCGCCATGATCTGGATGGCGCGGTCCGTCGTGGGGAGGCCGGGGAGGCCGAGCGCGACGAGATCCGCGGGGCTCCACCATTCCTGCATCACAGGACACCATTTTTCTTGAGGGTGCGGCGCCGCGCGTCGATCTCGCGGTCCAGCTCGGCCCGCGCTTCCATGGCCTCGGCCATCTCGATGGCGGGCAGATACTTCCGCTCGATCACCGCCCAGTCGAACATGGCGGCGATCAGCTCCAGCAGGCGGCGGTCGCGGGTCACGTGGAGGAGCGCCACGAACCGCACCACGTTGACCACGTGCTCGGACTTCGCCTCGCTCGCGTAGGCGTTGAGCATATCCACCGAGACCTTCTCGTCGAGGTACTCGCTCATGAGCCGGGCCGCGTCCTCGCGGCTGCGACCGCAGCCCTTGAGCGCCTGGCTCACGCCCTTCGAGATACTCACCGCGAGACTCGCGCCGCGCACCGTCTCCGGCGCGAACGCCCTCACCGGCTGGCTGGGCTGCCAGTCGGAGAGCAGGTCGAGCTGGTCGCGATGGGGGCGAGGGTGGCGGCGCGCCATGTCAGGCACCCTTTCCAACCGGCGTCGCCGGGAAGGAAACGGCCGCCGGCAAGGCCCGCCACGGCTCGGCACCGGGCAGGCCGGCCGCCGGACCGAAGTCGTTCAGCATGCCGGCGACGAGGCGGGCGGTCGCCTCGTCATAGAGCTGGGCCCCCGTCCTGAAGAGGGAGGTCGTGGCGATGAGCACTCGCTGCTGGCGACTCTTCGCGACGGAATAGCCGCCGACGAAGAAGGTGCAGCCCTCGGGCGAGGCCGGCGCTTTGCGGCAAACGAGGTAATCCACGCGCGCCGTCATGGCCGCACCGCCAGGACGAGAGGATGGCCACGGCCGCCCCGATGAGGGGGCAGGCGCCGACGCTGAGGAGCACGAGCAGGGATGTGCGCCGGATCTCGGCGAGGCGGTGCCCGCCGCCGGGGATGGGATGCGGGCTCATGCGGCGGCCAGCCTTTCCGCCAGATCACCCTGGGCGACAAGGTGGTCGAGGAACCGGTCCCGCACCTTCTTCGGGGCGCGATCCCAGGCGGTGAGCAGGGCCTTGAAGGCGGCATCGTCAGGCGAGGGCGCGGTCTCGCGCACGCCGCGGATGACAGCTGTGGCGGCGGCCACGTTGCGCGGCCGGTCCTCGCGCTCGGAGAGCAACAGGTCGAGCGCCCGCCACTGTTCGTCGCCGCTGAGCTTCAGCAGCGCGTCCAGCTCGGCACCGTTGTCGGCCAGCGGCGTACCGGTGATCCGGGCGCGCACGGCAGGGACAATCTTGGCGCGGGCGATATATTTGCGCAGTTGGCGTTCGGAGAGGCCAAGCCTCTCACACGCCTCTTCCGTGAACCTGGGGATCAAGTGGCCCAAAAGGGCCACTTGATCGGACTTCCGATCGCCGCCGTGCTTCGCGGCCGGGTTGAGCTTCTCGTAGAGGCGCTTCTTCTCGGCCAGGAACACCGCCCGGTCGAGAGCCGTCAGCTCGGCGCGGTAAAGGTTCTCGTTGATCTCGCGGAGCCGGGCCTCGTCGGCGGAAAGGTCGAGGATTTCGGCATCGACCTCCTCCCACTCCAGCAGCTTGGCGGCGTCGAGCCGGTGACCGCCGGTCACCAGGATGAACCGGCCTGCCGCCTTCTTGTTGGGACGGACCTCGATGGGCGTCTTCTGACCTTCTTCGGCGAAGCCGGCGGCGATGAACATCGCCCGGTCCGGATCGACCGCGCGGAGGCGGTCAATCACGTCAATGAGGTTTATGGATACCTTCTGGACCATGTCTAGACGGCCTCGGCTTTTTGGCGGTGACGTTCGGCGGTGTGGGCGCTAGGTTTCTGGCGTCGGCCGGCGTGGGGGATTCCCCGGCGGTCGTAGCGTGAGGGCCAGATGTCCTGGGGCCGCCGGCCGAGATGGATCGCGATGATCTGCTCGATGGCGGGCCAGGGGCGCCGCAAGGCCCAGTAGAAGCTCGACGGCTCATAGCCGGCCTGCTTTGCGAGCGCGGAAAGCGTCGTCCCGTTCATGCGGACGGCGGCTTTGATCTGCTCGCGATGCCAGTCCTGTGGGCCACTCAAGATCCCGACCTCTGCAGCGTGCGGCCCCTCGCATCTGCCGGGGCCGAATTATCAGGTTGCTGACAGTAGGCTACCAAAAATGGATGTTCCCGCAAGCCAAAAATGGTTTCGGACTTCCATATTAGGCATTTAACAACCAGATATGGTATAACGTGCTGTAAAATATGGAAGATTTTGAAGACCGAAACGAGCGGGACGAGTCCAAATCTGGTTTCGGACTTCGGGGTCTGAAGTCCGAAACCTTGACGCGTTTCCGCGAGGCAGTGCAGGCGGCTGGTGGCAACCAGATGGTTGCGGCGCGGTCAGGTGTGCCCTTGAGCACCTTGAACAAAGCAATGCGGGGCGAAACGCAGCCGAGGGCGGAAGCGATGGCCGCGATCGTTCATGCAACAGGCCGCTCCCTGGACTGGATCTTCTTTGGTGAGGCTCCCGCCCGCGACCGTGTGACGCTCCCGGACGAAGAGGTGCCGAAGACCATCCAGCAGGATGTCCTTGAGAGGTCGATTGCCATTGTTGAGCAATGGCTTAAGGACAACAACCGAATCATGGCGCCGGACAAGAAGGCGCACGTGGTTGCGATGATCTACGAGTTCGCGATGGAAGATGAAAGCGCCGGAGAAACGTCGATTGACTCCCGTCGCGTTGGACAGTTTCTTCGTCTCGTTGGGTAAATCGAGTCGGGGACAGCCATGAGGACGAGTATTGATAATCGTATTTCACAAATTTCGCGGAAACTGAAGGACAAGAGTGAGCAGCCGGATGCTGTGCATTCTGATGCTAATGCCAGAGAATGTAGCGAACGCGGCATAACTGTAATGCTATTTGATTTTTCCGGGGCATCTGATTTCACGATCAACATCGTTCGCGAAAATACCGACGCGAGCGGGACCTGAGTGCGCGGGCTGCTTGGTGGGGGAGCTTATGGTCGGAAAGAAGCCGTTGATGATCTGGCGCGTATTGCACGGTTTTTTCCTAGTGCTCGGGATCAGCTGCACCGCAATTGTTGTCGCCATATTCTTTCTGGCGCCCGACGCCGTAGAATCGGTCCCGTCTCTCAAGTCGCAGCCAGCTGTGGCGGATGCCAGTGCCATACTCCCTACCCCACAGCCGTCCATTCCAGCCAAAGAGCCTTCCAGCAGCAGCCCAGAGCCTGGAACGATCTCAGAGGAGGTGTTCGTCCGGGAAGCCTTTGGTTGCAAGGATTGGGAGACCTGGAAGAGCCTCGGCAAGGTTGCCGCACAGGGCGACAAAGAGGCATTCGCCAAGATCCTCTATTCTGCCTTGGCGCTCGGCACGTGCCGGCGGTTCAAGGCAGGTGATCACGTCTATCTATCTGAGACTGCTATCTTCTCGGCCTCGACATGCATGCGGCCGAAGGGAGAAACAGCATGCTTCTGGGTTTCCATCGACGCCACAGGCAAGAGCGAGCAGCCTGAGGCTTCTGCGCCCGCTACACGCGTGGCGGAGGCGCCGCCGGCCCCGTCTGCTCCGCCGGCTCCGCTAGCTCACGTCTCTCCACTCGGCGGCGACGTGGGCGGCTTCGCCAAGCGTTTCAACGATAAGTCCAGGAGCCTGAGCGCCGGCGTTAGGCTCGCGAAGGGCGGTTGCAAGACCGAGGTCCGGACAGCCTGCACCTACACATTGACCGAGGGTGTTTCGGTCGTCGCCGGTTCTGCGCCCGACAAGAAGACTCTCGAAACACTCACCATTCATCTCTTCACGAACGAGCAGATGGTGGTTCTGCGCTATCTGGCAGGGGTAGCCGTCATGCTGCACCTTTTCGCGCCCTCAGCGGAACGGGACGAGGTCGCCACTGTTGGTGGCCAGATCATCTCTCAGATCGCCAACGGCGACGGCGCCGACGTGACACTGCACGGCGTGAACGTCAAAGTTGTTCTGATGCAACCCTTCGGCTCTTTCACATCCATATCCCGACGGTAGAGATGGTCCGGACTTAAGAGCCCTCTGTCGCTGCCATAAGAGGGCTCTCGGCAGGACCAGGCGCTGCGGCCCATTTCTGAAAGATCATGTGTCCCTACCGCCCTTTTTGGGCCCTTCTGAAAGACAACGGACGGTGCAGCCGTTTTGGCCCCCGCCGCCCTCGGAACCCCGATGGATGCACGATCCATCCCACCTGATCCCGGCCAATCCCGCCATATCCCGGATGTGCAAGATCAAGTGTCTTCATTCAATCGAGGAACAGCGGCGTCTCCGGCGGGGACACGCCACCCGGGCAATGCGGCCGGCCGCGCGCCGGCGGCGAGGGGGCTGCCGGGCTTTGCGTGCCGGCGCACGCGGCTATGGTGGCGCCCATCAAAGGGCCCATCTTCCCGGCGATGCTGGGACCTGACGTTGGGAGATGATGATGCGCGAGGCGACGCGGAGGGCCGTGCTGGCCCTTCTGGTGGCGGGACTGGGGGCCGGCGCGGGCGCCGCCTCCGGAGCACAGGTGGGGGCCCCGATGGGCGCCCCGCTCGCCGCGCCGGTGGTACGTCCCGCCCCGAGGCCGGTCGTCCGTCCGCTTCCCACTCCGCTTCCGAACACGCTTCCCGGTGCCCGGCCGCCGGCCGTCGCGCCGCTCAGGCCCGTGGGCGTACCCTCGGGAGGCGGCCGCCTGCCGCCGCCGGCGCCGCCCACGCCCCCCGGCCCGGTCACGCGGCCCCCGCCGCTGGTGCCGCCGCAGCGCGGGCCGGTGCTGACGGCGCCGCCGGCCGCGCCCCTTGCTGCGCCGCTCCAGCCGCCGCCGGCGCCGCTCGCGGTGCCGCTGACGAACCAGGTGCCGCCCGTGATCCTGCCCGCGCCCCAGCGGGACTGGGGGCCCGGCGGCCCGGTGGGCAATGGCGGGGCGCTGGGCATGCTCCAGCCGGGGCTGGCGGCCGGGCTGGTGGGTCCGCCCCCGGCCAACGGTATGTGCTGGTACTATCGGACCGCCGACCGCCGGACGGGCTTTTGGGACCGCTGCCGGCAGGGGCCCCTGGGCGGTCCTTAACCGGTCCTTATGCTGCTGCCCTTACGCTGCCCGGAGCGTTTTCGGCGCAAGCGCCTGAAACCGCGCGGCCGGAGGCCCTGCCGCGCGCCCGCGGGCTCTTTCTTGAGTTTAGAGGGCGACCGAAGATGTGCTGCGCTTCCGCCCCATTTTGATGGTGGAAGGGGTCTTGCCCCGCATCGCAGCAGCAGAGGGGCGCGAGCAACGGGATCGTTCATGACGGCACGCGGACGAGGCGAGGCAACGAGGCAGGAACCGGTGCTCGAGCGCCCCGAATCCCTGTTCGACATCCGTCTCGACGCCCGCGACCGCTCCGGCGGCGCCCCGCCTGCGGCGGACCCGCCGCGCCGGGCCGCGCGTGCCGCCAAAGCCGCGACAAAGGCCGTAGCCAACCCGGACACCGCGCCCGCCGCGCCGCGCCGGGGCCGCGCCGATCCGCTGCCCAAGGCGCCGGCTCCGCGCCGGCGGCGCCGGCCGATCCTGTTCGGCCTCATCAAATGGGGCTTCATCCTGGGGGTGTGGGCGCTGCTCGCCCTCGCCGGCGTCGTCGCCTGGGAGGCGTCGAAGCTGCCGCCCATGCAGACGCTGATGATTCCCAAGCGCCCGCCCACCGTCACCGTGCAGGGCGCCGACGGCAAGACGCTGGCCACACGCGGCGACATGGGCGGCGTCGCCGTGCCCATTGGCCAGCTGCCGCCCTACCTGCCCAAGGCCTTCGTCGCCATCGAGGACCAGCGCTTCTACAGCCATTTCGGCCTCGATCCGGAGGGCCTCGCCCGCGCCCTCGTCACCAACCTTACCTCGCGGCGGCTGCGGCAGGGCGGCTCGACGCTGACCCAGCAGCTGGCCAAGAACCTGTTCCTGACCCAGGAACGCACCGCCTCGCGCAAGATCCAGGAACTGGTGCTGGCTTTGTGGCTGGAGCACAAGTTCACCAAGAACGAGATCCTCGACCTCTATCTCAACCGGGTCTATTTCGGCGCCGGCGCCTATGGGGTGGAGGCTGCGGCCCAGCGCTATTTCGGCAAGTCCGCCCGACAGGTGACGCTGGCGGAGGCGGCCATGCTGGCCGGCCTCGTCAATTCCCCCTCGCGCCTTGCCCCCACGCGCAACCTCAAGGGCGCGCAGGCCCGCGCCGGCCTGGTGCTGGCCGCCATGCGCCAGCAGGGCATGATCTCCCAGGAGATGGCCAGCGTGGCCCTGGCCCGCCCGGCCCAGCTGTCGCGCGCCGGCATGCCGGATTCCTCGGGCTATGTGGCCGACTGGGTCATGGACCAGCTGGATTCCTTCGTCGGCGAGCTCAACGGCGACGTCACCGTGCGCACCACCGTGGAGCCCAATCTCCAGCAGGCGGCGGAGCGCGCGCTGGAAGACACGCTGGCGAAATCCGGCGCCAGATACGGCGTGGGGCAGGGGGCCATGGTGGTGCTCGACACCGACGGGGCGGTGAAGGCCCTGATCGGCGGCCGCTCCTATGCCGACAGCCAGTACAACCGCGCCGTCACCGCGCGCCGGCAGCCCGGCTCCGCCTTCAAGCCCTTCATCTACCTCACCGCCATCGAGCACGGCCTGACCCCCGAGACGGTGCGCGAGGACGCGCCCATCCAGCTCAAGGGCTGGCGGCCGGAGAACTCCACCCACGAATACCGCGGGCCGGTGACCCTGACCCAGGCGCTGGCCCTGTCGCTGAACACGGTCTCGGTGCGACTGGCGCTGGAGTTCGGCCCCAAGGCGGTGGTGGCGACGGCGCAGCGGCTCGGGATCGCCTCGCCGCTGGATCCCAACCCCTCCATTGCGCTCGGCACCTCGGAAGTCTCGGTGCTGGAGCTGGCGACGGCCTACACGCCGTTCGCCAATGGCGGCATCGGCGTCATCGCGCACGTCATCGACACGGTGAAGGGGGCGGATGGCAAGGTGCTCTACCAGCGCAACATCTCCGGTCCCGGCCGGGTCATGGACCCGGCCTATGCCGCCATGATGAACCACATGATGATGGAGACGCTGGCGAGCGGCACCGCGCGCCGCGCCGATCTTCCGGGCTGGGAGGC
Organism: Xanthobacter autotrophicus; assembly: GCF_030015065.1. Classification (GTDB taxonomy): domain Bacteria; phylum Pseudomonadota; class Alphaproteobacteria; order Rhizobiales; family Xanthobacteraceae; genus Xanthobacter; species Xanthobacter autotrophicus_D. Next base: position 349 of record NZ_JAIVFN010000155.1, on the reverse strand, counting down.
GGCGGGCAAGACCGGTACCTCGCAGGATTACCGCGACGCCTGGTTCGTGGGCTACACCGCCCGCTACGTCACCGCCGTGTGGCTCGGCAACGACGATTCATCGCCCACGAAGAAGGCCTCGGGCGCCAATTTGCCGGTGGAGATCTGGAGCCGGGTCATGAAGACCGCGCACCAGGGCATCCCGGTGGCCGAGCTGCCGGGGGGCCTCAGGTCCTACGGCTTCGGCGGCGCCGGCTATGGCCAGCCGGGCGGCACCTACCTGCCCCCGGCCGACGTTCCGGATGACCGCCCGCCGGCGGTGGTGGGCCAGATCCCGGCCCGCCCGCCCCAGCAGGAGCCGCCCATGACG
>NZ_JAIVFN010000154.1 GCF_030015065.1 Xanthobacter autotrophicus | reverse complement strand
AGACCCCTTCGCTCTGCGGGGGCGATGGTGGGGCGGGAGGGAAACGACAGGACGGCTTCCGTCCCGCGGGATCGCGCTCTAGAGCACGCGCTGATCTGCTTGCATGGCAAGCTGATCGGGCAACGCGTTCTCTTTCTGGCGTTTAGAGGGCGATTCACCGAGCAAATTGGTTCAATTTGCTCGGATCGCGCTCTAGGATGGGCAAGAACAGCGTCGGCCGGCTTCGCATCCGCGGTGCCCCGTGCATATCCCACCCGAACTGAACCGGACGTCCCGCGCGATGCCCCTTGCGGACCTTGTGACCCGCATGCCGGTGATCTCCCCGGAGCATTCTTGAGCGAAGTGGATACCGGCTCGTGTGAGGAAAATGCGTAATCCCAGCAATCGAGAGCAGTTGCGTGAGCGAAGGCGAACGGAAAATGCTCCGGAGGCTTCAATCTAAATCGATATAAATGGCGTCTGGTCCGCTCGGCCGGCCGCGCCTCGCTGCATTCGCTCTGGTTTTCAGGAGGCCCCCATGAGTTCCGAGGTTACCTATCCCGACGTTCAGCTTCACATTGACGGCGTCTGGAGGGACGCGGACGGCGGACGGCGCATTCCCGTCGTCAATCCCGCCACCGAGGAGGAGATCGGCACCGTCGCCCATTGCTCCATCGCCGACCTCGACGAGGCGCTGGCCGCCACCGAGCGGGGCTTTGCCACCTGGAGCTGCATCTCAGCCTTCGACCGCTCCAAGCTCATGCGCAAGGCCGCCGACATCCTGCGCGAGCGCGCGGACGGCATCGCCCGCCTGATGACACTGGAGCAGGGCAAGCCCCTGCCCGAGGCGCGGATGGAGACGCTGGCCGCCGCCGACGTCATCGACTGGTTCGCGGAAGAGGCGCGCCGCGCCTATGGCCGTGTCATCCCCGCCCGCGCGCCGGGCGTCTACCAGCTCGTCATCAAGGAGCCGGTGGGGCCCGTGGCGGCGTTCACCCCGTGGAACTTCCCCATCAACCAGGTGGTGCGCAAGCTGTGCGGCGCGCTGGCCGCCGGCTGCTCCATCATCGTGAAGGCGCCGGAGGAGACCCCGGCCTCCCCGGCCGAGCTCATCCGCGCCTTTGTGGATGCGGGGGTGCCGAAGGGCGTCATCGCGCTCGTCTACGGCGTGCCGGCGGAAGTGAGCGAATATCTCATCCCACACCCGGTCATCCGCAAGATCACCTTCACCGGCTCCACCCCGGTGGGCAAGAAGCTGGCCGCGCTGGCCGGCGCGCATATGAAGCGCGTGACCATGGAACTGGGCGGTCACTCCCCCGTCATCGTGTTCGACGATGCCGACGTGAAGGCGGCGGCCAGGCAGATCGCCACCGCCAAGTTCCGCAATGCCGGCCAGGTGTGCGTGTCGCCGACGCGGTTCCTGGTGCAGGAGAAGGTCTATGAGGAGTTCGTGGACACCTTCGTCACTGTCGCCAAGGCGGTGAAGGTGGGCAACGGGCTCGAGGAGGGCACCACCATGGGCCCGCTCGCCAACGACCGGCGCATCCCCGCCATGGAGGCGCTCATCGCCGACGCCCGGCAGCGGGGCGCGCAGGTGCAGACCGGCGGCTCGCGCATCGGCAACAAGGGCTATTTCTTCGAGCCCACCGTGGTCACCGGCGTCAATCGCGAGATGCGCATGATGAACGAGGAGCCCTTCGGGCCGCTCGCCATGCTGCTGCCCTTCTCCGATTTTGACGAGGCCGTCACCGAGGCCAATCGGCTGCCCTACGGCCTTGCCTCCTACGCCTATACGAGCTCGGCCAAGACCGCGAACGCGGTGGCCTCGCAGGTGCAGGCCGGCATGATGACCATCAACCACCTCGGCCTTGCTTTGCCGGAAGTGCCCTTCGGCGGCGTCCGCGATTCGGGCTACGGCTCGGAAGGCGGCTCGGAGGCCATCGAGGCGTATCTGAACCCGAAGTTCGTCTCCCAGGCGGGGATCTGATGTTTGTGCTCCGCCCGCCATATGGCGGGCGGGGCCGCTTCTACTGCTCCGTGAGGAAGGTCATCAGAATCGTGTCGTCCTCGCCCACCAGGCAGAGGAAGCGGTGGGCCTTGTCGGAGCGGTCGCGCTGGATATAGGCCTCGCCCATCAGCACCCCTGTCACCTTCGCGCCGCCCACGGCCAGGTCCGCCTTGGCGATGCTCAGCCCGTCCATGTCGATGAAGATGTCGGCGACCGAGGGCGAGCGCGCTTTCAGCCGCTCCAGCGCATGGGCCTTGCAGGCGGCCGCGCGCTCCGCATCCTCCGGGGCCTCGGCCTCGGCTTCCTTCACCGCCTTCTCCCCGGCCGCGACGGATGGCGGAATCACCGGCGGGGTCGTCTCGGCGGGGCGCGGCGGCACCGGGTCGGCCGGCTGCTGCGCGGCGGCGGGGGTGACGAGGACGAGGTCGATGGCAAGGCTCGTGCCGAGCGCCAGCGCCAGCACGGCCATCAGGACAAGGGGGGCGCTCGATCCGCGTCGCATCTGGGGTCTCCCGGGCAGCTCTCGGGGAGACAACGCCAGCGCGGCGGTTTGGTGCCGCGATAAGCTCCAGCTTCCCGGTTGCGGACCGGGAGGGAGCGGCGACGAGGCTCCCTCTCATGCTCCCGGCATCACGCGTCGGCCGTTGGGATCAGCCCTCAGCGCACGTGCCGGCCGGTGAGGGCGTAGCAGAAGGTGTCGAGGAGCTCCGCCTCTTCCGCCCGCAGCACCCCGTCGGCGCCGATGACACGCATGCCCGCGCGCAGCAGGGCGGCGATGGCTTCGGTGCCGCTCTGAAACAGGGTGTCGAGGGCGAAGTCCACCGCCTCGGCCGTGGGGCGCAGGCGGGACACATAGGCGGCGAGCCGCTCGCGCTCGGCGCCGGTGAGGTCGATATCCTCGGCCGCACAGGCGCGCTCGCAGAAGAACACGATCTCCTCCACCTCCGCCGCGTGGGTGTCGCGGTCGGCGCGGGCGAGCGCGGCCAGCAGCGTCACCCCCGCCTTGCGGATGATGGCGCGGATGCGGTCCCAGCGCGCGTCCGCCTCCTCCTCGGCGGGCACCAGAATGGCGTCCTTGGGCCAGAGGAAGCCGAAGGTCTCGTAGAAGAAGCGGGCGAGCGGCTCGCGCCGCGCCCCGTCGAGGTCGGTGACGGCGGTGATGCGGTCCACCCGGAAGGCGCGGGCGGCCTGCCGCTCGTGGCACTTGGCGATGAGGATGGGCACGCCCTCCACGTTGCGCTGCACCGCCCACACCGAGATGCGGCGATGGCTGGCATTGCCCGCATGGTCCACATAGTCGATGGCGAAGGCCTGCCCGTCCGCCGGGTCGTGATCCTCCGGCGCCTCGGCGGCCAGCGCGTCGTGGGGGTCGTCGTGGGGCACGCTGAGCCGGTCGGACTGCGCATAGAAGGGCGCGCCCAAAAGATCCACGCGGTCGCGGAGGAAGGTCTTGAGCGAGGAGATGGCGTTCATGGGCGGCTCGCGGATTCCGGCCGGACGTTCCGTGTCCGCATCCTTGATAGCCGGCAGACGGCCGCCGATAAAGCGCCATTGCGCATTCCGCCGCGCGCCGGAACTCCCTGCGCAGGGGGAGGCGGAAGCCTCCCCCGTTGGGTCATGCTCGGTTTGGTCACATTCTGTTTGGTCATACTTGCCGCTCAGTCCCACGCGGGCGCCAACCCCTCGGGGCTGACGATGCGCCCGTCCGGGCGGGCGAGGGCGGAGATGGCGGCCATCTCGGCATCGGTGAGCGCGAAGTCGAAGATGGCGGCGTTCTCGGCGGCGCGGGCCTCGCTCACGGTCTTGGAAAGGGCGATGAAGTCCTCCTGCTGCACCACCCAGCGCAGCACCACCTGTGCCACCGTGCGCCCATGGGCGGCGGCGATCTCCTTCAGCACCGGCTCGGCGAAGACCTTGCCGTCCGCCATGGCGTAATAGGCGGTGATGGAAAGCCCCGCGGCGCGGGCGGCCGAAATCACCTTCGACTGGTCGATGAAGGGGTGAAATTCGATCTGGTTGGTCACGAGCGGCGCGTCGGACAGGGCAACCGCCTCCGCCATCAGCGCGGTGTTGAAGTTGGACACGCCCATGTGGCGCACCTTGCCGGCGGCCCGTACCGCATTGAGCGCGCCGATCTGCTCGGCCAAGGGCACCGCCGGGTTGGGCCAGTGCAGCAGCAGCAGGTCCACATAGTCGGTCTTGAGTTTCTTCAGGCTCTCGTCGACGGAGGCGAGGAAGGCATCGCGGGCGTAGTTGGTCACCCAGACCTTGGTGGTGAGGAAGATGTCGCCCCGCTTCACCCCGGAGGCGGCGATGCCCTCGCCCACCTCCGCCTCGTTGCCGTAGATCTGCGCGGTGTCGATGTGGCGGAAGCCGAGCTTCAGGGCGGCCGGCACCATGCGCGCCGTGTCAGCCGCCGAGACGCGGAAGGTGCCGAAGCCGAGGGCGGGGATCTGCGCCCCATTGGCGGTGACGGTGTGCATGATCTTTCCTTTCTCAGACCGGGCAGGCGACGGCGCGGGCGCGGTGATCGAGGGCGGCGCTCCACACCGTCAGCCCCAGCGCGCCGGCCACCATAAGCGCGCCCACCACGGGGGTCGCGCCGAGGCCCAGCGGGGAGGCCACCACCAGCCCGCCGATCCACGCCCCGAGCGCAATGCCCAGGTTGAACGCGGCGATGTTGAGGGCGGACGCGGTATCCACCGCCCCCGGACGATAGCGCCTGGCCAGCTCCACCACATAGATCTGCAGCCCCGGCACGTTGGCGAAGGAGAGGAAGCCCAGCGCCGCCAGCGTCGCCAGCGTAAGGGCGGGCGAGGGCGCGGTGAAGAAGAAGGCTGCCAGCACCAGTGCCTGCAGGGTGAACAGGAGGGTGAGCGCCTTCACCGGGTCGCGGTCGGCGATGCGCCCGCCGGAGAGGTTCCCCACCGCGATGGCGAGGCCATAGAGGATGAGGATCAGGCTGACCTGCGTGGCGGCAAAGCCGGTGACGGTCTCAAGGATGGCGGCGAGATAGGTGAAGGCCACGAAGGTGCCGCCATAGCCGAGCGCGGTCATGCCGAACACCAGCAGCAGCCGGCCCGAGCCCAGCACCCGCATCTGATCGAGCAGGGAAGAGGTGGGCGACTTGCGGATGTCGGCCGGCAGCAGCAGGGCGATGGCGGCAAACGCGATCACCCCGAGGCCGGCCACGCCCCAGAAGGTGGCGCGCCAGCCGAGGCTCTGGCCGATGAAGGTGCCGAGCGGCACGCCGGTGACGATGGCCACCGTCAGCCCCATGAACATGAGGGCGATGGCCGAGGCGCGGCGGTTTTCCGGCACCAGGTCCGCAGCGATGGTGGCGCCCACCGAGAAGAACACGCCGTGGGCGAAGGCGGAGAGCACCCGCGCCACCAGCAGCCATTCGTAGGACGGGCTGAGCGCGGCGGCGGTATTGCCGGCGATGAACAGGGCCATCAGCGAGAGCAGCAGCGGCTTGCGCGCCATGCCGCCGGTGAGCGCGGTGAGCACCGGCGCGCCGAAGGTGACGCCCAGCGCATAGACGCTGACGATGAGCCCGGCGATGGGCAAGGTGATGCCGAGGTCGGTGGCCACCGTGGGCAACAGCCCGACGATGACGAATTCCGTGGTGCCGATGGCATAGGCGGCGATGGTGAGGGCATAAAGCGCAAGGGGCATGGCGACATCCTGTTTCAAGACCGGTCGCTGCGAAGGCCGCCAGATTGCGCCTCGACTGTCCCGATCCGCTGTCGAGGACAAGATGCCAATGATTCACTTGAGAATTAAGATTGATATGTTTCAAAATACCTTTGAATGAAATTCGGTAATGTGGGCGCCAGAAGAGGCGCGGCGAGGCGAGGCACGCCCGGCGCGCGGGCTGGACTTCCGGTTTTGCGGGGCGGTCAGGCGTCGAAAATCCCTTTGAGGACGCGGCGCATGGGCTCGCCGTCCACCGTGACCCCGGTCCACAGCCGGATGCCGGCGATCCCCTGGTTGACCAGCATGCCGAGGCCGTCAAGCACGGTGCAGCCGCGCGCCTCGGCGTCCCGGATCAGCCGCGTGCGCGGTGGATTGGGGATGACGTCCGCGACGACCATGCCCGGCGCCAGACTCTCGAGATCGAGGTCGAGCCGCGCATCCACATGGGGAAAAAGACCAATCGAGGTGGCGTTGACCACGACGGCGGTCTCTTCCGGGATCGTGAACACCCCTTCCCAGGGTACGAAGGTCGCCGCGGCGGACGTCCGGGCATTGACCAGCGCGGCCAGTTCCATGCCGCGGGCCGTGTCGCGATTGACGATGGTGATGGCCGCGGCGCCGGCCAGCGCGGTTTCCACCGCGATCGCCCGTGCCGCGCCGCCGGCCCCGAACAGGACCACCTTGCGCCCCTTCGGGTCCGCCACCGTCTGCAGCGAGGCGAGAAATCCCTGGCCGTCGGTGTTCTCGCCGATCAGCCGGCCGTTCCGGATCACCACGCAATTGACCGCGCCGATGATCGCCGCCGACGGCGCCAGTTCATCGAGCAGTGGGACCACGGCCACCTTGTGCGGCAGGGAGCAGTTGAAGCCGGCCCAGCCCATGGCCAGCGCGCCCCGGACCGCGTCGGCGAGCTTTTCCGCCGAGACGTCGCAATTGATGTAGCGCGCGTCGATGCCATGGTGCCGATAGGCCGCCTCGACCATGGCGACCGTGGGGTTCTCGGCGGCGGGGGTCGCGAAGGACCCGGTCAAAAGGCTGAGGAAGGTGGAAGGCTCGGGCATGGCGCGGCTCCGCCGAATGGGACAGCCAGCCCAGATAGGCCCGGCGGATCGACGGAAAAAGTCGGCTGCTATATCAACAGTTGTGAATTCAGTTCACGGGTGTGGACCATGGACAATCGAAGCGGCGAGATGAGCGTGTTTACCGCGGTGGCGGAAAGCGGCAGCTTTTCCAGCGCCGGCCGCAAGGTCGGCCTCACGCCGTCCGCCGTCAGCAAGCTCGTCAGCCGCATCGAGGAACGGCTGCGCACGCCCCTGTTCGTGCGCTCCACCCGGCAATTGCAGCTCACCGCCGAGGGCGCGCTCTATCTGGAGCGGGCGCGGCGCATCCTCGCCGAGATCGACGAGACCGAGCGCCTGATCGCCACCGGCGCCGGCGCGGTGCCGCGGGGGCGGCTGCGCATCAGCGCGTCCGTGGCCTTCGGCGAGATGTGCGTGCTGCCGCGCGTGCCGCGATTTCTCGAACTCTACCCGCAGGTGGAGCTGGACATTTCCCTGAGCGACGCCGTCATCGACCTGGTGGACGAGCGCACCGACATCGCCATCCGCACCGGGCGGCTGCGGGATTCCACCCTGAAGGCGCGCAAGCTGTTCGAGATCGGCCGGGTCATCGTGGCCTCGCCCGCCTATCTGGAGCGCCACGGCGTGCCGCAGCATCCCGAAGACCTCGCCCGGCACCTGTGCCTGTGCTTCAACTTCCGCCGCTCGCCGGAGGACTGGCCGTTCCGCGATCCAGAGAGCGGCAAGGCCTTCACCCAGGCGGTTTCAGGCACGGCGCTGGGCAATAGCGGCGTGGTGCTGCGCCGGCTGGCCCTCGACGGGGCGGGGCTGGCGCGCCTCGGCCGCTATCACGTGCGGGGCGACCTCGCCGCCGGAACGCTGGTGAGCGTGCTGGAGGAGTTCAACGCCGGCGACATCGAGCCCATCCACGCGGTCTATGTGGGCCACGCGCACCTCGCCGCCCGCATCCGCGCCTTCGTGGACTTCCTCGCCGACGCCATCAGGCAGGAGACGGAACCGACGGAAGGCTCAGGCGGGCGTTAAGAGCGCCTAACAAAACTTGGCGATGGCTCTGAAGCATATGATTGCGGCGGCGAGGACGCAGAATGCGCGGTAGAGATCGGCGTGGCGCTCGTATCGGATGGCGAGGCGCCGGAACTGGTTGATCCAGGCGAAGGTGCGCTCAACCACCCATCGGTGCTTGCCGAGGTGCTCAGAACTGTCGACGCCGCGGCGGGCGATACGG
>NZ_JAIVFN010000153.1 GCF_030015065.1 Xanthobacter autotrophicus | reverse complement strand
GGCCCACGCCGACAAGGCCCGCATCGACAAGGCCTGCGTCGGACAGGGTTGTGTCAGACATGGAGGGCTCCGTCGGCGAAGATGAGATTGTGGACATCGCGCACCACCGCCTCGAAGGCCGGCGTGCCGCGCGCCGCAATGCCGAGGGCGGCCGTGTCGAAGGTGGCGAGGGTGCGCCCCGGATGGGCGGCGAGCAGGTGCAGCCGCGTGCCGATGAGCACCGCCTCGTCGATGGCATGGGTGACGAAGACCAGGGTGAAGCCCTGTTCCTCGGCCAGCGCCAAAAGGTCGTCCTGCAGGGTGCGGCGGGTGAGGGCGTCGAGCGCGGCGAACGGCTCGTCCATCAGCAGCACGTCGGGATCGGTGGCGAGCGCGCGGGCGATGGCGGCGCGCTGCTTCATGCCGCCCGACAGCGTGTGCGGATAGGCATCCAGCGCGCGGGCAAGGCCCACCTTCACCAGCGCCGCCTCGGCGCGGGCGCGGGCCTCCTTCAGCGGCATCCTGCGGGCGACGCGCAGGGGGAAGGCCACGTTGTCGCGCACGGTCTTCCAGGGCAGGAGCTGGTCGAACTCCTGGAACACCACGATGCGGTCCGGCCCCGGCCCGGTGATGGCCCTGCCGCGGATCTCCACCGTTCCCGCGGCCGGTTTCAGGAAGCCTGCCAGCGCCTTGAGGATGGAGGACTTGCCGCAGCCGGACGGCCCCAGCAGCACCAGCCGCTCGCCCGCCGCGACGGAGAAGCTCACGTCCTCCACCGCCCGGTGCCGGCCCTTGGCGCCGGCATAGTCGAGGGTGAGGCCGCGCGCCGCGAGCACGGGGAGTGCCGCGCCCGGCGTTGGGGCGGGCAGGGGGCGAGCGACAAGGCGGGCGGGAACGGCGGTCATGATCGTCCCCTCAGCTGCCGGATGCCGAATGCAGCTCTTCAAAGGTGAAGTCCTTCCAGCTGGTGGGCTTGGCCTTGATGGCACCGATCCGGTTCATGAAATCCGCGAACTTGATGGTCCCGAGGGGCACCAGCGTGTAGGTCACCTCGGGATCGGACAGGACTTCCGCGATGAAGGCGGGATCGAGCCTGGACTGCTCCACCTTCACATAGATCTCGGCCGCCTCCTTCTTGTTCTCGGCCACCCATCTGGTGGCCTCGGCGAAGGCGTCCTGGAAGGCCTTGTAGGTCTTCGGATTCTCTTGCCGGAACTTCACCGTGGTGTAGGCCACGGTGGGCGTCGCCGGGCCGCCGAGGATGTCGTAGGAGGAGAACACCTTGTGGACCTTGGGGTCCTTCAGCGCCTGGTTCTGGAACGGCGGGTTGGAGAGATGGGTGGTGATCTCGGTGCCGCCGGCGATCAGCGCGGCGGTGGCGTCGGGATGGGGCAGGGTGACCATCAGCGGGTCGAGCTTCTTGGCGTTACCGGGGCCGAAGGCCTGCTCCGCCGCCATCTGCAGGATGCGCGCCTGCACCGAGACGCCCGCCGCCGGCGTCGCGATCCTGTCCTTCTCGGTGAAGTCCTTGATGGTCTTCACGTTCGGGTTGTTGGTGAGGAGGAAGTTCGGCTGCGCCCCGAAGGCGCCGACGATCTTCACCTCCTGCGCCGTGCCGCGGGTCTTGTCCCACAAGGTGAGGAACGGCCCGATGCCGGCGGAGGCGATGTCGATGTTGCCGGAGAGCAGGGCGTCGTTCACCGCCGCCCCGCCGGAGAGGCGCGTCCACTCCACCTTGATGTCGATGCCCAGCGCCTTGCCGTGCTTCTCGATAAGGCCCTTCTCGCGCAGCACGTGGAACGGCGTGTAGAGGGTGCCGAACTGCTGGGCGATGCGCAGCACGCCTTCCGCGCGGGCCGGCACCGCGGCGAGGGCGGCGGACAGCACGACGCCGGCCGCGGCGAGGCGGGCGAAGGCGCGGCGGGTGAACTTGGGACGGGTGGTCATCTGCATCTCCTCGGGGCTCAGGACACGGCGGCGCGACGCCGCTCCGCGAGGTGGGAGCCCACGGCGAACTCATTGACGATATTGTCGGAAACCTTGCGGCGACGGCCGTCGATGCCAAGCTCGGGGAATAAGAGCTCGGCGACGCGATAAGCCTCTTCCAGGTGCGGATAGCCCGAGCCGATGAAGGTCTCGATGCCGATCTCCTGATATTCGCGGATGCGGGCGGCGACGCTTTTCGGATCGCCCACCAGCGCCGTGCCGGCCCCGCGCCGCACCAGGCCGATGCCGGCCCACAGGTTCGGCGCGATTTCCAGCTTGTTGCGGTCGCCGGGCTGGAGCGCGGCCATGCGTGCCTGGCCCACCGAATCCATCTCCACCTTGAAGCGCTTCTGCGCGCTTTCGATCTGCTCGTCGGAGACCTGGGAGATCAGCCTGTCGGCGGCGGCCCAGGCCTCGGCCTCGGTCTCGCGCACGATGAAATGGATGCGCAGGCCGAATTTCAGCTTGCGCCCGCGTTTGGCGGCCCGCGCCTGAACGTCGGCGAGCTTGTCTTTCAGGACATGGGGCGGCTCGCCCCAGGAGAGGTAGACGCTGGTGTGCTCGGCGGCCACCTCGTGGCCGGCTTCCGAGGAGCCGCCGAACCACAGGGGCGGATGGGGCTGCTGCACCACCGGGAAGTCGAGCCGGCCGTGCTCCACCCGATAATATTTGCCGGTGTGGTCCACGGTCTTCCCGGCCACCAGGTCACGCCAGATCTTCAGGAATTCGTCGGCCTGGGCGTAGCGGGCGTCATGGTCGAGGAAGATGCCGTCGGCGGCGAGTTCCGCCGGATGGCCGCCCACCACCACGTTGAGCAGCAGCCGCCCGTCGCTGAGCCGGTCGAGCGCCGCCGCCTGCCGCGCGGCGAAGGCCGGGGTGGTGACGCCGGGACGCAGCGCCACCAGGAATTTCAGCCGCTCGGTGGCGGTGGCAAGGCCGGCGGCGGTGATCCAGCTGTCCTCGCAGCTCTGGCCGGTGGGTAGCAGCACGCCCTTGAAGCCGAGCCGCTCCACCGCCTGCGCCACCTCGCGGAAATAGGCGAATTCCGGCGGGCGCTGCCGCGTCTCCGAGCCGAGATAGGCGCCGTCGCCATGGGTGGGGATGAACCAGAAGAGGTCCGGGCTCTGCGCGGCGGACGCGGGGTGACTCATGGGAAGCTCCGTCATTTCCCTGAAAATGACGGGCTATTATGCATAATGTCAATAGAACTTGTTAAATTATGTATCGGTCGTGCCGTCGCGGCCGTTTGCAGACGCGCGGGCGTTCAGGATGCGGGGGTTCTGCCGGCCGCGCGCAGGGCGTCGCGCAGCTTGTCGGCCTCCTCGCAGCCCTTCGGGTGGCAGAGCAGGCGGATCAGCTCGAGGTTCTTCTCGGCCTTCCTGAAATCGCCGATCGCGATGAAGAGTTCGCCCTGGTATTCGAGCGCGGGGCGATGGGCGGGATCATAGAACAGGGCTTCCTTGTACCAGCGCGCCGCCTCGCCGTAGCGCTTCAGGTTGCGGTTGGCGAAGGCAATGAGATTGTAGAGATCGGCATGGCGCACCGTGGCCGTCAGCGGCATCAGCAGCGCCAGCGCCCGCTCATAGTCGCCGGCATAGATGGCCGCCCGGCTTGCCGAGAGGTCAGGCAGCTCGGTGGAAGGCGCGGTGTCCATGGCGGCGGCCGGCAGGGCCGCCAGCAGCATGGCGGCGAAGGCGGCGCCCCGAAGGGCGGCGCCCCGCATGCGAGCGGCGCCCCTCACGCCGCGTCCCGCCGCGCGCCGCCATCCTCGCCCATGGCGGCGAGGATGCGCCGCTTGAGCGCGACGAAGCCGGCATCCGCCCGGTCGCGTGGAAAGGGCAGGTCGATGGTGAGGTTCTCCACCACGCGGCCGGGATTGGCGCTCATCACCACCACCCGGTGGCTGAGGAACACCGCCTCCTCCACGTCGTGGGTGACGAGGATCATGGTGGTGCCCTCGGTCTCCCAGATGCGCTGGATCTCCGCCTGCAGGTGCACGCGGGTGAGGGCGTCGAGCGCGCCGAGGGGCTCGTCCAGCAAGAGGATTTCCGGTCGGCTGGCAAGGCCGCGGGCGATGGCGCCGCGCTGGGCCATGCCGCCGGACAATTCGTGGGGATAGGCCTTCTGGAAGCCGGAGAGGCCGACGAGGGCGATATGCTCGGCCACCGCCTCGGCCTTCTCCTTCTGGCTCCAGCCGGAGTTTTCGAGGCTGAGGCCGATATTCTGCTCCAGCGTCAGCCACGGCAGCAGGCGATGGTCCTGGAACACGATGCCCCGCGTGAGCGAGGTGCCGGTGATGCGGCGGCCATTGAGCAGGATGTCGCCGCGATAGTCCTCATCAAGCCCCACCACGAGGCGCAGCAGGGTGGATTTCCCACAGCCGCTCGGCCCCACGATGGTGACGAAGGCGCCGGGTTCCACGTCGAAGCTCACATGGGACAGCACGTTGACGAGGGGCCGGCCGGGCAGGGCATAGGTCTTCGACACGTTGCGGAATTCAAGATGTCCGGGGGTCGCCATGGTCTGGCTCCTGAAGTTCTGGGGTCAGCCGTCGTAGCCCTGCTTCCACTTCAGCACCCGTTTCTGGGCGATATACATGGAGCGGTCGATGGCGAAGCCCACGAGGCCGATGATGACCATGCAGACGAGCAATTGGTCGGTGAGCAGCAGCCCCTGGGCGCGGAAGATGAGGAAGCCGAGGCCCTCGAGGCCGGAGAGGCCTTCCGCCACCACCACCAGCGCCCAGGCGAGGCCCGCCGCATAGCGCAGCGAGACCATGATGGAGGGCATGGCGGCGGGCACGATCACCTTGCGCACCAGCTGCCAGCGGGTGAGGGTGAGCACCTTGGCCAGCTCGATATAGTTCTTCTCCACGTTGCGGATGCCCTGCAACGTATTCAGGAACACCGGGAAGAACACCGACTTGGCGATGACCAGCACCTTCGCCGGCGCGCCGATGCCCAGCCACAGCACGATCAGCGGCAGCCAGGCGATGCCGGGAATATGGCGGATGGTGTCGAAGGTGGGCCCGAAGAACTGCTCCACCTGGCGCGAGAGCCCCGCCGCGATGCCGAGGATGATCGCCGCAACCGAGCCGTAGAGGAAGGCCTGCCCCACGATCTTGATGGAGGCGAGGAAATCGAAGGCCAGGTGCTGCTTGGTCAGCATCTTCCAGAAGGCGGTCACCACGGTGACCGGCGCCGGCAGGAAGACCGGGTCGATCCACTTGTTCGCCGCCGCGGTCTGCCATAGCACCAGGATGGCGAAGGGCAGGATGAAGCCGATGAGATTGGGCCGCCCCGCGCCGAAGAGACCGCCGAGAAGCCGCGGCGCCGGGCGATCGACCGTGCCGGCCTCGACCGCCGCGGATTCGATGGTGTCCGATGTATTGGCCATGTGCTGTGCGTCCGGGTCGCGGAAGAGAGCTTGGAAAAATGGACGCCGGGAGTTGTCCCGGCGCCGTTTCGTCAGTTGTAGATGGAGTATTGGCCACCCACGAAGAAGCGTCCGTCGATGAAGGCGTCGATCTGCGCACTGGTCAGGCCGCGCTCGGCGAGGATGTCGTCGCCGTTCTCCACGTACCAGGCCTGGAAGGTCTTGATGGCGGTGCGGGCACGCTCGGCATTGGGCTCGCCGGCCATGAACTCCCATTCGCCCGCATGGGTGATCTGGAATTTCGCCACCTCCAGCGGCACGCGGGTCTTGTCGGCGACGATCTCCGCCGCCTCGTCCACGTGGTCGGAGGTCCATTCGCGGGTGCGCTCGCGGGCGGCGAGGAAGGCTTTGACCACCTGCGGATACTTGTTCACGAAATCGCGGCGGGCGAAGTAGGTGACGCGGCCGGCATTGTTCACATAGACGCCGTCGTCGGGCGAGCGGCCCACCACTTTGAGCTTGCCGGAGAGCCACGCGCCGGTGAAGGCGCCGGCGGCCAGATGCGCCGTGGTGGCGTCCGTCGCGCCCGAGAGTACGGAGGAGATGGCCACCGCCGCATTGTCGATGGAGGTGTAGCGGATGCGCCCGGGCTTGTCGCGGGAATCGAAGGGCAGGCCGGCCTTGGTGGTGACCTCGAAGGGCGAGGACCAGTAGCAGGAGATGCGGCTCGACCCGAACTTCTTGCCGTCGAGGTCGGCCACCGAATTGATCTTGTCGTTGTCGGCGCGGGCGAGGATGGGCGCGCGGTAGCGGTTGGAGGGCTCGGACGCCCAGATGATGACGCCGTCGAGGCCGTTGGCCCGGTGCACGGTGGCCGGATAGATCATGCGCTGGGCGATGGCGATGGCCCCGCCGTTCACCGCCGCCGCCTCGGCGCCGAGCAGGTCGGCCGCGCCGGAGGCGATGAGGTTCACCTTGGTGGTGCCGATCCTGTCGAAGGCGTCTTTGAAGAAGCCCTTCTCCTGCGCGATCACGGTCCAGGGCGTGAGCTGGAGATTGATGGAGGGCAGCACCTCCTCGGCCCGCGCGGGGCTGAGGGCGGGCGCCGCGAGGGCGAGGGCCAGAGCGAGGACGCCGGGCCGGAGGGCGCGGGCAGCGGAAGGCCGCTGGGGCATGGGTGTCTCCCGTGGATGAAATGAGGCGGGCAGGCCATGAATGGCTTGCAATATTCATATAATCGACAGATTTTATAGAAAATAGCAACAGGCCTTTCAAGCCCTCATCAGCCCCTTCGGCCGCTTGGCGGCGAGGGCGGCGGACGGGCCGGGAAGGCGGGCCACAACATATTCTAATGCTTGCCGAATTCCGTATCAGGTGCTCGCGCTCATGTCCGTGACCTTATGCCCGCGCCGTTCCGCTGTCCGTCTGGTGGCGGGCGTCCTCGTGCTGGTTTCCCTGCTGGCCGCCGCCCTCGGCGCAACCGCTTTCGGCGTCGTCTCGGCGGGGGCGCGCGGCCCGGCGCCGGACTTTTCCGGGCGGCCGCTGCGGGTGGGTGTGGCCTGGCTGCCGCCGCCCGACACGCCCGACATGCGGCTCTACATGGAGGAGGGCTTCGAACTCGATCTTGCGGCCGCGCTCGCCCGTGCGCTCTCCGCCGATCTCAGCCTCGTGCGCGTCGCTCCCGAGGCCGCCGCGCACGTGCTGAAGGCGGGCGAGGTGGACCTGGTGCTGACCCGCGCCAGCACAGAGGATCCCCTGCGCCGCCACGCCCGGGTGGTGGAGACGGGCTTCTCCTCCGGCCTCAGCCTCGCCATGCGCTCGGACCGGCCGCTGGCGGGATGGAGCGCGCTTCAGGGCCGCACCGTCTGCGTGACCGAGGCCAACGCGCAGGGCCTCGCCCTTGCCGTGCGGCTGGGAGCGCAGGTGCGGGTGCTGCGCGCCCCGGCGCAGGCGCTGATGTCGGTGCGCACCGGCGAATGCGACGCCGCCTTGCATGACCGGGCGCTGCTCGATCCGCTGTTCGGCAAGATGTCGTGGCAGAAATTCTCGGCGACCCTGCCGCCCATGGATCCCACGGATCTGGTGGTCGCCGTGGCGCCGGATGCGGCGGGCCTCGCCGAGGCGGTCGAAGGCGTGCTGCGCCCGCTGGCGACGCCGCAGACATGGCAGGCGCGGCGCGAGAAATGGGCCTCCACCGTGTCGTTCGAGGTTTATCGCGATCAGGTGGCGGCGGATTGCCATTGAGGCGCCGCCTGACACGGGCGCTGCTCCTCGCGGCCCTCGCCGGCACCGGTCCGGCCGGGGCGCAGGAGCGCATGTCGCAGGTGGGGCCGGCGATGGGGCCTGCCGCCTCCGCCGCGAATCCCGCTGCCGATTCGCGTGGCGCGGACCCGTCGGCGACTGACCGGCCAAGCTCCGGCCTGCCAGCCACCGACTTGCGCGCCGCCTATGCCGGTCCGCCCCACACCTGGCCGGCGCCGTGGATTGATCCCGGCGTCGCCTTCGTGGAACTCGTCGCCGCGCCGCCGCCGTCGCCGCGCTCCGAAGCGGCGGTCCTGGGTGGCCGGCTGTTCCGCGACCGGATGCTCTCGGCGGACGGCACCGTCGCCTGCGCCTCCTGCCATGATCCCGCCCACGGCTTCAGCGTGCCCGAGCGGGTGGGGCGGGGCA
>NZ_JAIVFN010000152.1 GCF_030015065.1 Xanthobacter autotrophicus | reverse complement strand
GCCCCCTGCTCCATCCCCAGGCCCTCTCCCGCCGCAGCGCGGTGGAGCCCTTCATCGTCATGGACGTGATGGAGCATGCCGCCCGCATCGAGGCCCAGGGCAGCCACGTCATCCATCTGGAGGTGGGCCAGCCGGCGGCGCCCGCCCCCACGGTGGCACGGCGCGCGGCGGCGGCGGCGCTGGAGGCCGGACAGGTGGGCTACACGGCCGCCCTCGGCATCCCGGCCCTGCGCGCCCGCATCGCCCGGCATTATGGCGAGACCCACGGCGTCGCGGTGGATCCCGAGCGCATCGTGGTGACCCATGGGTCGTCCGGCGGCTTCGTGCTCGCCTTCCTGGCGCTGTTCGAGCCCGGCGACCGGGTGGCCATCGCCGCGCCGGGCTATCCGCCTTACCGTCATGTGCTGTCGGCGCTGGGCTGCGAGCCGGTGCTGATCGAGACCCGCGCGGAGGATCGCCACGCCTTGACCCCCGAGCGGCTCTTGGAGGCCCACCGGGCCGCGCCGCTCAAGGGCGTTTTGGTGGCCAGCCCCGCCAACCCCACCGGCACCATGATGGACCGCGCCGCGCTCACTGCGCTCCATGCCTGCGCCCGCGACCTCGGCCTCGCCTTCGTCTCCGACGAGATCTATCACGGCCTCGACTACGCCTTCCCGGCGGTGAGCGCCGTGGAGATCGGCGAGGACGTCACCGTCATCAATTCCTTCTCCAAATATTTCTGCATGACCGGCTGGCGCGTGGGCTGGATGGTGGTGCCCCCCGGCGTGTCGCGGACCATGGAGCGGCTCCAGCAGAACCTCTCCATCTCCGTGCCCACCCTCTCCCAGATCGCCGCCGACGCCGCCTTCGAGGGCCGCGCCGAGATGGACCTGGTGAAGGCGACCTATGTGGAGAACCGGCGCATCCTGACCGAGGGCCTTCCCCGGGCGGGGCTCTCGCGCTTCCTGCCGGCGGACGGCGCCTTCTATCTCTACGCCGACGTCTCGGATTTCACCGACGACAGCGCCGCCTTCGCCCGCCGCATGCTGGATGCGGTGCACGTGGCGACGACGCCGGGTGTGGATTTCGACCCGTTCCACGGGCGCAGCTTCCTGCGCTTCTCCTACGCGGGCTCGGCCCCCGACATGGCGGAGGCGGTGGCGCGCATCGGAGACTTCCTGAAGCGGGGGTGAGGGAGCCGCGCCCCTCCCCCCGGAGCGCCGCTCGGCCAGGGCCCCGGACGGAGGCTCAGAACACCATGCGCGCGTTCACGAAATAGCTGCGGCCAGCCTGGGGAAACAGATACTGGGTCTCATATTCGGTATCGAAGATGTTGCGCATGCCGGCCGAGAAGGTCGTGCCCGGCTGGAGCTGGTACTCCGCCGAGAGATTGGCGAGGACGAAGCCGTCCGTCTCCACATAGCTGACCGCGCCGACGCTCGGATTGGTCCAGCGGGACGAGGATATCTCAACGCTCGGGATCAGCGTCAGCTTTTCCATCGCCTTCCACTTGGCGTAGAGGAAGGCATAGTGCTCCGGCGTTCCGAGCGGCTGGATGTCGGGAATCGGAGATGAAATATTGATCTGCAGGTAAGTGTAATTGCCGCCCAGCACCAGCGTATCCGTCGCCTTCCATTCCGCGGAGAACTCGAAGCCGTAATTGTCGCTGCTGCCGACGTTCTGGTACTGGGTGATCCAGGTGCCGTTGGAAGCGCTCCAGTCGTCCGTATCCACGCTCTGGATCAGGTTGGTGACCTGGCTGTAATAGACCGAGGCGTGCAGGGTGAGTTGCCTGGCGAAGGTCTGCGTCCAGCCGATCTCGTAATTGGTGGCCCGCTCCGCCTGCAGGTCCGGATTGGCGATGTTGGTGCCGAAACGGGTACTGAAGCGCTCGAACAGGGTCGGGAAACGGCCGCGGCTGGAGACGCTGGCATTCAACTGGGCGTCCTCGCCATACCGGTAGATTCCGGCGAACTGCCAGTCGATGAAATCATCCGTTGTCAGCTCGTGGCTGAAGAACTGATAGGCGTTGCTGTTCAGCCGCGCATAATCATCCGCCTGGATGAGATTGCGGTGATTGTAGCTGACGCCGGAGACAAAATCGAAATTGCGGGTGACGTGGAACGTGTTCTCCACACCGAACGACATCACCGCCTCCGACTGCTCATAGGCCGGGTCCCAGACCGAGGTTCCGATGCCCGGCGTGTTCTCGTTGCGGCTTTGATGGGTGTCGCGGCGATAGGTCAGCGCCGCCTTGATGGTATCCTGAGGATGGATCTCGTGGACCACCTCGAGGTCGGCGCCCAGGCTGTCGTCATTGTAATAGCTGTTGAAACCACGGGTGCCCTGGGTCAGGAAGGCGGAATTGTCATAAGCAGCGAGCGTATTGTCGAACTCGGTGTAATAAAATCGCGTGTTGACGTAGCTTTTGTCGCCAACTGCCGTCTTCGAGAGAAAATAGAGGCTCTGGTAATTCCATTCCGGCCAGGTCCAGTTGCGCCCCTGGTTGTAGGGTGAAGTCCCCACCCAGCCGTTGAGGGTGCGCACCCGGTTGTAGACGTCATAGGGATTGCCCTTCTCGCCCTGTTGGGCGGTGTAGTTCAGGGCATATTCGTCGGTCTCGTTGGGCGTGAAGCCCACCTTCACGTTGGCGCGCCAGTCCTGCGAATCGGAATAGTCGCGGCGGCCTCCGTCCTCGGCGGCCGGATTGAGCACCGTGAAGCCCTGGGGCAGGAACCAGCCATCGGAATCGACCACCGCGCCGGAGGCCTGGAGGTAGTATTTTTCCTGCCTGGTGCCGACCGAGCCCATGGCATTGAAGGAGCTGTAGGCGCCGGTATTGCCCAGTTCCACGCCGGAGCGCAGCTCGGCTTCGAATTCCTTGCTGGGCTTGCGGGTGACGAGATTGATGGCGCCGCCCATCCCGCCCGGACCGTTGAGGATGGAAACATAGCCCTTCTGCACCTGCACCTCCGAGAGGTCCGGTGTGATGAAGCGGCCGATATCGAGGCGGTTGTCGTAGGGCAGATAGACCCGCACGCCATCGATATAGAGGGGGACCTGCCACAGATTGAAGCCACGGACCGAAACCGAGGGCTCGTTGCGCGCCCCGCCGGTTGAGGTCGTCACGCCCGGCACCAATGTCAGGGCATCATCGAGGCGATTACGGTCGAAGGTATACATCTCGTCGGAACTGATGGTGGATTCCGAGATCGCCTGGCCGCTGGTCTGCCAGTATTCGGTGGCGTTGGGCGCCACCACATTGATCTGCCCGAGCTCGAACACATTGGAGGAGGCGGTCTCGGCCTCCTGCGCGAAGGCCGGGGCATGCATCGCCGCAATCGCGACAGCCGACGCCGTCGCGAGGAATGAATTCCGTCGCATCGAAAAACCTCGTGGAAGAATGCCCGGATGGCGGCGGAACACCGACCATCGCGAAGGGGCCGCAGCACCCTCCGCTTTCGCATAAGCTATATTTATTTGTATATAACTTAGGGGAACTGGGATGCAACAACATCAATGGTCGAACTGCGGTAAATTCACATAAATAATTGATAATAATAACTATTTTTCAGGAACGCATGTGGCGGCGAGGGCGCCGGCCAGCGCCGTCTGGCACCGCGGCCTTATGTGTCCCGGACTCATCCCCTCGCCCGCCGCCCGTGGCAGGCCCTGGCCGCGAGGGCTCCGCTCAGGCGCCGCACGGGCTCGATACCCATGGGTATCTTTATCCGCCAGCACCCCTACAACGCTGCCACACCGACGCTCGATTTGCTGTTATCCTTGATGGCATGAGCCGGCTGAGCGACCAGATCGTCGAGATCACCCCCGATGTGCTGCTGAAGGCCTATGCCTGCGGCATCTTTCCCATGGCGGAAAGCGCCGAGGATCCCGGCCTCTACTGGATCGAGCCGGAGCGGCGCGGCATCATCCCGCTCGACGGCTTCCACATCTCTTCCCGCCTTGCCCGCACCGTGCGTTCCGACAGGTTCGAGGTGCGCATCGACCACGATTTCGATGCCGTGATCGACGGCTGCTCCGAGCCGCAGGAAGGCCGCGAGAAGACCTGGATCAACGAGCGCATCCGCAAGCTCTACGGCGAACTGTCCCTGCGCGGCCGCTGTCACACGGTGGAGGCCTGGCGCGACGGGAAGCTGGTGGGCGGGCTGTATGGCGTGCGGCTCGGCGCCGCCTTCTTCGGCGAAAGCATGTTCCACCGAGAGACCGACGCCTCGAAGGTCGCCCTCGTGCATCTGGTGGGACGGCTGATCGCCGGCGGCTTCCGGCTGCTGGACACCCAGTTCGTCACCAGCCACCTGAAGACCTTCGGCGCCATCGAGGTGTCGCGGCGGCATTACCACCGCCTGCTCGATCACGCCCTCCAGGCCGAGGCCGACTTCTATTGCTGGCCCCGCGCGGTGACGGGGGCGGAAGCTTTGCAGCCAATCAGCCACACGTCGTAGATGGGGTGCTCCACCGCATGGAGGCCGGGGCTGGAGGCGAACATCCACCCGGTGAAGATGCGCTTGGCCTGGCCCTGAAGCGTCACCTCGTTCACCTCGGTGAAGGAGGTTGTATTCTGCGTCTCGGTGGCAGGCCGCGTGTAGCACACCCGGGGCGTGACCTGCAGGGCGCCGAACTGCGCCGTCTCGCCGATCGCCACGTCGAAGGAGGTGATGCGGCCGGTGATCTTGTCGAGGCCGGCAAAGACCGCATAGGCATTGGCGATCTTCTGCGCCGGCGGCTGCACCACCACCACGTCGCCGCCTTCGTCCGAGCCGGGCGCCGGGGCGGTCGCGGCCCCGGGAGCCGGAGCCGGCTGCGCGCCGGGCGGCAGGGCTGGCGCCGGGCCGCGCTGGACGCCGCCGGGCGTCACCGGGCGGGGCGCGGGAGCCACCGAGGGCGCGGCCTGCCGAGGCGCGGGAATGGTGCCGGGCGGCGCGAGCGGCGCGGATTCGATCTGGCCGGGCCGCTGATACTGAGCCTGCACCTGCGCCAGCGCCGCGGATGCCGTGCCGACGAGAAGCGCTGCGGCGAGAAGCGGCATGGAACGGTAAAGGCGCATCAGGACATCAACCCGTGACAAATGCGGAGGCGGCGGGCATTCGCCGCGCCGCCCTTCTGAAGCGCCGGATTCGGGCAGCGGCAAGGCGATCGCGCGATACCGAGCGAGCGCACGCCGCCGAAACTCACTCGCCGGGGGTCCAGGCCTTGTAGTCGCCGGTCACGCGGGGCCGCAGGCCGCCGGCCAGCACCGAGCCCTTGGGCCGGTAGGCACCGGGCGTTCCGGTCATGTTGCGGCGATGCGGCTTCTGCCAGGACCGGGGCGCGTAGCTTTCGTCCACCGGCGGGGTGTCGACGCGGTGATGCATCCAGCCCCACCAGCCGGGCGGGATGGTGGAAGCTTCCGCATAGCCGGGATAGATCACCCAGCGGCGCTCGAAGCCCAGAGTCGGGTCGATCTTGCCGTCCTTGGTACGATAGTAGCGGTTGCCGAACTCATCCTCGCCCACGAACTCGCCGAACCGCTTCGTCCACCACATGGTGCCGACGGTCTGCTTGTTCCACCAGGTGAAGATATAGAGCAGGAAGTTCTTCACGGCTCGCGCCTCGTTCTGAAATCGGGCGGACCATGCCATCTGGCCCGCCGCCTGTCCACCGGTCGCCATCGCCGCTCAGGGCATGAACAGCAGCATCACATAGACGCAGAAGACGATGAGATGCACGACGCCGTTAAGCGCGTTGGTCCGCCCGGTGCCGAACGACAGGATGGACAGGACGAACGTGACCAGCAGCATGGTGCGGTCCTCGGTGTCGAGGCCGAGGACCATGGAATGGCCGATGAGCACCGAGATGAAGGCCATGACCGGAATGGTGAGCGCCACCGTGGCCAGCGCCGAGCCCAGCGCGATGTTCAACGAATGCTGGAGATGGTTGCGCGCTGCGGCCCGGACCGCGCTGATGCCTTCCGGCAGCAGGATCAGGAGCGCGATGAGGGCACCGGTCACGGCGTCGGGATCGGCCAGCGCGAAATTGCCGAGGAAGTCCTCGAAGGTCGCCGCCACGTGCTTCGACAACGCGACCACCGCCGCCAGGCTCAGGAGCAGCATGACAAGACCGGCCGCGAACGCCGCCGGCGCGGGCGGCGGCTCGCCGTGGCCCTCCGGCTGGCTCTCGAAGTGCTCGCGGTAGCGCACCGTCTGCATGTAGAGGAACGCGCCGTAGAGCGAGACCGCGACGAAGGACATGAACACCAGCTGGCGCGGCGAGAAGGTGCCGGTCTCGCCCTCGTGCGTCTCGGCGGGCAGGACCAGCAGCATCACCCCCAGCGCGATCATCACCGACAGATAGCCGGAGACGCCCTGCTGCTGGATGGTCTGTTCCCGGTGCCTGAGGCTACCCATCAGCAGGCATAGTCCGACGATGCCGGTATTGACGATCATCAGCACGGAAAACACCGATTCCCGCGCCAGCGTCGGATTGTTCTGCCCATGGAGCATCATCGAGGCCATCACCGAGACCTCGATGATGGTGACGGACATGGTCAGCAGCAGCACGCCGTAGGGCTGCCCGAGGCGAGCTGCCACCACGTCCGCGTGGGCGACCGCCGAAATGGCCGCGCCGCACAGCAGCACGACGGCGAGGAGCGCGGCAATGTTCGGAACCACCCCGCCCGCGCCCGGCGCCATCTCCGGCCGCAGCGACAGCACCCCGGCGAGCGCGAGGCCAAGCAACGGCAGGATATAGTTCACCGTCTTGGGTCCGTGTCCCTTCACGCCCCGCCCCTTTCCACCGTCGCGACGGTGCCGCTGTCCCATATCCGGGTCGGCCCCGCAAGGCGCCCCCTCTCGGGGCGGGAATCTCAGAGCGCGACGGCCCGCCCGGTCGCCTTGCGCTCGGCGAGGAGGCAGAGATAGACGGAAGCCAGCGTCGCTCCCGCCAGCGCCGTGATCTCCGCATGGTCGTAGGGCGGCGAAACCTCCACCACGTCGAAGCCCTTGAGATCGAGGCCGCCGAGGCGGCGCAGGCAGGAAATCGCCTCGCGGGTGGAGAGCCCGCCGCAGACCGGCGTGCCGGTGCCCGGCGCGAAGGCGGGGTCGAGCGCATCAATGTCGAACGTCACATAGACCGGCGCGTCCCCCACCCGCTCGGCGATGCAGTCCGCGAGCGCGATCGGTCCCATCTCGGCGGCGGTGAGGCCATGGATGATCTCGATGCCGCAGGTCTGGGGCGCATGGGTACGGATGCCCACCTGGATGGAGCGGTCCACCTGGATCAGCCCGTCTTTCACGGCGCGGGTGATCATGGTGCCGTGATCCACCCGCTCGCCACCATCCTCCCAGGTATCCTGGTGCGCATCGAACTGGACCAGCGCCACCGGCTTGCCGAGATGGGCCGTGAGCGCCTGCAACACCGGATAGGTGAGGAAATGGTCGCCGCCCAGGGTCACCAGATGGGCGCCGCGGGCATAGTGCTCGCGCGCCTGCGCGGCAATGGCGGCCGGGATGCCGGCGGGCAGGCCGTAGTCGAACACACAGTCGCCGCCATCGACCACGTCCAGCGTTTCGAACGGGTCGATGCCGAAGGGATAGAACGGGTCGCCATCAAGGATGGCGGATGCGGCGCGGATGGCGCGCGGCCCGAACCGCGTGCCCGGCCGGTTGGAGACGGCCACGTCCAGCGGCACGCCCCACACCACCACCTCCGCCCCGCCGCCATCGCGGGCATAGCGCCGGCGCAGGAAGGAGGTGACCCCGGAATAATTGGGCTCGGTGGACTGGCCGCGGCGGAAGCCGGGGTCCAGCGCGCGGTCCACGGGGCGGGGGTGAAGCGGATCGGCCAAAACGGTGTTCGACATGACGCTCCTCGCATGGGCGGCGGGGACAGGCACGGCCCGCCGGCGGCATCATAGCCGAGGCGGTTTCGCCCGCACGGCGCGATTTCGCGGCGGGCTCGGGCATCCACAGCGGCTGCCCGAGCCCCGCAGGGCGCGCCTATTCCTTTCTCTTATACACATTTTCAGGCCCACGAGACTGCAGCTAATTGCGTATACCGTCTTCTTTTTTAAAAAAAAAATAAGTCAGAGCCAAGGTAAACCC
>NZ_JAIVFN010000151.1 GCF_030015065.1 Xanthobacter autotrophicus | reverse complement strand
ACATGGGGGCGGGCACGGCGGCGGACATCCCCACGGCATGGGCAGCCCGCATGGCGGCGGCCATCCGGGCAAGGGGCACCCCTGAACCGTTCCCCTCCCATTGGCTCACGCTTGAAAGCACCCTGCGACACCCCGCCGGTCAGGCTGAAACACCCTGGCCGGATCGCGCCCCGGGCGCCGCCCGGTGATCGGGAAACGGATCATTCCTTCTCACCCCGTCACCATCGTACCCCGCCGAAACCAAAGGTTTTACAGACCCCGCCGCGGCCCTTGTGGTTCGCCTTCCGTCATGGCACTTGTGCGGTGCACAAGAGGAAACGCCCCATGGCCGAACGCTCCAACAGCACCGAGAGGTCCCACCCCCACGCTCCGCCTCTGGTGACCGGACTGTCCGCCTATGCCGGCCAGTACGACCTCATCCTGTGCGATGTCTGGGGCGTGCTGCACAATGGCGTCGCCGCCTTCCCCTCCGCCTGCGACGCGCTCACCCGCATGCGCGCCGGCGGGGCCACCGTGGTCCTCGTTTCCAACGCGCCCCGGCCCCACCGCTTCGTCATGGAGATGCTGGACGGCCTCGGCGTGCCGCGCACCGCCTATGACGCCATCATCACCTCCGGCGACGTCACCCGCGAGATGCTGGCGGCCCGCACCGGCGCGCGCACCTACCATCTCGGCCCGGGGCGGGATCTCGGCCTGTTCGAGGGGCTCGATCTCGTCCTCACCGATCTCGCCGAAGCCGACCTCGTGGTGGTCACCGGCCTCTTCCACGACGAGGTGGAGACCCCGGATGACTATGTCGAGACCATCGCCGCCATGAAGGCCCGCGACCTGCCGCTCATCTGCGCCAATCCGGACCTGGTGGTGGAACGGGGCGAGAAGCTCATCTTCTGTTCCGGCGCCATCGCCAAGGCCTATGAGGAGGTTGGCGGCAAGGCCGTCTGGTGCGGCAAGCCCTACCGGCCCATCTACGACACCGCCTTCGCCCATGCCGAGGTGATCCGCGGCGGCGCCATCGACCGTGCCCGCGTGCTCGGCATCGGCGACGCCCTGCGCACCGACATCGCCGGCGCCAACGATGCCGGATTCGACAGCCTCTTCATCTCCGGCGGCATCCACGCGCAGGAGCTGAAATCGGTGGACGGGGCCATTCCCGACACGGAAAGCCTCGCCGAGCTGTTCACCGGTCACGCCCATCCGCGTGGCGTCATGCCCCGCCTCGCCTGGTGAGGCACCCTTGACGCCTGCCGCCGCCAGCGCCTAGAGCACCTGTTCTTCGTCGGCACCGGCGCGCGTTTGCGCCGGGCGCCGCCGCGTTTCGTCGCGACCAGGCAAGACACTCAAGGCAAGGCCGCCGCCCGCCGATGACAGGTGATCCCTCCCCCGACTTTCTCCTGGTAGGCGGCAGCGCGCCGCTTCCGCCAGATCTGGCGCGGCCGGTGGTGGCCATCGGCAATTTCGACGGCGTGCATCGCGGCCACCGGGCCGTGTTCGATACCGCCCGCGCCATGGCGGCCGAGGCCGGTGTATCGGCCCTCGCCCTCACCTTCGAGCCCCATCCGCGCACCTTCTTCAATCCCGCCTCGGCACCGTTCCGCCTCACCCCCGAGGCGCGCAAGCTGCGCCACATCGCCGAAAGCGGCTTGAAGGGCGCCATCGTGCTGCCCTTCAACGCCCAGCTCGCATCCATGGAGGCGGAAGATTTCGTGCGCGAGATCCTGGTGGAGCGCTACGGCGTCACCGGGGTGGCGGTCGGCTTCGACTTCCATTTCGGCCGCGCCCGCGCCGGCTCGCCCGCCTTCCTGGAGGAAGCGGGGCGGCGCCACGGCTTCAAGGTCACGGTGGTTCCCCCCATGCGGGACGAAGGCGACGCCATTTCCTCCACCGCCATCCGCCGGGCGCTGGCCGCCGGGCAGGTGGGCCACGCGGCGCACATGCTGGGCCGGCCGTTCGCGGTGGCGGCCGAGGTGATCCACGGCGACAAGCGCGGTCGCACCATCGGCTTTCCCACCGCCAACCTCGCTTTGGCCGAGGACATGGACCTCGCCTTCGGCATCTATGCGGTGCGCGCGGTGACGCCGCTGGGCCGCTTCGACGGGGTCGCCAATTACGGCCGCCGGCCCACCTTCGACAATGGCCGCCCCCTGCTGGAAGTACACCTGTTCGATTTCTCCGGCGACCTCTACGGCGCCACGCTGGAGGTGGAATTCCACGCTTATCTGCGACCGGAGCTGAAGTTCGACGGTATCGACGCCCTCGTCGCGCAGATCGCGGCGGATGCACGGCAGGCGCGGGACGTCCTCGCCAGGATTTGACGGCGCGGCATGCCGCCCTGCCATCTGAGTTAGCCGCACCTTAACCGGCTGGGCTTCATTCTCGCTGCGACCATGATCGCCGCGAGAAAAGACCGCTCCACCGTGCCAGCCACCCCCGCCCCCGAGGACCGCCGCTCGCCCTTCATCCGCCTCGCCGACCTCCTGGCGGGGATCGAGCCCGGCCGCCAGCCTTTGAGCGCGGCCGTGGGCGAGCCGCAGCACGCCATGCCCGCCTTCGTCGGGCCGGTGCTGGCCGATGCGCTGCCCGGCTTCGGCCGCTATCCGCGTGCCGAGGGCACTCCCACCTTCCGCGCCGCCGCCGCCCGCTGGCTGGCGCAGCGCTACGACCTCGCCCGCCCCATTGATGCGGAGCGCGAGGTGCTGGCCCTCAACGGCTCGCGCGAGGGCCTGTTCTCCGCCGCCATCGTGGCCCGCCGGCTGACGCCCGGGAAGGGCGCGAAGGGCCGCCCCGCCATGCTGCTGCCCAACCCGTTCTACGCCGCCTATGCCGCCGGCGCGGAAGCGGCCGGCTGCGAGGCGGTGGTGGTGCCCACCTCCAGGGACAGCGGCTGGCTGCCCGACCTCGACGCCCTCGACAAAGACCTGCTGGAGCGGACGGTGGCGCTCTATATCGCCTCGCCCGCCAACCCGCAGGGCTCCATTGCCTCGGCCGATTATCTCGGCAGGGCGCTGGAGCTGGCGCGCCGGCACGGCGCCTTCCTGTTCTCGGACGAGTGCTATTCGGAAATCTACCTGGGGGCGGAAAAGCCTGCCGGCATCCTGGAGGTGGCGGGCGCCGACTTCAGCCGGGCGGTGGCCTTCAATTCCCTGTCGAAGCGCTCCTCGCTGCCCGGCCTGCGTTGCGGCTTCTGCGCCGGGGACCCGGCCTTCCTGAAGGATTTCCTCGCCTTCCGCTGGGTGGCGGCGCCGCAGGTGCCCGAGCCGCTGCAGGCAGTGGCGGTGGCGGCGCTGGAGGACGAGGCGCATGTGACCGCCTCGCGCGACCTCTATCGCGCCAAGTTCGACCTTGCCGACCGCATGCTGGAAGGCCGCCTGGGCTATGAGCGGCCGGGCGGCGGCTTCTTCCTGTGGCTCGACGTGTCGCACCTCGCCACCGACTCCCTTTCGGGGGGCGAGGCGGCGGCGGTGAAGCTATGGCGCGAGCAGGGCCTGCGCACGGTGCCCGGCGGCTATCTCGCCCGCCGCGACCTCACCGGCGCCAACCCGGCCGCGAACTTCCTGCGCGTCGCCCTGGTCCAGGATCTTCCCACCTGCGAGGAGGTGCTGACCCGCCTCGTCGCCGCCCTCACCTGAAGGAGAGAAGCGCCGATGCCGAGGGCCAGAAGCCGAGCCGCCAGTGCCGATGCCGTGCTGAACACCCGCATGCCGCCCGTCGCCCCTCGTTTCGATCTCATCCCCGAGAGCGTGCGGCTCGCGGTGCGGCGCCGCGGGCGCGAGATCGTCGGCACCAGCCTGATCATCGCCACGCTGACCGCGTTCCTCGCGCTGGGCACCTGGTCGGCCTCGGACCCCAGCCTGTCCAACGCCACCCATGCGCCGGTCACCAACCTGCTCGGCTGGCCCGGCGCGGTGGTGGCGGACCTGCTGGTACAGCTGTTCGGCCTCGCCGCCCTCGCGGTGCTGCTGCCGCCGCTCTATTACGGCTGGCGACTGGTGACCCACCGCCCGTTCAGCCGCGAGCGCATGCGCACCACCTGCTGGCTCATCGGCGTATTGGGCGCCACCGCCTTCCTCGGCGCCCTGCCCCGGCCCGACAGCTGGCCGGGACTGACCGGCATCGGCGGAGCGCTGGGCGATCTCTTCCCCAGGGCGCTGGGCGTGGTGCGCGGCTCGGCGGCGTCCATCGTGGATGCCCTGGTCATCGGCGCGGCGGGCCTCGCCATCGGCACCACCGGCCTGTTCCTCGCGGTGAGCGGCGGACGGCGCACGCCGCTGAAGGTCGCGCCCGAAAACGAGCTGCCCGGCGAGATGGGCGACGAGGACGAGGAGGACGACGGCGCCGCCATCTCCCTCGGCGCCCTCACCCACACGTTGCTGTCCTGGAAAGCCCGCCTTGGCGGCGGGCGCCTTCTGGGCGAGCCGCGCGGAGCCGGAACCCCGGGCCCGGCCGGCGCCCCGGCGCCCCGGCGCGGCGGCGACCGCGTCGAGCCGCGCCTCGGCGGCGCAGCCGGAGAGGAACGCGCCGCCGAAGCCGGGCCGGATCTCGCCGCCGGCGAGCCGCGCGGCCGCTCCGCCCGGCGCGAGCCGAACGGGCGGCGTGGCCCGCGCCGCGGCTACCAGCACCCCTCCCTCGACCTCCTGACCCCGCCGGTGGCCACCAAGGTCCCGGCCATGAGCCCGGAGGCGCTGGCCGACACCGCGAAGGAGCTGAAGGGCACGCTGGAGGATTTCGGCGTGCGCGGCGAAATCGGGCAGGTGCGCCCCGGCCCGGTGGTCACGCTCTACGAGCTGGAGCCGGCGCCCGGCATCAAGTCGTCCCGCGTCATCGGCCTTGCCGACGACATCGCCCGCTCCATGAGCGCGGTGTCGGCGCGCGTCGCCGTGGTGCCCGGGCGCAACGCCATCGGCATCGAATTGCCCAACCAGAAGCGCGAGAAAGTGCTGCTGCGCGAACTGCTCGCCACCAAGGATTTCGGCGATTCGGGCCACAAGCTTGCCATCGCCTTGGGCAAGACCATCGGCGGCGATCCGGTGATCGTGGACCTCGCCCGCATGCCCCACCTGCTGGTGGCCGGCACCACCGGCTCCGGCAAGTCGGTGGCCATCAACACCATGATCCTCTCCCTGCTCTACCGGCTGAAGCCGGAGCAATGCCGGCTCATCATGGTGGACCCCAAGATGCTGGAACTGTCCGTCTATGACGGCATCCCGCATCTGCTCGCCCCCGTGGTCACCGATCCCAAGAAGGCGGTGGTGGCCCTGAAATGGGCGGTGAAGGAGATGGAGGACCGCTACAAGAAGATGTCGAAGCTGGGCGTGCGCAACATCGACGGCTTCAACGCCCGCGTGAAGGATTCCACCGACAAGGGCGAGACCCTCGCCCGCACGGTGCAGACCGGCTTCGACCACGAGACCGGAGAGGCCATCTACGAGCGCGAGGAGATGAACCTCGAGCCCCTGCCCTACATCGTCGTCATCGTCGACGAGATGGCCGACCTGATGCTGGTGGCCGGCAAGGACATCGAAGGCGCCATCCAGCGCCTCGCCCAGATGGCCCGCGCCGCCGGCATCCATCTGGTGATGGCCACCCAGCGCCCCTCGGTGGATGTCATCACCGGCACCATCAAGGCCAATTTCCCCACCCGCATCTCGTTCCAGGTCACGAGCAAGATCGACAGCCGCACCATCCTCGGCGAGATGGGCGCCGAGCAGCTCCTCGGCCAGGGCGACATGCTCTACATGGCCGGCGGCGGGCGCATTTCCCGCGTTCACGGCCCCTTCGTCGCCGACGAGGAGGTGGAAAGCGTGGTGAAGCACCTCAAGTCGCAAGGCGTTCCCTCCTATGTGGAGGCAGTCACCGCCGAAACCGACGACGAGGACGAGGGCACCGCCGTCTTCGACAAGGGCGCTTTCGGCGAGGAGGGGCAGGACCTTTATTCGCAGGCGGTCGCCGTGGTCATGCGCGACCGCAAGTGCTCCACCTCCTACATCCAGCGCCGGCTGCAGATCGGCTACAACCGCGCCGCCTCGCTGGTGGAGCGCATGGAGAAGGAAGGCCTCGTCGCCGCCCCCAACCATGCCGGCAAGCGCGAGATCCTGATGCCGGAAGAGGCGGCCGAGTAAAACCGCCGCGCTCTACGCCGGTGCCGGCAACGGTATTCACCGGCGGACTTCCGCGCACGCAATGCCAGGCCACAGGATCGCCATACGCCTTGGGCAGGGTCTATATTGACAAGATGTTCCTCCGATCCGCCTGCGCCGGGGCGGGGTCGGAACCCGACTTCAGGTTTCGCACTTCCCGTCCCGAACGCCGCGCGCCAGAGACCTCAATGATGCCGAGCCGCTTTCCCGCCAAGTCCCGCGTCCGCCGCTGCCTGTCGCCTGTGGCGCGCGGCGTTGCTCTCTCCTGCGGGCTTGCCATGACCCTCGCCATGCTGTCGGGGGCCGCCGCCTCGGCGCAGACGATCCAGCCCCCCGGCGACCTGATGAAGCCCCAGGGCCGCAACGCCGGTGCCACGGCAAAGCCCGGCCCGATGGCGCAGGTGGTGCCCCAGGCCCAGGCCGCGGCGAACCCGGATGGACGCGCGCCGCGGGCCACGGTGGATCGCATCACCAGCTACTACAACTCGGTGCAGGCGCTGACCGGCAACTTCACCCAGATCGACCCCGACGGCACCCGCCGCACCGGCGATGTCTACATGCAGAAGCCCGGGCGCGTGCGCTTCGAATACGATCCGCCGAGCCCGGTGGAGCTGATCGCCAACGGCCAGTCGGTGGCGGTGCGCGACCGCAAGCTGAACACGCAGGACGTCACGCCTTTGTCCCAGACCCCCCTGCGTTTCCTGCTGGCGGAGAAGGTCGACCTTGCCAGCGATCCCCATGTGGCGGGGGTGTTCCAGGACGACAAGTTCATCTCGGTGATCATCCAGGAACAGGTTCCCATGATTGGAACCTACCGCCTGCTCATCCTGTTCGACGCCAAGACCTCCGCCCTCAAGCAGTGGATCATCACCGATCCGCAGGGCTACGACACCCAGGTGACTCTTTCCAACCTGCAGGTGAACAAGAAGCCCGACCCGAAGCTGTTCGTGATCAATTTCGAGCGGATGCTGCAGTGACAGCCGCTTCCGCATGAGCGGAAGCGCTCACATCTGCGTGCGGGCACGGATGGCGGCGCTGAGGGTGCCCTCGTCGAGATAATCGAGCTCGCCGCCCACCGGCACGCCCTGGGCCAGCCGCGTCACCCGGACATTCGCCTCCCGCAGGAGGTCGGTGATGTAATGGGCCGTGGTCTGCCCGTCCACCGTGGCGCCGAGTGCCAGGATGACCTCGCCCACCTCGTCCTCATGCACCCGCGTGACCAGCCGGGCGAGGTTGAGGTCCTCGGGGCCCACCCCGTCCAGGGGCGAGAGCACCCCGCCGAGCACGTGATAGGGCGCATTGAGGACCCCGGCGCGCTCCAGCGCCCAGAGGTCGCCCACGTCCGCGACCACCACCAGGGTCCGCCGGTCGCGCGAGGCGTCGGTGCAGATGGTGCAGGGGTCGCATACATCCACATTGCCGCAGCGCCGGCATTCCACGATCTTGCCGAGCGCATCCGTCAGGGCCGCCGCGAGCGGCGCCATCAGCGCCTCGCGCTTCTTGATCAGATGCAGCGCCACCCGGCGCGCCGAACGCGGCCCCAGCCCCGGCAGGCGGGCGATGAGCTGGATCAGGCGCTCGATCTCGGGGCCGGCGACGGCACGGGGCATGGTCTCTCCTGAACCGGGTTCCAACCGGATGGTCCTGCCATCCGGTCGCTAGTGGATCAACCGAAACGGATGGTACCCATCCGTTTCGAAAAGTTGACCCACCAGATCAAAGAGTTGTGGTTCGACCGCGACAGATGGGTTCCATCTGTCGCGGTCGAACCACTAGAGCACGCGCCGACCTGCTTGTATCGCCAGTTGATCGGCGCGTGCTCTTTCTTGAGTTTAGAGGGCGCGGGCGCCACGTCGGATGCGTCAAATGCTTCGGCGTTGCTACTAGGCAGTGTGGACGGATTTGATGAGGATGAAGCTCAAGGCGAGGGCGACGATGGCAGCGAAGCCGCATTCGGTCTTCTCGCAGCGCAGGGCGACGCGCTTGAACCGCTTCAGTTTTCCGAAGCACT
>NZ_JAIVFN010000150.1 GCF_030015065.1 Xanthobacter autotrophicus | reverse complement strand
CTCCCTAACCCTCCCCCGCAAGCGGGAGAGGGGACGCGCCGGCCTCTGTCCGAGCCATCAGCCCCAGAATTCGCCGGGCGTTTCCTCCGGCACAAAAACACGCGGAAGTCTCCACGCGACGAGGTGCACGCTGCAACGGTTCAGCTTAGTCTTCCGCAAAACCGGGGCGTCGCACGCGGTACGGGCGGGGGGATTGATGGGCAAGCTGAAGCGCGAGATCGGGCTGATCGGCCTCACCTTCGTGGCCGTGAGCGGCATCATCGGCTCCGGCTGGCTGTTCGCCCCGCTGCTGGCCGCCCAGCATGCCGGCCCCGCCGCTTTGATCGCGTGGGTTATCGGCGGCGCCGCCATGCTGCTGTTCGCCCTTACCTTCGCGGAAATCTCGGCCATGCTGCCGGTGGCCGGCGGCATCGCGCGGGTTCCCCAGTTCAGCCACGGCAATGTGGTAGCCATGGCCATGGGGTGGAGCGCCTGGGTGGGCTACAACACCACCGCCCCCATCGAGGTGGAGGCCATGCTGCGCTACCTCGGCCCGCATCTGGGCTGGCTCTATACGGCGCCGGGCAGCGGCACCCTGTCGTGGGCGGGGGTGGCGGTGGCGGGACTGCTGATGGTCTGCTTCACCGTCATCAATGCCTTCGGCGTGCGGTTCTTCACCCGGGTGAACACCGCCGCCACCTGGTTGAAGATCGCCATTCCCCTCGTGGTCATCGTGGCGCTGCTGGCGGCGCGGTTCGAGCCGGCCAATTTCACGCAGGTGAGCGGTGGGTTCGCGCCGTTCGGTGTGGCGGGCGTGCTGGCGGCGGTGTCATCGGGGGGCGTCGCCTTTTCCTTCATCGGCTTCCGCCATGCCATCGACATGGCGGGGGAGGTGAAGAACCCCGGTGTCACCATTCCCACCGCCCTCGTGCTGGCGCTGGCCATCGCCTTCGTGGTCTATGGCGGCATCCAGTTCGCCTTCACCGGCGCGCTGCTGCCGGCGGATCTCGCCCACGGCTGGGGCGCGCTGGCGCTGCCGGGGGATTTCGGGCCGCTGGGGGCGCTCGCTGCGGCGCTGGGGATGCTGTGGCTGGTGAGCCTGTTGAATTTCGGGGCGGTTGTGGGGCCGTTCGCCGGCGGCCTCGTCGCGGTGGGCTCCAATGCGCGCCTTGCCTTCGCTCTGGCGGAGAACGGCTTCTTTTCCGAGCGCTTCGCTGCGCTTTCGGCGCGCGGCGTGCCGGTGGCCGCATTGCTGCTGAACCTCGTGTTCTCGCTGGCCGCCTTCGTCCTCCTGCCGTTCAGCGAGGTGGTGCAGCTGAACTCTTCCGCCGTCATCCTGTCCTTCGTGGTGGGGCCGGTGGCGGTGGTGGCCCTGCGCCGGCTGCTGCCCGATGCGGCGCGGCCGCTGCGGGTACCGGCGGTGAATCTGGTGGCGCCGGTGGCCTTCGTCATCGCCACCTACATCATCTACTGGAGCGGGTGGCCCACCGTGTGGCGCCTCGGCCTGTGCCTGCTGGCGGGGCTGGTGCTGTTCCTGTTCCATGCCCGCCATCGCGCCGCCGGCAGCCTGGACCTCGCGGAAGCGGTCTGGCTGGCGCCCTACCTCGGCGGGCTGGGGCTGGTGTCGTTTCTCGGCAGCTTCGGGGGAGCCGGCCTCATTCCCTTCGGCTGGGACCTGGCGGTGCTGGCCGCGCTCGGGGCGGGAGCGTTCGCGCTGGCGGTGCGGGCGCGGCTGAGCCAGCCGAAGTTCGATCGCTACATGAGCGAGGAACGGGTCCTGGATGCGGCCACGGAGGAGGAGCCGGAGGTCCGGGTCTAGAACGCGATCCGATCAGATTGAATCAATCTGATCGGTGAATCGCCCTCTAACCCGATGTGAGAGAACGCGTTCCTTTGCAAAAACGGCCGGTCCTCAGGACCGGCCGTTCATGGAAGTCGGGGAGGCGGAGCGATCGCCCTCAGGCGGCGCTGTCCTTGCTCTCCTTGCGGGTGCCGGGCAGGCGCTTGTCGAGATAGGTGCCCACCACGCCCATGAGGTCCTCGGTCTTGCCGTCGAAGAAGTGGTTGGCGCCGGGCACCACCTGCTGCTCGATGACGATGCCCTTCTGCGTCTTCAGCTTCTCCACCAGCGTCTGGACCGCGGAGGTGGGCACCACCGCATCCTTGTCGCCATGGACGAACAGGCCGGAGGAGGGGCAGGGGGCGAGGAAGGAGAAGTCGTAGAGGTTCGCCGGCGCGGCGATGGAGATGAAGCCCTCCACTTCCGGGCGTCGCATGAGCAGTTGCATGCCGATCCACGCGCCAAAGGAGAAGCCGGCGATCCAGCACGCCCGCGCATCCGGATTGACCGACTGCGCCCAGTCGAGCGCGGCCGCGGCGTCGGACAATTCGCCGGTGCCGTGGTCGAACGACCCCTGGGAGCGGCCGACGCCCCGGAAATTGAAGCGCAGCACCGAGAAGCCGCGGTTCGCGAACTGGTAGTACAGATTGTACACGACAGGATTGTTCATCGTCCCGCCGAACTGCGGGTGGGGATGAAGAATGATGGCGATGGGCGCATTGCGGGTCTTGGCGGGCTGGTAGCGGCCTTCGAGGCGCCCCTTTTCGCCGGGGAAGATCACTTCTGGCATGGAAGTTTTACAACCTCTGGGTGGCAATGACGCGCAACATGGAACGCGCAGGATTGGAGCGGACGTGTCCGAAAGCATCGCTTCCGGGGACGAGACCGCCTGCATCACCCTAACGACTTGACGCCGAAACGGTAATGCTTGACTTACAGATAGGAACGACCTATCAATTTAGAATAATTCTAATCTGTTCCCGCCGGCTGCGCAAACCGTAGGGCGCTGCAATGCGGGTTCGGGTGAAGTTTGAGCTATGACCGAGATTGCCGGCAATTGCAAGTCTGGCGCGGGTCCGGAGCGTGTTTCGCGCGAGGGGCCGGGAGGCGGAGATGAGCGCGGGCGGCACCTTGGGGTCGCAAGGCCGGGAGCGGCACAATCTCGGGTCCGGGACCGGTCCTGAGGCCGGGATCGGCGCGCCTGCGGCCGGCGCGCGCCGCACCTATCTCGATCACAATGCCACCAGCCCCCTGAAAAGCGAGGCGCGGGCCGCCATGCTCGCGGCGCTGGATCTGGTGGGCAATGCCTCGTCTGTGCACGCGGACGGCCGGGCCGCGCGGGCGCGGCTGGAGGCTGCCCGCACCGAAGTGGCGCAGCTTGCGGGGGCGGCGTCGCGCGGGGTGGTCTTCACCTCGGGCGCCACGGAAGCCGCCGCGCTGGCGCTGCACCCCGAGGTGGAGATGGCCGGCCGGCCGAAGCCCTGCCATGTGCTGCTCGTGAGCGCGGTGGAGCATCCCGCCGTGCTGCGCGGCCACCGCTTTCCCGCTGAGGCGGTGGAGGTGCTGCCCGTGGACGGCGCCGGCCGCCTCGATCTTTCCGCGCTGGAAGAGGCGCTCGCCCGCCACGCCGCCGCCGGCCGCCGCGCCCTGCTGGCGCTGATGGCGGCCAACAACGAGACCGGCGTGGTCCAGCCCGTCGCCGAGGCCGCGCGGCTGGTGAAGGCGCGGGATGGCGTGGTGTTCTGCGACGGCGTGCAGGCCGCCGGGCGACTGCCGCTGGACATGGCGGCTCTGGGCGTGGATTTCCTCAGCCTCTCGGCCCACAAGATGGGGGGGCCGCAGGGCGTCGGGGCGCTCGTGGCCGCCGGGCCGGATGATCGCGTCCCGGCCCTCATGGCCGGCGGCGGGCAGGAGCGCAGCCGGCGGGCCGGCACCGAGAACGTCCCGGCCATCGCCGGCTTCGGCGCCGCTGCGCGGGCGGCGCGCGCGGACCTTGCCGGCGAGGCGCCCCGGCTCGCGGTCCTGCGGGACGCGCTGGAACGGGAGGTGCTGGCCAGCGTTCCCGATTGCGAGGTCGTGGCCGGGGAGGCGGAGCGGCTGCCCAACACCAGCATGCTCACTTTTGCCGGACTTCGGGCCGAGACACTGGTGATCGCGCTCGACCTTGCCCACGTAAGTGTCAGTGCGGGGTCTGCCTGCTCGTCGGGCAAGGTGGGCGCTTCCCATGTTCTGGCGGCCATGGGCGTTCCGGCGGAGCGGGCCGCCGGCGCCATCCGGCTTTCGCTCGGCTGGTCGAGCACGGCGCAGGATGTGGATGAGGCGGTGGCGGCCTTGCAAAAGGTCGCGGCGCACCTGAGAAGCCGCGCGGTACGCGCGGCGTAGAAGCAAAGAGTGGAGAAGCCGCGCGGTACGCGCGGCGTAGAAGCAAAGAGTGGAGAAGCCGCGCGGTACGCGCGGCGGAGTAGCAAGACGTGAACTTGACCCGCGGGCCTTGACCCCGCGCGGGAGAGGAGAAGAGAAGATGCCTGCGGTTCAGGAGACGGTTGAACGCGTCCGCGCGCTCGACGTGGACCAGTACAAGTACGGTTTCGTCACGGACATCGAGAGCGAGAAGGCCCCCAAGGGCCTGTCCGAGGATACGATCCGCTATATCTCCGCGAAGAAGAACGAGCCGGAGTGGATGCTCGACTGGCGGCTTCAGGCCTATCGGCGCTGGCTGACCATGCCGGAGCCCACCTGGGCGCGGGTGAGCTATCCGAAGATTGATTTTCAGGACTATTATTATTATTCGGCCCCTAAGGCGGCGCCGAAGTCCATCGACGAGATCAATCCGGAAATCCTCAAGACCTACGAGAAGCTCGGCATTCCCCTGCGCGAGCGCGACGCGCTGCTGGGCATCGAGAGCAGCGGCGGTTCCCGCGTGGCGGTGGACGCGGTGTTCGACAGCGTGTCGGTGGCCACCACCTTCAAGGCCGAGCTGGCCAAGGCCGGCGTGATCTTCATGCCCATCTCGGAGGCCATCCGCGAGCATCCGGACCTGGTGAAGGCGTATCTCGGCTCGGTGGTGCCGGTGTCGGACAATTTCTATGCCACGCTGAATTCGGCGGTCTTCTCCGATGGGTCGTTCGTGTACATCCCCAAGGGGGTGCGCTGCCCCATGGAATTGTCCACCTACTTCCGCATCAACGAGCGCAACACCGGCCAGTTCGAGCGCACCCTCATCATCGCCGACGAGGGGGCCTATGTGAGCTATCTGGAAGGCTGCACCGCGCCCCAGCGTGACGAGAACCAGCTGCACGCCGCCGTGGTGGAGCTGGTGGCGATGAAGGATGCCGAGATCAAGTATTCCACCGTCCAGAACTGGTATCCCGGCGACAAGGACGGCAAGGGTGGCATCTATAATTTCGTCACCAAGCGCGGCGACTGCCGGGGCGACAATTCCAAGATCTCGTGGACGCAGGTGGAGACCGGGTCGGCCATCACCTGGAAGTATCCGAGCTGCATCCTGCGCGGCGACAACTCGCAGGGCGAGTTCTATTCCATCGCCATCTCCAACGGCTACCAGCAGGTGGATTCGGGCACCAAGATGATCCATCTCGGCAAGAACACGTCGAGCCGCATCATCTCCAAGGGCATCGCCGCCGGCCATTCGGAGAACACCTATCGCGGCCTCGTCTCGGCCCACCGCAAGGCGACCGGCGCGCGCAACTTCACCAATTGCGACTCGCTCCTCATCGGGGACCGGTGCGGGGCGCACACCGTGCCCTACATGGAGGCGAAGAACGCCTCGGCCCAGTTCGAGCACGAGGCCACCACCTCGAAGATCTCCGAGGACCAGCTGTTCTACTGCCTCCAGCGCGGCCTGTCGCAGGAGGAGGCGGTGGCGCTCATCGTCAACGGCTTCGTGCGCGACGTGCTCCAGCAGCTGCCCATGGAGTTCGCCGTGGAGGCCCAGAAGCTTATCGCCGTGAGCCTCGAGGGGAGCGTGGGGTGAGCGTCCCGCCTCTGTAACGACGCGTCATGGCCGGGCTTGTCCCTGAAGTCGGCTGTTGCCGACTTCAGTCCTCAAGAGCGGAACCCGGAAACATCCGGGTCCCGGCCATCCACGCCCGGCGACCGGGAACCGGCTTTCCCACAATGCGCCAGCGGCCGGGCACGACGGCTTCCAGAACGACGCGGGGCTCGGTCCCGCAGCGCTGACATTCCCGCCCGGCCCGGCCGTGGCGCACCAACGGACACAGCACATGCTCGAAATCAAGAATCTCCACGCCCGCATCGGCGACAATGAGATCCTCAAGGGCCTCGACCTCACCATCCCTTTGGGCGAGGTGCACGCCATCATGGGGCCGAACGGCTCCGGCAAGTCCACCTTGTCCTATGTGCTCTCGGGCAAGCCCGACTATGAGGTCACGGAGGGGTCGGCCACCTTCGACGGCCAGGACATCCTCGCCCTCGCGCCGGAAGAGCGGGCGGCGGCCGGCGTGTTCCTCGCCTTCCAGTATCCCATCGAGATCCCCGGCGTCGCCAACATGACCTTCCTGCGCGCCGCCATGAACGCGCAGCGCAAGACCCGCGGGGAGGAGGAAATCTCCACCCCCGATTTCCTCAAGCTGGTGCGCGCCAAGGCCCCCGACCTCGGCATCACCCAGGACATGCTGCGGCGCGGGGTGAATGTGGGCTTCTCCGGCGGCGAGAAGAAGCGCAACGAGATCCTCCAGATGGCGCTGCTTCAGCCCAGGCTGTGCATTCTGGACGAGACCGATTCCGGCCTCGACATTGATGCGCTGAAGGTGGTGGCGCAGGGGGTGAACGCCCTGCGCTCGCCCGACCGCGCCATGCTGGTCATCACCCATTACCAGCGCCTGCTGGATCATATCGTGCCGGACGTGGTGCATGTGATGCACAAGGGCCGCATCGTCCGCTCCGGCGGCGCCGAGCTGGCGCTGGAGCTGGAGGAATCCGGCTATGCTGCCTATGGGCAGAACGCGGCGTGAGCGCGGCCATGACCATCCCCGTCCGTCCCGCCCGCACGCCGGCGGAAGATGCCATCGCCGCCGCGCTCCAGGCCCGGCTCGCCGTCGCGGCCGGGCAGGGGGGCCTTGACGGGCGTCCCGGCGAGCTGAGCGCCGATGCTCTCGAGGCCTTCCGCGCCCACGGCCTGCCCAACCGGCGCGTGGAGGAGTGGAAATACACCGACCTGCGCGCGGCCGTGCGCGATTTCGCCCCCCTTGCCGGGGCTCCCGATGCGGAGGCGGAGGCGGAGGCCGCCCGCGTCGCGCTCGCCGTGCCCCATGCGGCGCGCCTCCTGTTCGTGAGCGGGGCGCTGGCGCGCGGCGCCTCCGATTTCGCCGGCCTGCCCGCCGGCGTCACGGCGCTGCCGCTTGATGCCGCCATGGCGGCGAACGATCCGCTGGTGGAACGCATCGGCTCCTTCGCGCCGGATCG
The DNA here is from genome assembly GCF_030015065.1 of Xanthobacter autotrophicus. Taxonomy (GTDB): domain Bacteria; phylum Pseudomonadota; class Alphaproteobacteria; order Rhizobiales; family Xanthobacteraceae; genus Xanthobacter; species Xanthobacter autotrophicus_D. The sequence continues at coordinate 967 of NZ_JAIVFN010000150.1, read as the reverse complement.
CTATGACGGTGCGCTGGCGCTCAACACCGGCTTCCTCGGCGAGGGGCTGGTGCTGAAGGTGGATGCCGGAACGAAGGTCGCTTCGCCGGTGCACCTTGCCCACGTCTTCCCCGCGGCGGCGGCCGCATCCGGCTTCACCCGCACCGTGGTGGTGGTGGGCGACGGCGCCGAGCTGACGCTGGTGGAAAGCTTCACCGGCCGTGACGGCGTCGCCTACCAGGCCAACCACGCCATGGAGCTGGTGGTGGGCGATGGCGCCACCGTCAACCTGGTGCGGCTCCAGGAGGAGGGCGCGGCGGCGCTCCATCTGGGCACACTCATGGTTGAGCTGGGCCGCACGGCGAAGCTGAATGTGTTCTCGCTGGTGCAGGGCGCGGCGCTGTCGCGCCATTCCGTCTACGGCCGTTTCCAGGGCACCGGGACAAATCTGGGGGTGCGCGGCGCCACCCTGCTGAAGGGCCGCCAGCACGCCGACACCACCATGTTCATCGACCATGCGGTGGCGGGCTGCGAGAGCCGGGAGCTGTTCAAGACCGTGCTGGCGGATGAGGCCCACGGCGTGTTCCAGGGCAAGATCGTGGTGCGGCGCGATGCCCAGAAGACGGACGGGCGCATGATGAGCCAGTCCCTGCTGCTGAGCGACGGCGCGGAGATGGACAACAAGCCCGAGCTTGAGATCTTCGCCGACGACGTGCAGTGCGGCCACGGCGCCACCGTGGGCACGCTGGACGACAAGATGCTGTTCTACCTGCGCTCGCGCGGCCTGCCGCTGAAGGAGGCTGAGCTTCTGCTCATCCAGGCCTTCGTGGGCGAGGCCGTGGAATATGTGGAGGATGAGGCCCTGCGCGAGGTCATCATCGCCCGCATGGTGGCATGGCTGGAGAAGCGGGCGGCCTGAGGGGGCTATGGCCTTCCTCTCCCGTTGTGTTCTCTCTCCCTCTCCCGCTTGCGGGGGAGGGCCGGGGAG
>NZ_JAIVFN010000149.1 GCF_030015065.1 Xanthobacter autotrophicus | reverse complement strand
GGCCCGCCCCGACCCCGGGCCGGACCTCATCGAAGGGCTGAAGCGCCTGTTCTCCGGGGAACGCTGAAGAGGTCGCCATGGTCGAGAAGACGCCCTTTTCCGCCCGCATCGCCCGTTTCGCCGCCGACACGGCGGCAGCGCTGGGCCCCGAGATCCAGAAGGCCGACGCCGCCTGCGCCGTGCTGCTGGACACGGTCGGCCGCCTCGCCGGCACCGCCGGCCGCGCGATGCTGCGCGCTCTGCGCCGCGCCGCCATCGCCACCTGGGCCGTGGCGTCGGCCATGGCGGTCCGCCTTGGCCATCTCTCGTGGCGTGCGGGCCGTCATATGGTGCGCGGCCTGTTCGGCCTCGACCGGGGTGACCCGGAGACGGTCGCGCGCGGCCGCATCAAGCTGATCATGGCCGCCTTCTGCGCGGTCTTCATCGCCATCGCCGCCCAGCTCTCCCATCTCGCCGTCACCTCCGATCCCGGCGCCACGCGCGGGCGCGGCTCGGACGCGGTGTCCTCGGCGCGGCCCGACATTATCGACCGCAACGGCGACATCGTCGCCATCGACGTGAAATCCCCGTCCCTGTTCGCCGAGCCGCGCCGCCTGATTGATCCCGACGAGGCGCTGGAAGGCCTGCTCAAGGTGCTGCCCGACCTCGACGTGGAGGAAAGCCGCAAGCGGCTCAATTCCGGCAAGGGCTTCGCCTGGCTCAAGCGCGAGATCACCCCGGCGCAGATGCGCGCCATCCACCGCCTCGGCATTCCCGGCATCGGCTTCCTGAAGGAAAACCGCCGCATCTATCCGGACGGCCCCATCCTGTCCCACGTCATGGGCGGCGTGAACGTGGACAACCAGGGCATTTCCGGCCTCGAGAAATACATTGACGGCCGCGGCCTCGCGGAACTGCATCTGGCGGGCTTCGCCACCGACCTCCAGCAGGAGCCGGTGCAGCTCTCCATGGACATGCGCGTGCAGCATGCGGTACGCGACGAGCTGATCCGGGCCAAGACCAAGTTCTCGGCCCTCCACGCCATGGCGGTGGTGACCGAGGTCAACACCGGCGAGATCGTCTCCATGGTCTCGCTGCCGGACTTCGACCCCAACGTGCCGGGCGATCCGAAGGACGACGCCTATCTCAACCGGCTCACCACCGGCGTGTTCGAGATGGGCTCCACCTTCAAGGCGCTGTCGTTCGCCATGGCGCTCGATTCCGGCAGGATCGGCCTGAATTCCTCGTTCGATGCCCGCGGCGCCATGCATTTCGGCCGCTTCAAGATTTCCGACTACCATGCGGAAAATCGGGTGCTGTCCGTGCCCGAGATCTTCCTCGTCTCATCCAACGTGGGCACGGCGAAGATGGTGCTCTCCCTCGGCGTGGACGCCCACAAGGCCTTCCTGAAGAAGATGGGCCAGCTCGACCGGCTGCGCACCGAGCTGCCGGAAAGCTCCGAGCCCATCGTGCCCAGGCGCTGGGGCGAGCTGAATTCCGCCACCATCGCCTTCGGCCATGGCCTCTCCGTCGCCCCGCTGCAGGCGGTGATGGCGGTGAATTCCATGGTGAACGGCGGCTGGCTCATCCCGCCGACCTTCATCAAGCGGTCCCAGGAGGACGCGCAGAAGGTGGCGGTGCGGGTGCTGAAGCCCGAGACCTCGGACAAGATGCGCTACCTGCTGCGCCTCAATGCGGAGAAAGGCACGGCCACCAAGGCCGAGGTGCCCGGCTATCTGGTGGGCGGCAAGACCGGCACCGCCGAGAAGGTGGTGAACGGGCGCTACGCCAAGAACAAGCTGCTCACCTCCTTCACCGCGGTCTTCCCCATGGACAGGCCGCGCTACCTCATCCTCGTGATGCTGGACGAGCCCAAGGCGACATCGGAGACCTACGGCTTCGCCACCTCCGGCTGGAACGCGGCACCCACCGCCGGCAAGATCGTGGAGCGCATCGCGCCCCTCCTGAACATCGCGCCGCGGCAGAACCTGCCCAATGCGGAACAGTTGCTGCGCATGCCCCTCAAGGTGGCCGACCGGCACTGACAGGCTTCGCTCAAGCGCCGCGCGGGCTTGACCGATCGCCGGCAAGTCAAGCGCGCCGGCAAAGGGAGTAATCCGTCGCCCCACGTTGATACCACCCGCGGGACGCGGCCTCAGGTCGAGGGTGACAATCGGCGCGGGTGGATGCCAAAAGAGGTCCGATGACCAGCCATTCCCTCGGACAGCTCCTCGACGGCCACGCCCGCATCCTGTCGGCCGGCGCGGGCGACGACCCCGTCTTCGGCCTCTCCGCCGATAGCCGCAGGATCAAGGCGGGCGAGCTCTTCGTCGCCATTCCCGGCACCCACGCGGACGGCAGCCGCTTCATCGCCGATGCCGTGGCGCGCGGCGCTTCGGCCGTGCTGATGGAGCCCACCGCGCCCCGGCCCGTGCTGCCGCCGCAGGTGGCGCTCGCCTTCTCCCTCGACGTGCGGCGCTCCCTGTCGCTGGCCGCCGCGCGCTTCTACCTGCGCCAGCCGGCCACCATCGCGGCGGTGACGGGGACGGCGGGCAAGACCTCCGTCGCCTTCTTCCTGCGGCAGATCTGGGAGCGGCTCGGCCACAAGGCGGCCTATCTCGGCACCATTGGCCTGGTGGCGCCGGACGGCTCCACCTATGGCAGCCTCACCACGCCCGACCCGGTGGAACTGCACGCCACCCTCGACCGCCTCGCCGGCGAGGGCGTCACCCACATGGCGCTGGAAGCCTCCTCCCACGGGCTGGACCAGAAGCGGCTCGACGGGGTGCGCTTCACCGCCGGCGGCTTCACCAATCTCGGCCGCGACCATCTGGACTACCACCCCACCATCGACGCCTATTTCCGGGCCAAGCTGCGCCTGTTCACCCAGGTGATGCCGGATGACGCCACCGCCGTGGCGGTGACCGGCGCGCCCTTCGCCGCCAATGCCCTGGCGTGGGCGCAGACGCGCGGCCTGAAGCTGCTGCCCATCGGCGAGGGGCAGGCGGGCGGCCTCGATATCTTCGGCACCACCGGGTCCGGCACCGGGCAGAAGGTAATGTTCGCGGACGGCTCGCACGCCATCGTGCCGCTGGTGGGCCGCTTCCAGCTGGACAACGCATTGCTCGCCGCCGGCCTTGCCATCGCCTGCGGGGCGGAGCGGGCGGCGGCGCTCGATGCCCTCGCTTTTCTCACCGGCGTGCCCGGCCGGCTGGAGCGCATCGGCGACGACCCGCGCCGGCCCGTGTTCGTGGACTACGCCCACAAGCCGGAGGCGCTGGCCACCGTGCTCGACACCCTGCGGGCGGCGGTGCCGGGGCGCCTCATGGTGGTGTTCGGCTGCGGCGGCGACCGGGACAAGGGCAAGCGGCCCCTCATGGGGGCCATCGCCGCCGCCAAGGCAGACGTGGTGATCGTCACCGACGACAATCCCCGCACCGAGGACCCCGCCACCATCCGCGCCGAAATCCTCGAAGGCGCCCACGGGGCCAGGGAAATCGGCGACCGGGCGGAGGCCATCAAGGCGGCCGTGGCGCTGCTCCAGCCTGGGGATGCGCTCGTCGTTGCCGGCAAGGGTCACGAAACCGGCCAAATCATCGGCGACCGGACATATCCGTTCTCGGACGCGGCGGAAGTCCTCGCCGCTCTCGGGTCGGGTTCTGCGAGCCCGTCTCTCAACTTGGGGTAAGAAGGACGCGTCATCTGATCGGCGCGTGCTTCGAAGGAGGTAGCGGCATGAACATGAGCGCTGGCACAAGCGGTCGGGTCCTGCACACCGTCGCCGAAATGGTGGAGGCCACCGGCGCCGCCGTGCGTGGCACGCCCCGCGATGTCACCGGCATCTCCATCGACAGCCGCACCCTTGTCCCCGGCGATGCCTTCTTCGCCATCACCGGCGAGAACAGCGACGGCCACGCTTATGCGGAGAAGGCGATCGGCGCCGGCGCGGCCCTCGCCGTCGTCGCCCGCGACAAGGCGGACGCCTTCCCGGAAGGCGCACCGCTGCTGGTGGTGGACGACGTGCTCGCCGCCCTCACCGATGTCGCCCGCGCCGCCCGCGCGCGCTCAACGGCGCAGATCGTGGCGGTGACCGGATCGGTGGGCAAGACCACCACCAAGGAGGCCCTGCGCATCGCGCTGGGCGCCGATGGGGAGACCCACGCCTCGGCCGCCTCCTATAACAATCACTGGGGCGTGCCCCTGTCGCTGGCCCGCTTCCCGCGGGAGGCGCGCTACGGCGTGTTCGAGATCGGCATGAACCATCCGGGCGAGATCACGCCCCTGGTGCGGCTGGTGCGCCCGCATGTGGCCATCGTCACCACGGTGGAGCCGGTGCACATCGCCCAGTTCGCCTCCATCGAGGAGATCGCCGACGCCAAGGCGGAGATCTTCGACGGCGTGGAGCCGGGCGGCGCGGCGGTGCTGAACCTCGACAATCCGCTGTTCGAGCGCCTGAAAGCGGCGGCCGAGGCGCGCGGCATTTCGCACATCGTCAGCTTCGGCGAAGCCGGCGGCGCGGACGTGCGACTGAAGGATGCCGCGCTGAAATCCTATTGCTCGGTGGCGGTGGCGGACGTGATGGGCACGCCGGTCACCTTCAAGGTGGGCATGCCCGGCCGCCACATCGTGCAGAACATGCTGGCGGTGCTCGCCGCCGCCAGGCTCGCCGACGCCGACATGGCGCTCGCCGCCCTCGCCTTGTCGCACCTCAAGCCTCCGCCCGGACGTGGCGTGCCGCTCCAGCTCCAGCTCAAAAGCGGGCAGGCCACGCTGCTCGACGAGAGCTACAACGCCAATCCCGCCTCCATGCGCGCCGCCCTGGACGTGCTCAGCCGCACCCCGGTGGGACCGCGCGGCCGGCGCATCGCGGTGCTTGGCGACATGCTGGAACTGGGCCCCGACGGGGAGGCGCACCACGCCGGCCTCGCCGAGGCCATTGTCGCGGCGAAGATCGACCAGGTCTATTGCTGCGGTCCCCAGATGCACGCCTTATGGCAGGCGCTCCCCTCGGACCGGCGGGGCGGCTATGCCATCCACGCCACCCATCTCGAGCCCATGGTGGCCGCCGCCATCCGCGCCGGCGACACCCTCATGGTGAAGGGATCCAACGGCAGCCGCATGGGCCCCCTGGTCAAGAAGCTCGCCGAGCGCTTCCGCGCCGGCGAGGACGCGCTGCTCGAAGGATAATGTTTCAATGCTCCAGTGGCTTGCCGAATTCCACGCGTCGTTTCCCGCCTTCAACGTCTTCCGCTACATCACCTTCCGCACCGGCGGGGCGGTGGTGACGGCGCTGCTGTTCGTGTTCCTGTTCGGGCCGGGCATGATCTCCACGCTCCGCCTGAAGCAGGGCAAGGGCCAGCCCATCCGCACCGACGGGCCACAGTCGCACCTGCTCACCAAGAAGGGCACGCCCACCATGGGCGGGCTCATGATCCTGTCGGGCATCGTGGTCGCCACCCTGCTGTGGGCGAACCTGTCCAACCCCTATGTCTGGGTGGTGCTGCTGGTGACGCTGGGCTTCGGCCTCATCGGCTTCTACGACGACTATCTGAAGGTGACGAAGCAGACCCACAACGGCCTGTCCGGCAAGGCGCGCCTCGGCATCGAAGCGGTGATCGCCGGCGTCGCGGTGGTGATCATCATGACGGCGGGCAAGCCGGGGCTCTCCACCTCGGTGGCCTTCCCCTTCTTCAAGGACCTGCTGCTCAACCTCGGCATGTTCTTCGCCATCTTCGGCATGTTCGTCATCGTGGCGGCGGGCAATGCGGTGAACCTCACCGATGGCCTCGACGGCCTCGCCATCGTGCCGGTGATGATCGCGGCCGGCTCGTTCGGCTTCATCGCCTACCTGTCGGGCAACGTGGTGTTCGCCGACTATCTGCAGATCCACTACGTGGCCGGCGTGGGCGAGCTGGCGGTGGTGTGCGGGGCGCTGATGGGGGCAGGCCTCGGCTTCCTGTGGTTCAACGCGCCGCCGGCCCAGGTGTTCATGGGCGACACCGGCTCGCTGGCCCTGGGCGGCCTGCTCGGCACGGTGGCGGTGGCCACCAAGCACGAGATCGTGCTGGCGGTCATCGGCGGCCTGTTCGTGCTGGAGGCGGTCTCGGTAATCGTGCAGGTGGTGTCGTTCAAGCTCACCGGCAAACGGGTGTTCAAGATGGCGCCCATCCACCACCATTTCGAGCAGCTCGGCTGGACCGAGCCGCAGGTGGTGATCCGCTTCTGGATCGTCGCCGTGGTGCTGGCGCTGGCGGGCCTCGCGACGCTGAAGCTGCGGTGAAGCACGGCTTCAGCCCGATGAAAAAGGCCCGCGGGAAGGATCTCCCCGGGCCTTTTTCATGCCTGGAGGCCTGAGAGCCTCACCCTCGTGTGCGGACTCACTCCCGCCCGCACGTCTTTACCCCAAACGGCACATAGGCCGGGCAGAAGCGGAAGATGGCGGTGAGCAGCATCACCACCCCCACCGCGCCTATGATCCAACCCCAGTTGCCCAGCCCCGCCAGCGCCGGGACCGAAGGCGCCACGAACGGCACCAGGATCAGCACCACGCCCACGATGAACCGCAACACGCGGTCGATCCCACCCACATTTGCCATGTCCAGCTCCTCAATCGGTTCTGCAACATTCAATGTTCCGAATGTTGCAGGCGGTCAAGCGCGGGATTTCCCGTAAGACTTCTGTGGTTGCGAAAGGCATTCGCACTTTTGCCCGTCATGCTCTAGACGGAAAAGAGACGATCCATTGCCGCACCGGAATTTTCGTAACGCCATGATCCCCGTCACCGTCTTCAAGGACCGGACCGTCGCCCTTTTCGGGCTCGGCGGCTCCGGGCTCGCCACCGCCGAAGCGCTCAAGGCCGGCGGCGCCCATGTCGTCGCCTATGACGATGCCGAGCCCTCCCGCCGCAAGGCTGGCGAGGCGGGCATCCTCGTCCAGGACCTCAGGTCCATCGACTGGACGGATGTGGCCGCCCTCGTGCTCTCGCCCGGCGTGCCGCTCACCCATCCCGAGCCGCACTGGTCGGTGAAGCTGGCGCGCGACGCGGGCGCGGAGGTGATCGGCGACATCGAGCTGTTCTGCCGGGAGCGGCACGCCATCGCCCGGCGCTCGCCCTTCATCGCCATCACCGGCACCAACGGCAAGTCCACCACCACGGCGCTCATCACCCACATCCTGCGGGTGGCCGGACGCGACGTGCAGATGGGCGGCAATATCGGCACCGCCATCCTCTCCCTCGCCCCGCCCAAGCCGGGCCGGGTGCATGTGGTGGAGTGCTCGTCCTACCAGATCGACCTTGCCCCCAGCCTCGACCCCTCGGTGGGCGTGATGCTCAACGTCACTCCCGACCATCTCGACCGCCACGGCACGATCGAGCATTACGCAGCGGTCAAGGAACGCCTCGTCACCGGCGTCGAGGGCGGCGGCACCGCCGTGGTGGGCGTGGACGACGACTTCTCCGCCGCCATGGCCGACCGGGCCGAGCAGGCGGGCAAGCACGTGGTGCGCATCTCGGTGAAGCGGCCCTTGCCCGACGGCATCTGGCTGGATGGCGAGACGCTGGTGGTCTCCGAGGGCGGGGCCGAGCGCTTCCGCCTGCCGCTCGGCGGCATCGGCTCCCTGCGCGGCACGCACAATGCGCAGAACGCCGCCGCCGCCTTTGCCGCCTGTCGCGGCGTGGGCGTCGCGCCCGAGGTCATCACCGTGGCCATGAAGCGCTTCCCCGGCCTCGCCCACCGCATGGAAGAGGTGGGCAACAAGGGCCCGGTGCTGTTCGTCAACGATTCCAAGGCCACCAACGCGGACGCCGCCGAGCGGGCGCTGGCGAGCTTTGAGGACATCTTCTGGATCGCCGGCGGCAAGCCCAAGGCGGGCGGCATCGCCCCGCTGGCGCCGTTCTTCGGCCGCGTCGCCAAGGCCTACCTGATCGGCGAGGCGGCGGAGGAATTCGCCGCGACACTGGGCGGCACGGTTGCCCATGAGATCGCCGGCACCCTCGACAAGGCGGTGGAAGCCGCCGCGCGGGACGCCGAGGCCTCCGGGCTCAAGGAGCCGGTGGTGCTGCTGTCGCCGGCCTGCGCCAGCTTCGACCAGTTCCCCAATTTCGAGGTGCGCGGCGACGCCTTCCGCGAGCTGGTGCGCCAGCTGCCGGGGGTGGAGGCGCGCACGCGCTCCACCACGCCCGTGGCCCAGAAGGAGCAGCCGAAGGGCGGGCATCCGGGTGGCCATCCCGGTGGCGCACCCCACGGCATGGGGCATGGGGGCGGACATGGGGGCGGACATGGG
>NZ_JAIVFN010000148.1 GCF_030015065.1 Xanthobacter autotrophicus | reverse complement strand
ATAGTGCATGGCTTCGAGGAACTTGCGGTCATCGCGCCCCTTGTCGCCCCGTCGCGACCGGCAAGCGCGGAACACCTCCAGAGCCACCGCCCAATCCTCGTCCGTCATCCGCGTCAGCATGGTCGACCTCGCCAAAAGCCGACCCGCTATGAATCACCGAAAGGACAAGAAGGGAATCCCCCTCCGACTCAACACGGCGAAATCCGTCCACACCGCCTAGCGGAAGGTGCCGGTGGCTTCGCCGGGATTGCGCTCCGCGTGGGCGACCACCTTGTCCCGCCCGGACCGCTTGGCCTCGTACAGTGCCGTATCGGCGGCGGCCACCAGCGTGTCGGGGCTGTCGTCCGCGGTGGGAACGATGCTGGCGACGCCGAAGCTGGCCGTGAGGCGGCGGCGCGGCGCGGCGGGATGGGCGATGGCCACTTCGCTGAGCAGGCGGCGGACATCCTCCGCGAACGCCAGACCCGCCGCAAGATCGGCCCCGGTCATCAGCACGATGAACTCCTCGCCCCCGTAGCGGGCGACGAGATGGGTGGTGCCTGCCGCCGCCGCGGACAGCATGCGCGCCACCGCGCGCAGAGCCTCGTCTCCGGACAGGTGCCCGCGCGCGTCGTTGAACGCCTTGAAGTGGTCCACGTCCAGCATCACCAGGGTCAGCGATGCGCCGTCGCCGCGGGCGCGGACCCAGTCCTGGGAGAATTGCACGTCGAAGGTTCGCCGGTTGGCGAGGCCGGTGAGCCCGTCGGTGCGGGCGAGGGAGGCGAGGCGCCCGTTCATGGTGCGCAGCTCGCTGTTGCGTTGCGACAGGCGGCGGGCCATCTCGTTGAACGCGCGAACCAGGGGGGCGAACTCGGCCACGTCGTTGTCCTTCACGTGATCCGCCTCGCCGCGGCCCACGGCGGCCACCGAGCGCGTCAGCCGCGCGATGGGCGTGATGACGATCCGCTCGGCGGCGAACCACGACACCAGCAGGAAGCCGGCCAGCGCCGCGAAATACCCGAACGCCGTGGTCAGGATCTTGCGGTCGATGGGGGCGAGCACCCGGGCGGTCTCCATGCCCACCACCACGCGCAGGTCGAGCCCCTCGAAGCGGTTGAATGCGAAGATCCGCTCCTTTCCGTCATAGCCGATGGTGGCGACCACGCCCTCGTCCGTGGCGGTGATGGCGCGCGTGAGCGGATGATCTGGGAAGCGGTGCTCCACGATCTCGGTCTGGGTGGGATATCGCACCAGAACCGCTCCCCCTTCGCCGACCACATCCACCACCACTCCCGATTCGACGGCGCTGCCGGCGGCGATCCGAGAGAGCCATTGCAGGTCGAGAATGACGCCGGCAACGGCGATGGCGCCGCCGCCGGCGTTGCGCTCGGCGCGCAGCAGGAAGACCGAGTTGCGCCCGCTCAGGCCCGAGGCGAACAGTTCGGTGATCAGCATGTCGTCGGCGGCGAGCGCCTCCTTGAAGAAGGGCCGGTCCGCGACATTGACCCCCATGGCGAGCGGCGCGTGAGCGCACACCACGTCGCCTTCGGGGGTGGCGATGAAGACGCCCTGGATCCCGGCCACCTCGTTGGCAAGCCGGGTGGCGAAGGGGATGCAGGCGTCCGGGTCGTTCAGCAGCCGCTGCGATTGCAGCGACACCACGTCGAGCACGGTGCGGGCCCGTGTCAGGCCCTCGAGCTGGGCGAGCGTGGCATGACGGGCGAGGTCGCGCACATTGTGCTCGATGGTCCGGATCTGCTCCCGGCGATCGGCAAGGAGCGTCAGCAGGCGCTCCACCGAAAGCGGCACGGCAATGAGGCAGATGAGGAAGAGGACGCGCAGGCGCAGGCTGGAAAGCCGCTTCGAAGCGACTGGCGCCTTTCCGCCGTTACGCTCGACCATGACCGGCCATGCCCCCTGCGGACGGATTCGCGAAACCGCCGCCGACAGTGTTGTAAACGCTTCTTGATCGAATGGGGAGATCGGTCCATCTGCTGCCGGACGGCTCGTCCGGCCTGCCTCGCAGGTTCCGGCGAGCAGCGGAGCGAGGCCGGAAAAGGGGCAGGTATCATGATCAGCCAAGCCGGGACGCAGGACGCCGCGTCGCGTCTTCAGGCGGTGCGTGCGCAGATCGCCGCCGCCTGCCGGGACTGCGGGCGGGATCCCGCCGCCGTGACCCTGGTGGCGGTCTCCAAGACCTTCCCGGCGCCGGAGATCGTGCCGGTGATCGAGGCCGGCCAGAAGGTGTTCGGCGAGAACCGGGTGCAGGAGGCGCACGGCAAGTGGCCCCTGCTGCGGGCGGACCATCCCGGCATGGAACTGCACCTCATCGGGCCGCTGCAGTCCAACAAGGCGCGCGAGGCGGTGGCGCTGTTCGACGTGATCCATACGCTGGATCGGCCGAAAATCGCGGCCGCGCTGGCCGAGGAGATGGCCCGGCAGGGGCGGAGTCCGCGCCTGTTCGTCCAGGTGAATACCGGGGCGGAACCACAGAAGGCCGGCGTTCTGCCGGAAGCGGCGGATGCTTTCATCGCCGCCTGCAGGGAGCAGCACGGGCTCGATGTTTGGGGGCTCATGTGCATTCCGCCGGCAGATGAGGTTCCTGACCCTCATTTCGCGCTGCTGGCCAAGATCGCCACGCGCAACGGGCTTGCCGGGCTTTCCATGGGCATGAGCGCCGACTTTCCTGCCGCCATCCGCCAGGGCGCGACGCATGTGCGCGTGGGCAGCGCCATCTTTGGCCACAGATCCTTGCCGAACGAGACTTGAAGTCCCCACCGAACGCAGATATAGAGCACGCCTCTCCGCGAGATGCTCCCATCGTCTAGCGGTCTAGGACGTCGCCCTCTCACGGCGAAAACAGGGGTTCGAGTCCCCTTGGGAGCGCCACTTGCGTACAAAGCCGCGAACCCCCGGATGGGTGGCCTGATCGGCGAGTACGGCTCGTTCCAGCACTGTCTTTGAACCGTGGATGCGGATGACGTGGTCATCGACCTCCACGGCGTCGATCAGAGATCGCAGATAGGCCTTGCGGAACGGTACCGTACCTTCGGTGATGTTGGTGTGCATGAGCTGGCCGAAACAAGCGATCCGGTCCGGGCCCAGCCGCCCGGCTACGCCCCGGTTGGTGATCCGCTCCAAGGCGGACTTTGCGCGGTCGCGGTCGGACTTGAGCGTTGCAATGCGCTCCTTCAGCATATCGTCGAGGTCGGTGAGACCATCCTCCACCAGTTCGTAGAGCCGCCGGAGCTTGTCTTCCGTGGCTCCGGCTTCACGGCGCAAATCCTCGATCCGGCCTTGGACCTCAGTATCCGCCTTCAGGCGCCGGTCGGCAACGGACTGGAGCAACGCCTCCAGTCGTTCGGGGAGAAGAATGCGCTCAGCCACATGCTCGGTCACGAGTTGGTCCAGCTTGTCCATGGGGACCGAGCGGCCCTTGCAGGCTGCCTCGCCCACGCGGGCAGAGGACGAGCAACTGTAATAGCGGTAGACCTTGCCGGTCTTCGACGTCCCGGTGCGCAGGGTCATGGCACAGCCGCACGATGCGCAATAGGCAAGGCCGGTCAGAAGGATCGGTCCGGTGATGGCCCGCGGCGGGCTGTTCTGCGGGCTCTTGGCCTTCAGGGTCTTCTGCACCTTGTCGAAGATGGTGCGGTCGACCATGGCCGGAACGGAGATGGGGATGACCTCGGTCTGTGGCTTCACCTGCCCGGTCTTGGCGTTGCGCTTGTTGAAGCTCCAGGCGCCCACATAGACGGTGTTGGTCAGGATGCCGTGTATCGTGCCGACACCGAACCTCGCGCCAAGCCGGGTGCGATAACCCTTGGCATTGAGGTGCTTGGTGATCTCCTTGATGCCCATGGGACCGGACGTGCCGTCGCCCTGCAGATAAAGATCGAACATGAGCCGGACGAGTTCGGCTTCGACGGGATCGACGATGATCCGCTTCTTGGTGCGGTGGCCGCGCTTCTCCACCTCTTCGAGGGTGAAGCCGAGCGGCAGGCGCGCCCTGTTATAGAAGCCCTGACGTGCGTTCTCCTTCATGGCGCGCAGGACATGCTTGGCATTCTCGCGGGACTGGTATTCGTCGAAGAGGGCGATGACTTGCCGCATCATCACCTGAGCGGGATCATCCCCCAGTTCCTGGGTGATGGAGATAAGCCGGACGCCGTGCTTGGCGAGGCGGCGGATGTACATCTCCAGCCCGAAGGCATCGCGGAAGAAGCGGCTGAAGCTGTGGACGACGACGACATCGAATGGATGATCGTCGTCGCACGCCCGCTCGATCATCCGCTGGAACTCGTGCCGGTTGTCGTCCATGGCGGAGGCGCCGGGCTCGACATATTCGGCGAGGACCGGCCACCCCTGCCGCTGGCAATAGGCGGCGGTCTGAAGGCGCTGGTCTGGAATGGAGAGATCGACCTCGGCCTGCCGGGTGGTCGAGACCCTGAGATAGAGCGCGGCACGGCTCGCAACAGGCAGGGTCACATTCATGGCCGGACTTCCCCTCGCTTCGGTGCCGTCACTTCAGAAGCGCGTCGATCGCCTGCCGCAGGAAGGCTTCGATCACATCGACTTCATCGGCGGTGATCGGGACGGTCGAAGGCCAATCGTCGGTGACGTGCCAGACACCCGAGTCATGCGCATGCGAGTCTTGCAGCGCAAGGCGTTTCAGAGATTTTCCGCACCTTCCGATGCCGGGCTTCGATCCTTTCGAGCGTGACGCATCGGTAGAACCAGAAGACGGGATCACCCCTTCGCAGGACGCGATGGTTTGTGTCTTCCTTCGACGAAGAGGGCGCGACCGGAGCATGTCCGCAGGATCACGCCATCGGGCAAGTTCAAGAATAGCCTAATTTTACGCCCGGCTACGATCGCGTAGAGCAGCGGAAAAATACTTATCAGATACGGAAAGAGAGAAGCGCAGCGGGGAAGCTATAGCGGCGAGGACTGCTCGCGCCGGTTCTATGACCGCCGCTTCGCCCCAGAAGATGCGGCCAATCCGAGGAAGACCACAATGGCCCGGTTGAGGCGCAGGACATCCTCATCGTCCAGGCTCCCGATGCGCGTCCCGACCTTGGATTTCGGGACGGTCGTGATCTTGTCCACCATCAGGCGGCACGTGGTCCTGAGCCCGTTGCGCGCGTTGGGCGCCACCGGAAGACGGAACAGGGGTGCCTCGGTCTCGTCAGTGGTGAAGGCGCAGATGGTGATCGAATCCGTCGCGTCAAAGGTATCATCCTGCACGATGACGACGGGACGCGGCTTGCCCGCATAGTCCTTGCCGCCGGCGACGGTCCAGATGTCGCCGCGCCTCATTCATCACCCCAATCCGATACCGCGTCGATGAAGGCCTGATCCTCACCGGCATGGGGGCTCGTCGCGACGGCCAGCGACTGACGGTGCGCCTCCGACCGGAAGGACGGTGCGCGCACGTCGGGCACCCAGATCTGGATGGGCCGCAAGCCCTGGGACCGCAGACGCGCGCGATAATCCCGGACCTTCACACGGGAGGACTTGGGCGTCGATGCCGTGGGCACGTGATTGGACCTTATCATGGTTACATGTAACCTAGCAGGAAGAACCGCCTTCGACCAGTGCTTCCGGAAAGCGGACCGCCCGCTCCAAATCTGAGCCTGCACTCCCCCCGAACGCCGTTCGATCCCTTCTCCATCGCGCACGGAGGGCTCGCGCTCCTGACTCGCCTTATCTGCTTGCCGAGCCTTTGCCGGGCATGGGCAAGCCGGTCAAGGCTGGCGCGCCACGCGCCACCGCGAAGCGGCTCGGCCTTGAGGGGCTGGGTCAGGTCTGGCCCCCTGTTTGCGAGCAGAAAAGGCTTTCCACAGAGCGGCCGTTCTGGGGAGCCTCTCACAGCCCCAGCCCGCGTTTGCGTCCGAAGCTCCACTCGATGCCGCCGTCGTCGCGCACGGTACCGGTGATGTGCTGCCCGATACGTTTCTCGATTGCGGGTTGCCACGGCACGAGCTGGAAGCCCATGCCGTCGTCGATCATGGCGAAGCGCCCGGAGGCGAGGTTGGCGGAGCCGGTGAGCTTGCCGCTGACATATTCGCCGGCCTTAACCTCGACGAAGGCCAATCCGGTCTCCCATCTCGTCGCCGGCGGCAAGGCCCTTGGCCAACACCCGCCCGACGATGGGTTCGGTGACAGTCTGGCCGTGGATGACGTAGCGATCTGTCCCCCGCTCCTCGGCGAGGCCGTGATCGGCCAGCGCGCGCTGCGTGGTCGCGACGATCTCGTTGCGCGTGCCGAGATCGCGCAGCGTGCGCTCCGCATCCGCCTTCAGCCGCCAGCGGGCGGGCTCGACTTCCTCGGCGAGGCCATAGCGCTCCAGTCGCTTCGCCCGGTCCACCAGCAAGTGACGATTGGCCCGCACCGTGTAGCTGTCGGAAGCATCGGGTCGAAGGTCGACGAGGCCGCGCTCCTCCTGCTCGGCGAGGAGCACTCGGTCGAGCCGGGTCAGCCGCTCAGCCTCCACCTCCCGTCGGAGCTTCTGGGCCACGTCGAGCTCGGTCTGAGGCCCAAGTTCCAGCGTCACCAGCTCCTGCGCCCGGTGGCGGATGCCTTGGGCGATGTAGTCGCCAGCGATGTTGAGGATGCGGCCATCATCGAGCACGCCCCGCACGATGATGTGGGTGTGGGGATGGCCGGTGTTGTGGTGATCGACGGCGATCCAGTCGAGCCGGGTGTCGAGGTCCTGCTCCATCTGGCGCATGAGGTCGCGGGTGAAGCCCTTGAGGTCGCCCATCTCGACGCCGTCCTCGGGTGCGACGATGAAGCGGAACTGGTGGCGGTCGTCGCGTCCCCGTTCGACGTAGGCGCGGCCGTCCGCCTTGTCCTCCAACGCGGAATAGGCCCGGCCCTTCTCGCGCTCCCGCGTGACCCCATCGCGCTCCAGATAGCGCAGATGGGCGTCCATGGCAGTGCGGGCGGTGCCGCGCATGCCCGATGCCCCGCGCCGGGGGTTGAGCCTGACGATGCGGGCCTTCACCACCACGCGACGGGACCGGAAGCGTGAACCGCCTTTGTCCTGACCCTGCCCCTTCGCCGGGAAGCCGGCCACCACCCTGGCGCCGCGCCCGCGCGCATTGAACCGCCCGCTTCCCTTCCCGGCCGGACGATGGCCATGAGACGACGTTCCGCCGGCCTTGCGCGCTGCGGCCTGGACCTGGTTCAGGAAGGACTGTGCCCGCGGGTGGGCGCGCGTGCCCTTGGCGCGCGGCCGCCCCGCGCGGATACGGAAATCACTAGTTATCGGTATCCACCTCAGCAGCTCTCGGAGCCCCTGCCGTGTCCCGCAAAGCCCGCCGCCGCGTCGCCCTCTACCTGCGCGTCTCCACCTCCGAACAGACCACCGAGAACCAGCGCCGCGAGCTTCAGGCCGTCGCGGAGAAGGCCGGCTGGGAGGTGGTGGCCGTGTTCGAGGATGCCGGCATCTCCGGCGCCAAGGGCCGCGACCAGCGCCCCGGCTACGACGCCATGCTGAAGGCCGTCACCCGCCGCGAGGTGGACATGGTGGCCGCATGGTCGGTGGACCGCCTGGGCCGCTCCATGGCGGACCTCGTCACCTTCCTCGGCGAGCTCCACGCCCGCGGCGCCGACCTTTACCTGCACCAGCAAGCCCTCGACACCACCACACCCACCGGCCGGGCCATGTTCCAGATGATGGGCGTGTTCGCCGAGTACGAACGGGCGATGATCCGCGAGCGGGTGAACTCCGGGCTGGCGCGGGCGAAGGCGGAGGGCAAGAAGCTGGGACGGCCGACCGTGGGAGCCGAGACCGAAGCCCGGATCAAGGCGCTCCGTGCGCAGGGCATGGGCATCGTGAAGGTGGCGAAGACGCTGGGGGTGGGCGTGTCTGCGGTGCAGCGGGTGGATGGAGAGAAGAATGCCGCCTGAGCGGGATTTTCCGCGTGGGCGTCTCCCTATCTGTTTTTTGGCGGATTTGGCCTCTTGGGGCCACAGCAACCCAGCGCAGTAGATCGCCGGCACCCATACCCGCTATGATGGAAATTCGCATTCGAGTCGGGCGAGAATGGGGCTATGGCGGGCTACACAATCGAAGAGTTCTGGACACAACGGTTACCTCCCAAACATCCAGAGCCACCGCTACCGGTGAGGGGTTGGCACAACGACCCGACGCCGTTGGGCACATTTCTGGAGGCCCCCCTTACAAACAGCGCCAGCTTCGGAGCAGAGGACCCCTGGACCGCTTCTCTCATTCTAGTATCGGCCCCTGGTGCAGTTGGAAAATCGACCTTGGCGAGGCAAATGGCCTCCTCGTCCGGCGCAATCTACTGAGGTGGTCCCGGTTTGGCGGACAGATTGGCGGCTTTGCTAAGCTTGGTTCTGGTGTGCGTTACGCCGCCATGTCGATGCCGTCGCAGGCCGTATGGACCTCCTCCGGCGTTCTGCCGCCGAGGGC
>NZ_JAIVFN010000147.1 GCF_030015065.1 Xanthobacter autotrophicus | reverse complement strand
CTCATCGCCGGCACACGCGTCCAGGCCCCGCCGCTCGCCCCCGGCCTGCATGTGGTGGCGACCCCCATCGGCAACCTTGGCGACGTGACCGTGCGCGCGCTGGAGACGCTGGCGGGCGCAGACGTGATCGCCTGTGAGGACACCCGCATCTCCCGCCGGCTCACCGAGCGCTACGGCATCGCCACCCCCCTCGTGCCCTATCACGACCACAACGGCGCCAGCGCCCGGCCGAAGCTGCTGGCACGCCTTGCCGCCGGCGACCGCATCGCCCTCATCTCGGACGCCGGCACGCCACTGGTTTCGGACCCCGGCTTCAAGCTGGTGGTGGAGGCGGCGGAGGCGGGCCACACGGTGCATCCCGTGCCCGGCGCCTCAGCCCTGCTCGCCGCCCTCGTGGCAGCAGGGTTGCCCACGGATTGCTTCCTGTTCGACGGCTTCCTGCCGCCCAAATCGGGCCAGCGCCGCAACCGCCTCGCGGCGCTGGCGAGCGTGCCGGCGACGCTGGTGTTCTACGAGACCGGCCCGCGCCTCGCCGAGAGTCTCGCCGACCTCGCCGAGCGACTGGGCCCGCGCAAGGCGGCGGTCTGCCGCGAACTCACCAAGGCCTATGAGGAGGTGCGCCGCGGCGATCTCTCCACCCTCGCCGCCCACTATAGGCAGGCGGAGGCCCCGAGGGGCGAGATCGTGCTGGTGGTGGGACCGCCGCTGGAAGAGGCGGCCGGCGACGCCGCCGTGGACGATGCCCTCGCCCGTGCCCTCAAGGACGCGTCCTTGAAGGATGCGGTGGCCGCCGTGGCCGCCATGACCGGGCGGCCCAAGCGGGAGGTCTATGCCCGCGCCCTTGCCCTGTCCGAAGGCCGGGCCGGGGACACCGCGGCCGATGACTGACGCCGCCGTTCCCGCCGCAACGCGCCGCCGGCGCGCCGCCCACGACCGGGGCCTCGCTGCCGAGGAGCGCGCCGCCACCCTGCTCGGCGCCCATGGCTTCGAGATATTGGCCCGCCGGGTGCGCACGAAGACCGGAGAGATCGACCTGATCGCGCGGCAGGGCGACCTTCTCGTCTTCTGCGAGGTGAAGCTCCGGGCCGCCCTTTCCGACGCCGCCTTCTCGCTGCTGCCGCGCCAAAGGCGGCGCATCGCCGCGGCGGCCGAGGCGTTCCTCGCCGATCATCCGGAGCTGGCAGGCCTCAACATGCGGTTCGACGCCGTGCTGCTCGCCCGCTCGGGGGCCGCCGAGCACCTGCCCGGCGCGTTCGAGGCGGAGTTCTGAGAGGAGGTGGCGACGCGCGCGTCGCGGCTATAGATAAGGCGAAGCCCCAGCCGGGCGCCGGGAGATTGCCATGGCCCTCAAGGTCGCGGTCCAGATGGACCACATTGCCAACATCAACATTGCGGGCGACTCCACCTTCGCCCTGCTGCTCGAAGCCCAGGCGCGCGGGCACGCCCTGTTCCACTACACCCCCGACCGCATGGCCATGCGCGACGGCGCCGTCTTCGCCACCATCGAGCCGCTTGAGGTGAAGGACGAGGCCGGCACCCATTTCAGCCTCGGCGAGAAGCGGCGTGTCGCGCTCGACCAGATGGACGTGGTGCTGATGCGCCAGGATCCGCCCTTCGACATGGCCTACGTGACCGCCACGCACCTGCTGGAGCGCATCCACCCCAAAACCCTGGTGGTGAACGACCCGGCCCATGTGCGCAACGCGCCGGAGAAGATCTTCGTCACCGAGTTTCCGGAACTGATGCCGCCCACGCTGGTTTCCCGCGACCTCGACGAGATCAAGGCGTTCCGCGCCGAGTTCGGCGACGTGGTGATGAAGCCGCTCTACGGCAACGGCGGCGCCGCGGTGTTCCGCCTGACCGCCGACGACCTCAATTTCGGCTCGCTCTACGACCTGTTCGCCACCACCTTCCGCGAGCCGTGGGTCATCCAGCGCTTCCTGCCGGCCGTGAAGCATGGCGACAAGCGCATCATCCTGGTGGACGGCGCGGCGGCCGGGGCGGTCAACCGGGTCCCGAGCGAGGGCGACCTGCGCTCCAACATGGTGCGCGGCGGCGCCGCAAGGCCCACCGATCTCACCGATCGGGAACTGGAGATCTGCGCCCGCATTGGTCCCTCGCTGAAGAAGATGGGGCTCATCTTCGTGGGCATCGACGTGATCGACGGCAACCTCACCGAGATCAACGTCACCTCCCCCACGGGCCTGCGCGCCATCAAGCGTCTGGGCGGACCCGACATCGCCGCCCAGATCTGGGACAAGATCGAGGAGAAACGTGCCGCCTAGAGCGCGCGCCGATCTGCTTGCATCGCAAGCTGATCGGATCGCGCTCTAGCTCAGACGCCGGGCAGGTTGCATCACGCCATGATGAATTGGCAGATGCGCCTGACGCCCTGAAGCCCGGCCCCCTCGGGGACACGGGGACGTTCGGGCTTCCGACGGGATGGCGAAACGATCCCGCCAGAAGCCGATGGAGAGCCGGGCACTCCCGCCGCGCGAGGCAAGGGACGCCTCCGGCAAGGACCGAAGCCAACCGGGAGACAGGCGCATGGGCCAGCCGTTCACCGCTTCCATCCCCCACCGTCTCGGCAAGCTGGAGGCGACCCGACGCCTCCAGGTGGGGTTTACCACCGTGCGCTCGCGCTTCGGCCGCCACATCACCATTCTGGAGGAAATTTGGACCGGCGAGCATCTTGAGTTTCGCATCGCCGCCGTTGGCCAGACCGCGAGCGGGACCCTCGACGTGCTGGACGACGCGGTCCGGCTATCAGTGGAGCTGCCCTTCCTCCTCGACCTGCTGGCGCGAAAAGCCCAGGATCTCATCAAGAAGCAGGGTCAGCTCATGCTGGAGAAGAAATAGCCCCGCATCATCCCCAACGCCGACGATGACTTTCATCAGGCAGGATCGACCGGAACGGCTTCGGTCGCACTGCACCCATATTCAGGCAGCCTCCAGCTCCAGCGTCAGCGTATCGAGGGTGAAGGATCCGTCCGCCTCGATCTCGAAATGCTCCGCCACGTCCCGACTCGCACCCCGGATGAGAGAGCGGATGGCTGCGGCGTGGAGATCGGACGTCCGGATCCGCTCCACCCAGGGGCGAAACTCCAGCCGCAGCCGCCGCCGCGCCGTCCGCATCACCCGGAAACCCGCCCCTTCCGCATGCTCGACCCATTCCGCCTCGCGATAATCGCGACCATGCGAGGGATCGCGCAACATTTCGATGGCCTGAAGGAAGCTGTCGGCCACCGGCCAGTCGGGAGCGATGACATCCATCACCATGGCCCGCCCCTCCGCCTTCAAGACCCGCCGCGCTTCCCCCATCGCTGCCGGCACATTCCGCCAGTGATGCGCGCTATAGCGCGTGGCGACGAAATCGAAGCTGGCGTCGGCAAACGGCAGCCGTTCCGCGACACCCTGCCGGGTCACGACATTGGCCAAGCCGCGCTGTTCCGCCTCCACTGCCACGGCGCCGAGCATGTCGGCTGAAAGGTCATAGGCCACCACCTCGCCGGCGAATGGCGAAGCGGCGAAGCTGACATGCCCGCCGCCACATCCCAGATCGAGCAACCGGCCGGGCCGCAGCTCCGCCACCACCGCCGACAGCGCCTCCAGATCCGCGCCGCGTGCGTGGACGGCACTCGCCACATAGGCCGCCGCCTGTGGCCCGAACATGTCCGCCACATGGGCCTCGTGGCTGCGCGCGGCACCCGTTGCAGCGTCCGTCATCCGATGTTCCTCGCCTCGCCGCCCACCAGCATAGCCGCGCTCATCCGGCTGGCAAGCAAAATTGTTCCGCCTTTGTTCTTGCTGCCGGGACAATCCTCCGCTACCGTAGATGACAAGCGTGGAGGGGGGCGTGCGGTGATCCAGCGGGTGGCGACGGTCGCATTCGAGGGGGTGGACGCGCGCCCCGTGGACGTGCAGGTGCATGTGGCGGCGGGCCTGCCGGCCTTCACCATCGTCGGCCTCCCGGACAAGGCGGTGTCGGAGGCGCGGGAGCGGGTCCGTGCGGCGCTGATTGCGTCAGGCCTTGCTTTGCCGGCGCGGCGCATCACGGTCAATCTCGCTCCGGCGGACCTGCCCAAGGAAGGCTCCCATTACGACCTGCCCATCGCGCTCGGGCTCATGGCCGCCATCGGCGCCATTCCTTCCGACGCGCTCGATGGCTTCACCGTGGTGGGTGAACTGGCGCTCGACGGCGCCATCGCCGCGGTGGCCGGCGTGCTGCCCGCGGCCATCGGCGCGAACGCGCGCGGGCACGGCCTGGTCTGCCCCGCCGCGTGCGGCGCGGAAGCCGCCTGGGCCAGCCCGGACATGGAGATCCTGGCGCCGCAATCCCTCATCCAGCTCGCCAACCACATGACCGGCCGCCAGGTAATGGGGCGACCCGAGCCCAGAATGAAAGTGCCGGGAGAAGCCATGCTCGACCTGAGGGACGTGAAGGGACAGGAAACGGCAAAGCGTGCCCTGGAGGTCGCTGCCGCCGGCGGGCACAATTTGCTGTTCGTCGGGCCGCCGGGCGCGGGAAAGTCCATGCTGGCCCAGCGGCTGCCTTCCATCCTGCCGCCCCTCTCGCCGGCCGAGATGCTCGATGTGTCCATGATCGCCTCGGTGGCAGGCGCCATCGAAGACGGCGCGCTCATGGACCGCCGCCCGTTCCGCGCCCCGCATCATTCCGCTAGCATGGCCGCCATGGTGGGCGGGGGCGCGAAGGCCAGGCCCGGCGAGGTCTCCCTCGCCCACAATGGCGTCCTGTTCCTCGACGAATTGCCGGAATTTTCCCCCCAGGTGCTCGATTCCCTGCGCCAGCCCCTGGAGACGGGAGAGGTGCTGATTGCGCGGGCGAACCACCGGGTCACCTACCCCGCCCGCTTCCAGTTGATCGCCGCCATGAACCCCTGCCGCTGCGGCCGAGCCGGCGAGCCCGGCTTCACCTGCAAGCGGGGAGCGCGTTGTGCCGACGAGTACCAGGCCCGCTTGTCCGGCCCATTCCTCGACCGCATCGACATCCATCTGGAAGTGCCGGCGGTCTCCGCCTCCGATCTTGTGCTGCCGGCCCCGGCGGAAGGCTCGCGGGAGGTGGCAGCGCGGGTTGCCATGGCGCGGGAGATCCAGGTCGAGCGCTACACCGCCCTGGGACGGCGCGACGTGCGCACCAATGCTGAGGCCGCCGGCCCCCTGCTGGACCGGGTCGCGACCCCGGACTCAGGCGGCGCCACTCTTCTTCGGGACGCCGCGGACGCCATGCGCCTCACCGCCCGCGGCTATCATCGGGTGCTGAAGGTGGCCCGCACCCTCGCCGATCTCGATGGCGCCGACGGTGTCGGACGACGTCACCTCGCCGAGGCGCTGGCCTACCGCGCGGCGGCGGAACGTCCGCGGGCGGCGGCATGAGCCGCTCCGCTCCCAGGCGGCGCTGCGCGGCGCCTGGGAGCGATCAGCTCACCGGATGGCGTTGATGGCGAGGCCTTCCAGATACGAAATCTGCGCGAGATCGCCCGGCCCGACCTGCTGGAGGTCGGCGAGCACCTTGTCGTTGGCGGCCCGCATCGTCCGGACCACACCGTCCGCCCCTTCAAAGGTCACTGTACCGGCGGCCTTGTCGATGGCCACGAAGATGGTGGTCAAGGTCACCTCGCGCACGCCGAAGCCTTCCGGCCAGCCCGGCAGGCCGGCCTCCAGCACCACCTCCTTGATCACCTCGCCCGGCTTGCCCTGCCGGGCCTTGCCGAGACCCGTGACCACTCCGGGCGCGACCCGGATGATCAGGGTCTGCCCGTTGCGGAAGAAGGTAAGATCGCCCAGCAAGGGCGGCGCAATCACCGCCCAGCGGCGTCCGGAGGGATCTTCCAGCACGACGCGCCGCGTGGCGGGATCGGCTGAGACGAACTGGGCCCTGTAGGTGAAGACGGTGATCTGGCCGATACCCTGGACCAAGACCGTATCGACCTCCGCCGGTGTCGGCCGGGACTGCGCGAGCCCCGCGCCAGATGCGACGTGAACAAGTCCCGCGGCCAGCGCCACGGCCGCCAATCTCCGACCAAATACAATCATGGTGCCCCCCCAATGGAATCACGGGCGCCCCGGTGCCCGCACCTCGGCGCTAGCACCGCCTTGATCAGCCTGCAAGGCGCAGCCCTCGAGTTGGCCTGACCCGTCGATGCCTTCGCCCGACCGCTCCAACCAAGCGTTTCGGCTGGAGAACACCAGGTGGCCGCAGATCCACCGACAGCAGTCCGGTCCCGCCGCCCCTGCCGAGCCCGAAGCCCGAAGCCCGGACCAGCCCCCTGCGCTGGTCCATTGTCACATGGGCGTAGGAAAACTATGGTGTTGGTGGCGTTCATATCCTGGTAACCCGGACCACCGGCTCCGGGCAGAGGTTGAGGCGACGCCCGGCGTTACGCCATACGCCTGCGTGGGCAGCCGTGCCGGGGACCGACGCCGGTTCAGGTCAGGCACGCGCGCCGCAGGCGGCGGCCCGGGGAGGGGGTCGTTGCATGAAACGTACGGGGCATAACGATCCAGGCTTCAGCCTGCCCGCGCTGTTCGGGCGGGGCATCGACGTGGCACGCGATCTGGCGCGAGATCTGGCCCGCGATCCATTCAAGGATCTGCCGTTCAAGCCGTTGTCCCGGAACCTCGCGACGGGTTACACGCAGGAGGCTTTTGGACGGGGTGGTCTCGGCCACGGCTCGCCTGCCCCGACCGGCGAAGCACCGTTCCCGGCCCCGTTCGAGGCGACCGTCGCGCGAACGGCTCAGGGCAAGGCGTCATTGCCCGCGCCACAGAAGCTGGTCGCGGATTTGCGGGCCTATTCGGGCATCCGTCACAAGGACGCCCTTCCCCCTGACCCTGACGGCCTCGTCCTCGGCCGGCTTGGCGCACTGGAGGTGCGGCTCGCCCGCACCGCGCGCGACGTGCGCCGCGCCCAGCGCCTGCGCTACAAGGTATTCTACGAGGAAATGTCGGCGGTGCCCGATGCCGCTGCCCGCATCGCCCGCCGCGACATGGACAGCTTCGACGCCATCTGCGAGCACCTGCTCGTGCTGGACCACGACGCGGGCAAGATGGTGCTGGGCCGGCGCAAGCCCAAGGTGGTCGGCACCTATCGCCTGCTGCGCCAGGAGGTGGCCCAGCGCCACGGCGGGTTCTACACCCAGGGCGAGTTCGACGTGAACGGCATCATCGCCGCCCACCCGAACCTCAAGTTCCTGGAGCTCGGCCGCTCCTGCGTGCTGAAGCCCTACCGCAACAAGCGGACGGTCGAGTTGCTGTGGCACGGCGTGTGGACCTATATCCTGCGCAACAAGATCGACGCCATGTTCGGCTGCGCCAGCCTCGAGGGCACTGATCCCGAGGCGCTCGCCCTGCCGCTTTCCTTCCTCCACCACAACGCCCTGGCGCCGGACGAATGGCGCGCGCGGGCCATCGACGGCCGCCACGTGGCCATGGATCGCATGCCCAAGGCGGCCATCAACCCGAAGGCGGCCCTGCAGGCCTTGCCGCCCCTCATCAAGGGCTATCTGCGCCTTGGCGGGTTCGTCGGTGACGGCGCGGTGGTGGACCACCAGTTCGGCACCACTGACGTGCTCATCATCCTGCCGGTGTCGGTGATCAGCCCGCGCTACGTGGAGCATTTCGGCCCTACCGCGAACCGCCACGCCATTTGACCGGCACCGGGGCGGCCTTCGCATGACAAGGCCGGAAACGAGGCCATCGGCTGGCGGCTGCCTTCTCTTTCCTTAAGTTCAGAGGCGGGAGCGCCTGTGCTTGCGGGATCCCGGAGGCCGGGGGTACGGATGCAGTCCGAGCCCCCGCCCGGGCACGCCCGACGCCGAAGGTGCCGCCATGATCGAAATCACGCCCCGCATCGCCATCTCGGAGGACGAGATCGAACTCGCCTTCGTGCGGGCCTCCGGGCCGGGCGGGCAGAACGTGAACAAGGTGTCGAGCGCGGTCCAGCTGCGCTTCGATGCCGCCGGCTCCCCCAACCTGCCGGAGGGCGTGAAGAACCGGCTGGTCCGGCTGGCCGGCAAGCGCATGACGCAAGGCGGGGTCATCATCATCCAGGCGCAGCGCTTCCGCACCCAGGAACGCAACCGCGAAGACGCCCTCGCGCGGCTGGTCGAGCTGATCCGCAGCGCAACCGTGGTGGCGCCCATTCGCCGTCCGACCCGGCCCACCCTGGGCTCGAAGGAACGGCGCCTCGCCGCCAAGGAGCGGCGTGGCGAGGTCAAGTCCCTCCGCCGAGACAAGCCCCAGGCGGATTGATTCGACCCCCGGCAGCCATCGCCGCAGCACGCAGCATGTCGTGTATGCGGGTGGAAGGAGCAATCAATCGGGGCAGGCACCGCTCGACCTGTGCACTCGTCCCAATCAACCTTGGCTGCTCCGGCTTCGGAGAGAGGCCTTGCCTTGAGCTTGGGGCATGCGCTGGTCAGCTTGCCATCGCAAGCTGATCGGACAACGGGCGGTGTTTCAGTTTGAAAATCTGCTGCTGCGACCGGGCGCACCCCGGAACCCTCTCCCGCTTGCCGGGGAGGGCAGGGAG
>NZ_JAIVFN010000146.1 GCF_030015065.1 Xanthobacter autotrophicus | reverse complement strand
GGCCAGAGGCCCACCGCCCCCTCCTCCCCCCGCCGCGGGAGAAGGGAGCAACGCTCATTGGCCCGCCCCGCTCATTCGATGATGAGCATAATGCGGCGGGTGCGGGGCTCCACGATCGCCGCCTCCGCGCCCGGCAGCACCACATAGCGGTAGCCGGAGAGGTCGCCGCCGCCATAGCCGCCGCCATACAGGTCGCCCGGATAGACCTGGGAGTTGTAGTCGGCCACGTCGTAGCCGCCCCCATCGTAGCCGCCCACGCCGTAGCCACCCTGGCCGGCATAGCCGGGGCCGTAATAGACCTGGCCGTAATAGCCCGGCCCGTAATAGCCCTGCTGATAGGTGGCATAGCGCTGATAGGTCGGCGCCACGGCGAAGCTCTGGAGCGGGATGCCGGCCGGCAGCACCGCCCCGACTGAGGCGACGAAGCCCCCCGGGATCGGAGCCGGCGGTACCGGGTGACGCACCACATAAGCCTGGATGTACTCACGCTGCGCCGGCGAGAAATACCCTCCCGGACCGACCACGACGGCTTGCGCCGAGGCGGCGGAGGCGCCGGCGATCAGGAACGCGATACCAAGACCGACCGAAAGACGGGTGTGAAGGCGGGGACTCTTCAGGCGGGGATTCATGGCGGTTCTCCTCTCGATCCCAGCACCCCAAAGACATCGTGCTCCGCCTTTTTGTTCCGACTTAGCTTAAATGTGATATGTAACATATAGTTACTTCCGCATTAAAGCCGTGGTCACGCCGAGGGAAAGCCGCCGTCGGGTACCTTTGTTTTCTTCAAAGTGCCGGAATCGGAGCGGACGGAACCATGACGACAACTCCAGCCTGTACGCCCGCTCCCCTTAAGGTTGCGCCCCTGGAGGTTGGGCCCGGCGCGCTGTGGTTCCGCGAGGCCCTCGACCGGGGCGCGCAGGCCGCCCTCCTGGCCGACGTCGGCGCCGTGCTGGACGCGGCGCCGCTCTTCACCCCGGCCATGCCGCGCACCGGCAAGCCGTTCTCCGTCCGCATGAGCAATTGCGGGCCGCTCGGATGGGTCGCGGATGCGGCCGGCTACCGCTACCAAGCCTTCCATCCCGACACGCGTGCCCCCTGGCCGGCCATGCCGGCCGCCCTGGCCGCCCTGTGGGACGCCTATGCGGGCTTTCCCGCCCCGGCCGAAGCCTGCCTCATCAATTATTACGGGCCGGATGCACGCATGAGCCTGCACCAGGATCGCGACGAAGCCGACTTCACGGCGCCGGTGCTCTCGATCTCGCTGGGCGACACCGCCGTGTTCCGCATCGGCGGCGAGACGCGGGCAGGTGCCACCCGCTCCCTCCGTCTCGCCTCCGGCGACATCTTCCTGCTGTCCGGTCCAAGCCGGCTCGCCTTCCACGGCATCGACCGGATCCTGCCCGGCACCTCCACGCTGCTTCCCGGTGGCGGCCGCTTCAACCTGACGCTGCGGCGCGTCAATCCTGCGGGCTGAACCGCCACGCTTGTGGCATCGCCCCACAGAAAAGCCGGAATGTCGCCCGAAACAGGCCTTTCGATCCGGCGCCGCGGGGAGCGGAGGCCCCGCCGCCGGGTCGTTGCCTTCCCTGCCGGAGCCCTCCATGCGCCTGCTATCGTCCGCCGTCCTCCTCGCTTTCGCGCTCGTCGTGGCGCCGCTCTCCGCGGCGTGGGCCGCCGACGCCGTCTTCCCGCGCGGCTCGGCCATCGGCCTGGTGCCGCCGTCCGGCATGGTGGAAGGACAGGCCTTCGCCGGCTTCGAGGACCGTGCCCACTCCGCCTCCCTCCTCATCGTGGACATGCCGCCGGACGCCTACGAGCAGATTGAGGCCGGCTTCACCGACGCGGCGCTGGCCAGCAAGGGCATCACCCTGGAAAAGCGCGAGGCTTTCCCCATTGAAGGGGGAAAGGCCACATTGTTCACCGGCACCCAGACGGCGGGCCCGGCCACGCTGCGCAAATGGGTGCTGCTGGTGGGCACCAGCCAGCTCACCGGCCTGCTCACGCTCCAGGTGCCGGAGAGCGAGGCCGCCGCCTATCCCGACGCCGCGGTGCGCGCCGCCTTCGCCACGCTCAAGGTCCGGTCGGTGCAGGACCAGGTTTCCGCCCTGCCGTTCGTCGCCACCAACCTTGCCGGCTTCAGGCCGGTGCGGGCGCTGGGCGGCAGCGCTCTCGTGCTCACCGATGGGCCGAAGGACGTGATCGAAGGCGTGGAGCAACCCCTGTTCGTGGTGTCCGTGGGCATGGGCGCGCCGCGCGATGACGAGCGCCGCCAGTTCGCCCTCCGGCTGCTCTCCACCCTGCCCGGCGTCAAGGACCTGAAGCTTGAGCGCGCCGAGCCCCAGCGCATCTCCGGCCAGAGCGGGTTCGAGGTGATGGCGAACGGCATCGACGTCAAGACCGGCGCGCCGGTGAAGGTGGTGCAATGGATCCGCTTCGGGCCCACGGCCTATGTCCGCATGGTGGGCGTGACGCGCCTCGACGCCTTCCCCGATACCTATGATCGCCTGCGCGCCCTGCGCGACGGGGTGGAGCCGCGCTGAGAGGCGCGTTGCGCTATGGTCCCGGGCGGGATTAACCTTTCGGACCCGTTTCCGCGTCAGGACCGCCCGATGCCCGTGCCCGAGGGCAAGGACTTTCTCGCCGACAGCCCGCTCGCCCTCGCCAGCGGTGCGCCCGATTTCGGCGCCGTCGATGCGGAGGAGGCGTGGATCGCCGTCATCCGCAAGATGGACGAGACCTATGCGGAGCTGGTCCGCCAGCAGGTGGAGCTTGAGGAGAAGAACGCCGCGCTGGAGGAAGCCCAGGGCTTCATCGCCGGCCTGCTCGGCTCCATGACCGACGTGCTCGTCGCCTGCGACCTCACCGGGCGGGTGGAGCAGGTGAACCTTGCCGCCGAACGCGTGTTCGGCCAGCTGGCGGACGCCCTCACCGGCCGCCCCCTCGCCGCTCTGCTCGACCCCTCCTCCCCCACGTCGGCCAGCGACGTGCTCGCCACGGCGGCGCGGCGCCAGCGCATCGCCGACCGGGAATTCACCCTCGCCACGCCGGAAGGCCCGCAGGCGGTCTCGGTGAACGGCGCCCTGCGCTTCGACCCGCGCGGGCGCCCGGTGGGCGTGGTGCTGGTGGGCCGGCCCATCGGCGAGCTGCGCGCCGCCTATCACGCCCTCGCCAACGCCCATGAGCACCTGAAGCATACCCAGCAGCAGCTGGTGCATGCCGAGAAGATGGCCTCCCTCGGCCGCCTCGTGGCGGGCGTTGCCCACGAGCTGAACAATCCCATCTCCTTCGTCTATGGCAATGCCCACGCTTTGAAGCGCTATGCCGAGCGGCTCATCGCCTATCTCGACGCGGTGCACGCCGGCGCCGACGCCGCCGCCCTCGCCCGCACCCGCGGCGAGCTGCGCATCGACCGGGCGCTCGCCGACATTCCCGCCACCCTCGCCGGCATGCTGGAAGGCGCCGAGCGGGTGCGCGACATCGTGGCCGACCTGCGCCGCTTCTCCTCCGACAACCGCGAGGCGCGCGAGGTGTTCGAGCTGGGCAGCGTCGTGCGCTCGGCGGTGGACTGGGTGGCGAAATCCCAGATGCCGGACCTCGCCATCCGCGTCGCGATCCCGGCGGGGCTGGAGGCGGTGGGCCATCCCGGCCACATCCACCAGGTGCTGATGAACCTTGTCCAGAACGCCGTGGACGCGCTGGAAGGCCGGCCCGACCCGCGCCTCGACATCACCGGCGAGCGCCTCGGCGGCCCGGACGGCGAGCGGGTGGCGGTGCGGGTGCGCGACAGCGGGCCGGGCATTCCAGAAGACATCCTCGGCCGCATCTTCGATCCCTTCTTCACCACCAAGCCGGTGGGCAAGGGCACCGGGCTCGGCCTCTCCATCTGCTACCGCATCGCCGAGGAGCATGACGGGAGGCTGGAAGCCGCCAACCATCCGGACGGCGGCGCGGTGATCTCCCTCATTCTTCCGGCGGGAGGGCGGCCATGAGCACCGCGGCGCGCGAGACCTTCACCGTGCTGTGGCTGCAATCGGGCGGCTGTGGCGGTTGCACCATGTCGCTGCTGTGCGCCGAGGCCCCGGACCTCGCCGCGACGCTCGCCAGCGCCAACATCCGTTTCCTGTGGCACCCGACCCTGTCGGAAGAGACCGGCACCGAGGCCGTCGCCCTGTTCGAGGCGGTGCTTGCGGGGGAGATCCGGCTCGATGCCCTGTGCATCGAAGGCGCGCTGCTGCGGGGGCCCAACGGCACCGGGCGCTTCCACACCCTCGCCGGCACTGACACAGCCACCATCGAATGGGCGCGGCGGCTCGCTGCCGTCGCCGAACACGTGGTGGCGGTCGGCACTTGCGCCGCCTATGGCGGCGTCACGGCGGCCGGGGTCAATCCGGCCGACGCCTGCGGCCTGCAATATGACGGGCGCCGTCCCGGCGGGGCGCTGGGGGCGGCGTTCCGCTCCCGCTCCGGCCTGCCCGTGGTGAATGTGGCCGGCTGCCCCACCCATCCCAACTGGGTGACCGAGACGCTGATGCTGCTCGCCTCCGACCTCATGCGGGCCGACGACCTCGACAGCTATGGCCGCCCGCGCTTCTACGCCGACCACCTCGTGCACCACGGCTGCCCGCGCAACGAATATTATGAATACAAGGCCAGCGCCGAGAAGATGAGCGACCTCGGCTGCATGATGGAGCATCTGGGCTGCCTCGGCACCCAGGCCCATGCCGACTGCAACACGCGGCTTTGGAACGGCGAGGGCTCCTGCACCCGGGGCGGCCACGCCTGCATCAACTGCACCGCCCCCGAGTTCGAGGAGCCGGGCCACGCCTTCCTCGAAACCCCCAAGATCGGCGGCATCCCGGTGGGCCTGCCCACGGACATGCCCAAGGCGTGGTTCATCGCCCTGTCGTCCCTCGCCAAGGCCGCCACGCCGGAACGGCTGAGGCGCAACGCCACCGCCGACCACGTGCTCACCCCGCCCGCCGTGCGGGACATCCGCAAGCGATGAGCGCGCAGACGAAACGGCTCGTCGTCGGGCCGTTCAACCGGGTGGAAGGCGACCTCGAAGTGCGGCTCGACGTGGCCGACGGGGAAGTGCGGCAGGCCTTCGTCTCCTCGCCTTTGTTCCGCGGCTTCGAGCGCATCCTGGAAGGGCGCGACCCGCGCGACGCACTCGTCATCGCGCCGCGCATCTGCGGCATCTGCTCGGTGTCGCAGTCCCATGCGGCGGCTTTGGCGCTGGCCGGCCTTGAGGGCATCGCGCCCACCGACAATGGCCGGGTCGCCACCAACCTCATCCTCGCCACCGAGAATGTGGCGGACCACCTCACCCATTTCCACGTCTTCTTCATGCCCGACTTCGCCCGCGCCATCTATGAGGACCGCCCGTGGTTCGCCACGGCCGCCCGCCGCTTCAAGGCGGCGCAGGGGGAGAGCGTGCGCCGGGCGCTGGCGACCCGGGCGACGCTGCTCCACGTGATGGGCCTGCTGGCCGGCCGCTGGCCGCACACGCTGGCGATCCAGCCGGGCGGCGTCGCCAAGGGGGCCGACGCGCGGGACCAGATGCGCCTCATCGCCACCCTCGGTGCCGTGCGCGCGGACCTCGAGGAACGCCTTTACGGCGCCCCGCTGGAGCGGGTGGCCGAAATCGCCGATGTGGCGGAGCTGGAGGCCTGGCGACAGGCGGGACCGGACGGCGATTTCCGCCTGTTCCTCGAAATCGCCGCCGACCTCGACCTCGCGCGCCTCGGCCGCGCCCACGACCGCTTCCTCTCCTACGGCGCCTATGCGCTGGACGAGGGCCGGCTCTATACGGGCGGCACCTTCGCCGCAGGGCGGGCCAAGGGCCTCGACCCCGCGGCCATCACCGAGGACCACAGCTTCGCCCGCATGGAAGGACGCGAGGCGCCCCACGCTCCGTTCGAGGGCTCGACCTTCCCCGACGCGGCGGACGAGACCGGCTACACCTGGTGCAAGGCCCCGCGCCTGTCGGGCCTGCCGTTCGAGACCGGCGCCTTCGCCCGGCAGGTGGTGACCGGCCATTCCCTCGCCCGCGACCTTGCGGCCAAGGAGGGTGCCAACGTGCGCGCCCGCGTGGTCGGCCGGCTGGTGGAGACGGCGCGCACCCTCATCGCCATGGAAGGCTGGGTGCTCCAGCTTCATCCCGGCGCACCCTGGTGCGCGCAGGGGGCGATGCCGCAATCCGGGCGCGCCTTCGGCCTCACGGAAGCCGCGCGCGGGGCGCTCGGCCACTGGATGGTGGTGGAGAAGGGGCGCATCGCCCGCTACCAGATCATCGCCCCCACCACCTGGAACTTCTCCCCCCGCGATGCCGGCGGCCAGCCGGGACCGCTGGAAACGGCGCTGGTGGGCGCCCCCGTGCGGCAGGGCGAGACCACGCCGGTGAGCGTGCAGCACATCGTGCGCTCGTTCGACCCCTGCATGGTCTGCACGGTGCATTGAGCCTCATGGGAACCGACGCGACGGACAGCCAAGGCACCGGCGAGGAAATCGAGGTTTCCGGCATCGTCCAGGGGGTGGGCTTCCGCCCCTTCGTCTATCGCCTCGCCCACCGGCTGGGACTGGGCGGGGAGGTGCGCAACGCCGGCGACCACGTCGTCATCCGCATATCCGGCCCCGCCGCCGCGCGCGACGCCTTCGCCGCAGCGCTGGCGCACGAGGCACCCGTGCTGGCACGGGTGGAACAGGTGACGCGGTGCCCGGCGCCGGTGCCGGACGGCGCCTTCCGCATCGTGGCGAGCGGGGCGGGCACCGTCTCGGTGGGCGTGGTGCCGGATGTGGCCACCTGCCCCGCCTGCCGCGCCGAGATCGCCGACCCTAAAGCACGGCGCTTCCGCTACGCCTTCACCAATTGCACCGATTGCGGCCCGCGCTTTTCCATCGTCACCGGCCTGCCCTATGACCGGCCGGCCACCACCATGGCCGGCTTTCCCATGTGCCCCGCCTGCCGCGCGGAATATGACGACCCCGCCGACCGCCGCTTCCACGCCCAGCCCATCGCCTGCCCGGACTGCGGCCCCCGCCTGTGGCTGGAGGGCGGCGACGACGCCGGTGCGGACCCCATCGACCGCGCCGCCGGACTGCTGCGCGCGGGACAGATCCTCGCGGTGAAGGGCATCGGCGGCTTCCACATCGCCTGCGACGCCACCAACGCGGACGCCGTCGCCCTGCTGCGCGCCCGCAAGCATCGCCCCACCAAGCCGCTCGCCGTGATGGCGGACCTCGCCACCGCCCACGCCCTCTGCCTCATCACCCCGGACGAGGAGGCGGCCCTCGCCCACCCCTCCGCGCCCATCCTGCTGCTACAGTTGAAGCGCGACGCGCCGCTGGCGCCGGGCATTGCCCCCGGCCAGCGCCATCTCGGCGTGATGCTGCCTTACACGCCGCTGCATCACCTGCTCTTGGCCGCCGCCGGCCGGCCGCTGGTGATGACCTCCGGCAACCGCTCCAGCGAGCCCCAGATCTTCCGCGACGACGAGGCGCGCGAACGCCTCGCCGGCATCGTGGATGCGTTCCTGATGCACGACCGGCCCATCGCCCGCCGCCTCGACGACAGCGTGGCGCGCCATGTGGCCGGCCGGCTCCGCGTGATGCGGCGCGGGCGCGGGCTCGCCCCCATGCCGCTGACCCTGCCTGCCGATTTCGCCGACGCCCCGCCCGTGCTCGCCTTGGGCGGCGAGCTGAAGAGCGCGCTCTGCCTCACCCACGGCACGCGGGCCCTGCTCTCCCACCATCTCGGCGACCTCGACGAGCCGGCCACCGGCGACGCCTTCGAGACCGCGCGCGCCGACTATGCCGCGCTGTTCGCCCACAAGCCGGCGGTGGTGGCGGTGGACCTGCACCCGGACTACCGCGCCACGCGCCTCGGCGAGGACCTCGCCGCAGCAGGCGGCCTGCCGCTGGAGCGGGTGCAGCACCACCATGCCCATATGGCCGCCGCCATGGCCGAGGCCGGCTGGCGGCGGGCGGACGGGCCGGTGGTGGGCATCGCGCTGGACGGCCTCGGGCTGGGCGAGGACGGCACCGTCTGGGGCGCCGAAATCCTCGTCTGCGATTACCGCACGAGCCGCCGCATCGCCCGCCTCTCGCCCATTCCGCTGGCCGGCGGCGATGCGGCGAGCCGGGAGCCGTGGCGGGTGCTGCTCGCCCATCTCGACCGTGCGCTGGGGCGCGCGGCGGTGGATCGCGACCCGCACCTCACGGCGCGGTTCGCCGGCAAGCCGCTCCTGACCCTGCGCGCCATGATGGACAAGGGGCTGAACGTGCCTTCGGCCTCCTCCGCCGGCCGGCTGTTCGATGCGGTGGCGGCGCTGCTCGGCCTCGCGCCCGACCGCCTCAGCCACGAGGGCGAGGCGGCCATGGCGCTGGAGGCGGTCGCGGAAGGCGAAGCCCCGCCCTACCCCTTCGGGCTGCATGCCGAAACGACTCCCGCCGAGATCGACCCGACCCCGCTCTTCAAAGCGCTGATGGCCGACCTCCACGCCGGCCGGCCCCGCGCCACCGCGGCCGCCGCCTTCCATACGGGCCTCGCCGAAGCCTTCGTGGCTGCGGCGGCACAGGTGGCGAAAGCGGAAGGCCTCACGGCGGTCGCCCTGTCCGGCGGCGTGTTCCAGAATGCCCGGCTGCTGGACGAGATGGTGCGGCGGCTCAAAGCGCGCGGCCTCGCCCCGCTGGTGCCCGCTGAAGTGCCGGCCAATGACGGCGGCCTCGCCTTCGGACAGGCGGTGGTCGCAGCCGCCCGCCGGATGGGGTGAGCCCGGCCTGTTGCGCCCGAACCCAGCACGGCGGGAGGCGGAGGCGGTCGCAGCCCCGTTTTCGTCCCGCGCGGGCGGGACTATGGTGGCGCCATGACCAGCC
>NZ_JAIVFN010000145.1 GCF_030015065.1 Xanthobacter autotrophicus | reverse complement strand
CGCCGCCACCGCCGCCGCCTGCGCATGGTGTGCGCCCTTTGCCCCTGCCCCCGAGTCCCGTCATGTCCCTCCTTCTCGCCCGCGATCTGGCCGACGCCCTCCATGCCGGGCGCACCACGCCCCGCGCCGTGCTGGAAGACGTGGCGCAGGCCATCGCCGCCCGCGAAAGCCAGGTGCGCGCCTTCGCCGCCCTCGACCTCGACCGGGCGCGCGCGGCGGCGGACAAAGCGGGCCTTGCCGCTTTGCCCCTCGCCGGCCTGCCGGTGGGGGTGAAGGACATCATCGACACGCGGGACCTGCCCACCGCCTATGGCAGCCCGCTCTATGCCGGCCATCGTCCGCGCAACGACGCCCCCGTGGTGGCCATGACCCGCCGCGCCGGCGGCCTCGTGGTGGGCAAGACGGTGACCACCGAATTCGCCTTCCTGAAGCCGTCGCAAACCCGCAACCCGCGCCGGCTCACCCACACGCCGGGAGGCTCGTCGGCGGGCTCGGCGGCGGCGGTGGCGGCGGGCATGCTGCCCGTGGCCATCGGCACCCAGACCGCCGGCTCGGTGATCCGCCCCGCCGCCTTCTGCGGGGTGACCGGCTACAAGCCCACCTTCCGCCTGTTGCCGACGCTGGGCATGAAGACCTTCTCCTGGCATCTCGACACCATGGGCCTCATCGCCGCGCGGGTGCGCGACGCCGCCTTCGCCGCCGCCGCCATCACCGGCCGCGACCTCGACATCGGCGACGAGACGGCGGAGCGCCCGCGCATCGCCATCGTGCGCACGGCCCGCGCCGCCCAGGCTTCGGCGCAGGCCCATGCCGCGCTGGACACCGCCGCCCGCGCCGCCGAGGCCATGGGCGCGCGCGTGTTCGACCTCGATCTGCTGCAGGAGCTGGAGGCCGCCGACGCCGCCCATGCCACCATCCAGGATTTCGAGGCCGCCCTCGCCTTCGCCGACGAATATGAATACGACCGCGACGGCCTCTCGCCGCAGCTCGCCGCCCATCTGGACGCCGCGCGCCTGATCGCGCCCGAGACCTACGACCTGGCCCGGCGCACCGCCAAGCGCGCGCGGCAGAAGCTGGGCGACCTGTTCGCGGAGGTGGACGCGCTGATGACCTTCGCGGCGCCCGGCGCCGCCCCCGAGGGCTTCGCCACCACCGGCTCGCCGGTGTTCTGCCGGCTGTGGACGCTGCTCGGCTGCCCGGCCATCGCCGTCGCCGGCCTCCAGACCTCCGACGGCCTGCCCATGGGCGTCCAGCTCGTGGGCCGTTTCGGCCGTGACCGGCAGGCGCTCGCGGTGGCAAATCTCGTGGAACACGCCATCTCCCGCTGAAATACAATATTTCACTATGGTTTGGCGACGCCTCCGCTTGCGGCGCAGCGTCGAGAAAAAGGCAGAACCGGGGCACACTTGCCTTGCGACAGTCACGCAATGCAGCAGAATGCCGGCCGCAGCGCAGCACATCTTACCTCTTCACGCATTTTGAGAATTTGCTAAGGTTTCTTGCGAGATCGACTTTGCGAGGAAGAAGGTGACCTTCGGCCATCTGCTCACCATGATCGAGACCTGTGCCGCCTTCGCCTTCATTGGCGCGGTGCTCTTCGGGATGGTTTGAGCCTCTGGCCGCACCCCCCGCCGGATCGAAGAACAAACAAAGCGTGGTCCGGTCGATCCGCGGCGCCGGGGAGGCTCACCTCCCCGGCGTCTCTGCGTGGAGGTCGCAGCGCCCGGCCGCGCCCCGCGGCCCTACTGTCACAATCCGCGCGCCGCCCGTGACACTTCCCTGACACGCCGGCGCCCCTGCCGTGAAAACGCCTTGCGGCTCCACCGCCGGCCAAACGTCACACGGCTGTTGCGCTTCGCCCTTATGAGGAGGCCGACGCGCAACGGAGCGACCCGATGCTGGTGATCGAGGGCCTCACCCGCCGCTTCGGCGACAAGGAGGCCGTGTCCAACGTCGATCTTCAGATCGGCGCAGGCGCCTTCGTCGGCGTCATCGGCCGCTCCGGCGCCGGCAAGTCGACCCTGCTGCGCATGATCAACCGCCTGCAGGACCCCTCGTCCGGCCGCATCCTGCATGAGGGCCGCGACGTGACCGCCCTCAAGGGCCGCGCCCTGCGGGCGTGGCGGGCCGAGGCGGCCATGATCTTCCAGCAGTTCAATCTCGTGGGCCGGCTCGACGTGCTCACCAACGTGCTCATGGGGCGGCTCGCCACCGCGCCGGCCTGGCGCGCGCTCTCCAAGAGCTGGAGCGCCGAGGACCGGGCCATCGCCCTCTCCGCCCTCGACCAGTTCGACATCGCACCGCTCGCCGCCCAGCGCGCCGACAGCCTCTCCGGCGGGCAGCAGCAGCGTGTCGCCATCGCCCGCGCGCTGGCGCAGGAGCCGGCGCTGATCCTCGCCGACGAGCCCATCGCCTCCCTCGATCCGCGCAACACCAAGATCGTGATGGACGCGCTTTTGCGCATCAACAAGCATTTCGGCATCACCGTGCTGTGCAACCTGCACTCCCTCGACCTCGCGCGCACCTATTGCGACCGCCTCGTGGGCATGGCGCAGGGCCGCGTGGTGTTCGACGGCGCGCCGGCCGCCCTCACCGAGCAGGTGGCCCACGACCTCTACGGCCTCGAAGCCGGAGAGGTGATGGACCTGCCCGCGGGCAAGCCCGCCTTCGGCGGCGCCATTCCAGAAGCCGCGGCGCTGGCCTGACCGCCCGCCGCCCCGCGCCGGCCATGCGCACGGCCGCGCATCCGCTCGCTTGAAACCGACCCCTGCCGACAGGAGCCCTGAATGCTGAACCGTCGTACCCTGATCGCGGCCTGTGCCGCGCTCGCCGTCTCCGCCGGCGCCGCGGCCGCGCAGGACTGGAAGGCGAAGTATCCCGAGCTGGTGTTCGCTGTCGTCCCGGCGGAGAACGCGACGGGCGTGATTGAACGGTACACCCCCTTTACCGAGTATCTGTCCAGGCAGCTCGGCACCAAGGTGACCCTGCGCATCGCCAACGACTATGCGGCGGTGATCGAGGGCCAGCGGTCCGGCAACGTCCACATTGGCTCCTACGGCCCGTCCGCCTTCGCCCGCGCGCTGATGACCGGCGCCAAGATCGAGGCCTTCGCCATCGAGGTGAATGCGGACGGCACCAAGGGGTACCGCTCGGTGCTTTATGTGAAGGCCGACAGCCCCTACAAGTCCATCGAGGACCTGAAGGGCAAGAACATCTGCCTGGTGGACCCCAACTCCACCTCCGGCAACAACGTGCCGCGCTTCTCCCTGAACAAGATGGGCATCAAGCCGGACGAGTTCTTCGGCAAGGTGGTCTATGCCGGCTCCCACGAGAATGCGGTGATCGCCGTGCAGCAGGGCACCTGCGACGCCGCCTTCAACTGGTGGAACGACGAGCAGGAATCCAACCTCAAGCGCATGGAGCGCAAGGGGATGGCGAAGTACGACGACTACCGCATCATCTTCAAGTCCGAGCAGATCGTGAACTCGCCCTACGCCTATCTCGCCGACCTGCCGTCCGAGCTGAAGGCGAAGATCCGCGACGCCTTCTTCTCCATCGACAAGAACGACAAGGCCGCCTTCGACAAGATCTATGAAGGCAAGCAGCAGATGTGGCAGCCGGTGGACAACGAATCCTACGTGGGCATCATCGAGCTGAACAAGTTCGTGGACGAGCTGCGCAAGAAGAAGTCCTGATCTTTTCACGAAGACGCCCCTATCCCCGCGCGGGGATAGGGGCGATCGCCGTCCAGAGGCACCCCAGAGGCACCCCCTTGGCCCACGCCGTCACCCGTCTTCCCGACGCGCAGCTCGCGCCCATGCTCGCCGCCTACGAGGCGGCGGTGCGCGAACGCCGTCGGCACACCCTCATCGCCGCCGCGGTGGTTGCGGTGTGCATCGCCCTCGCCGCCTGGATGGGCGAGGTGAAGCCGGGCGTGCTGTTCGCCAATGCGGGCCGCCTCATCAGCTATTTCGCCTCCATCGTGCCCACCCTGCGCTGGGAGACCCTCGGCGCCGACCTCGCCGAGTGGTACTGGAACCTCGACCACTGGCTGAAGCTGCTGCTCGACACCATCCTGATCGCCTATCTCGGCACCCTGATCGGCGCCATCGGCGCCTTCCTCCTGTGCTTCCTCGCCTGCGCCAACCTGGTGCGCAGCCCGCTCATCCGCCTCACGGCGCGGCGCTTCCTGGAATTCTGCCGCACGGTGCCGGAGCTGGTGTTCGCGCTGCTGTTCGTGGTGGCGTTCGGGCTCGGGCCCATGCCCGGCGTGCTGGCGCTCGCCATCCACACCATGGGCGCGCTGGGCAAGCTGTTCGCCGAGGTGGTGGAGAATATCGACATGAAGCCGGTGGAGGGCGGGGTGGCCGCCGGCGCCTCCTGGCCCAAGATGGTGCGCTTCGCGGTGGTGCCACAGGTGACCTCCAATTTCGCCTCCTACGGGCTGCTGCGCTTCGAGATCAACGTGCGCGAGGCCTCCATCATGGGCTTCGTGGGCGCGGGCGGCATCGGGCAGGACCTCGTCGAGGCCATCCGCAAATTCTATTATTCGGATGTCTCCGCGATCCTGCTCCTCATCATCGCCACGGTGATGATCATCGACCTTGCCACCGAGCAGGTCCGCCACCGGCTGCTTGGCGTGGGAGGCCGCGCATGAGCCGCGCCCGCATCACCCTCGACGCCGAGGCGCGGGCGCGCCTTGCCGCCGCCTATCCGCAGGCGCTCAGCCCCGCCCCAACGCAGCGGCTGCGCGTCATCGCCATAATCGCGATGCTGGCCGGGATCGCCGTGTTCAGCTTCTGGCGCCTCGATTTCAACCTGGACCGCATCGGCTCCGGCCTCGCCCAGCTCGGCCACTTCCTCACGCTGATGGTGCCGCCGGACCCCGGCACCCAGCTGCCGCTCTACATCCACGCCCTGGGCGAGACGCTGGCCATCGCCTTCCTCGGCACGCTGCTGGGCGCGGTGGTGGCATTCCCGTTCGGCTTCCTTGCGGCGAAAAACGTGATCCCCAACATCTTCGCCCATTTCGCCGTGCGCCGCCTGCTCGACACGGTGCGCGGGGTGGACCGGCTGATCTGGGCGCTGATCTTCGTCACGGTGGTGGGCCTTGGCCCCTTCGCCGGCATCCTCGCCATCGCCACGGCGAGCTTCGCGGAGCTGGGCAAGCTGTTCTCCGAGGCGGTGGAGGCGCTGGACAGGAAACCGGTGGAAGGCATCGTCTCCACCGGCGGGTCGGATGTGGAGGCGGTGCGCTTCGGCATGCTGCCGCAGGTGCTCCCCGTGCTGGCGAGCCAGCTGCTCTATTACTTCGAATCCAATGCCCGCCAGTCCACCATCGTCGGCATCGTGGGCGCGGGCGGGCTGGGCCTGCACCTCGCCGAGCAGATCCGCGTGCTGGAATGGCAGAAGGTGTCGTTCCTCATCCTGATGATGCTGGCCATGGTGGCGACGATCGACTTCATCTCCTCGCGCCTGCGCTTCTCCATCATCGGCAAGACCCGGCTGGAGCCGTGAGGCGCGCAAATGCCAACGGCCGGTGAGTGGGCCTCATCGGCCGTTGGCATAAGCCCGCGCGGCGCCTGAGCGCCCCCTCTCGGCGCCGGTCAAAGACCGGGGCCGTCGGGATCAGTACAGGATGCCGCGATAGCGCTCGACCATCGCCTCCTGGCTCTCGGCCTCGCCGCCTGCACCGCCGGTCTTGCCGGCGATCTGGTCGCGCAGCATCTCGCCCATGGTGGGCAGGGCCGCGCGCTCCACCTGCGCCTCCGCCGCCCACAGGCGCGAGCGCATGAAGGCCTTGGCGCAGTGGAGATAGGCCTCTTCCACCGCCACCTTCAGCACCGTGCGCGGCGCCTTGCCGCCCACCGCGAAGCGGGTCGTCAAACCGGCGTCGTCATGGATGGCGGCCCGCCCGTTCACGCGCAGGGTCTCGTCCACGCCGGGAATGAGGAACAGCAGCCCGACCCGCCCCGTCGCGAGGATGTTGCACAGGGAATCGAGGCGGTTGTTGCCCGGCCGGTCGGGGATGAGCAGCTCGCGCTCGGTGGCGGCGACGAAGCCGGGCGCATCGCCCCGCGGCGACACGTCGGCGGCGCCCTGGGCGTCCGCCGTGGCGATCAGCACGAACGGGCTCAGGGCGATGAAGCGTCGGCAGTGGGGATCGAGGCGGTCGATCACCTTGTCGACGCTGCGCCCCGCCGGCATGCCATAGAGGGTGCGCAGC
This sequence comes from Xanthobacter autotrophicus, assembly GCF_030015065.1. GTDB lineage: Bacteria > Pseudomonadota > Alphaproteobacteria > Rhizobiales > Xanthobacteraceae > Xanthobacter > Xanthobacter autotrophicus_D. The sequence goes on along the minus strand of NZ_JAIVFN010000145.1, from coordinate 2,660 downwards.
GCGCCCTCGTCCCGGATGGCGGCCATGGATTGTCCCTCCTGCATCGGAGCTGTTCGGGGGCGGGCGAGACCGGCGCTCACGCCTTGAAGACGAGCTGCACCCGGTCCGCCGCGAAGGAGGAGCGGCCCCATTGCAGGGGCACGCCGTTCGGCTCCACGTCGAGCCGCTCCAGCACCAGCACCGCCCGGCCGGGGGCCAGCGACAGCAGCTCCAGCTCCCGCGCATTGGCGGGCCGCGCGGTGATGCGGGTCTCGCGGCGACGGTAATCCTCGATGCCGAGGGTAGCGAGCGCCCGCGTCAGCGAGCCGGTGGCCGCATAGATCAGGTCGAGGTCGCGCAGGCGCGCATGGGGGAACCACGCGGTACCGAACGAGATGGGCACCCCGTCCGCCTCATGGATGCTCTCGATGCGCAGCACCAAGGTGCCCTCGGGCAAAGCCAGCTCCCGCGCCACATCCGGGCATGCCGGCTCCACCGAGGAGCCGAGGAAGCGGCCGAACGGCTCGCGCCCGCCCGCCGAGACGATCTCCGAGAAGCGGGTGCGCGCGCCGATGGGATAGCGCAGGGGCGGCTCTTTCACGAAAGTGCCGCGCCCGGCGGTGGCCTCGATCAGCCCCTGCTCGGCGAGGTGCGCCAGCGCCCGGCGCAGGGTGTGGCGGTTGACCCCGAAGGTCTCGGCCAGTTCCGCCTCCACCGGCAGGCGCGCGCCCGGTTTCAGGGCGCCGGACAGGATCTGCGCCTCCAGCTGCTGGGCGATCTGCCGCCACAGGGTGACGCCCGAGCCCCGGGCCACGCCCTCGCGCCCCTCGGCCGGCGCATCGGCCGCGTCCGTCATCGGGCTGTGACCCTTGGCTGAGAGACTGCGCGACGTCCCCGACATTTTCGCCTCCCTGACGGCCTCGCCGTCTTGTCTATTTATATAGATTATTATACAAATAGAGTCCAGCGGAGCAACGGCTCCCGCGTCCTTTCCGCGTGCCTGCCCGGCGGGCACCTGCATTCGAGGCGATCATGGGGCCCGACGCACCCGTTTCCGGACCGAAGACGCCCCCGCCTTTCCCCGAGGCGACGGACGACACTGCCGAGCGGCAGGCCATGATGGCGCTCTATGCCCGCGCCACCCGCGCCGAACTGGAGGCGGCGGTGGAACGCTTCTCGCCGCTGCCGCGGGTCCGGAAGCTGCGGCCGCCCGAGGCCGGGCTGGTGATGGTTCAGGGCCGCACCGGCGGCGATGGCGCGCCCTTCAACGTGGGCGAGGCCACGGTCACCCGCGCCGCCGTGCAGCTGGAGGGCGGCGCCACCGGCGTCTCCTACATGCTGGGCCGCGCGCCCGAGAAGGCGGAGGCCGCGGCCATCCTCGACGCCCTCTGGCAGGACCCGGCGCTCACGCTCGCGGTCAACGACGCCCTCGCTCCCATCCGCCGCCGCCTCGCGGCCGAGGAGGCCGCCGCAGCCGCCGAGGCGGAGGCCACGAAGGTCAACTTCTTCACCATGACACGGGGCGACGACTGATGACCGCGCTCGCCACCGCCGCGGCCCCTGCCCTCGCCGCCGGCTTCGCCGATCCGGTGCACGACGCCCAGCGCGCCTTTGCGGCGCTCATGCGGGCCATGGCCGAGCCGGCCCGCCCGGTGCCGCTGGCGAGCGATCTCGCGCCCCCGTCGCCGCTCTCGCCGGAGATGGCGGCGGCGGCGCTGGCGCTGCTGGATTACGAGACGCCGGTCTATCTCGACGCAACGCTGGCGGCGGCGCCGGACGTGGCCGCCTTCCTGCGCTTCCACACCGGCGCGCCGCTGGTGGCGGACCCGGCCGCCGCCCGCTTCGCCCTGATGGGCGACGGCGCGACGCTGCCGGACTTCGCGCGCTTCGCCCAGGGCGAGCCGGATTATCCCGACCGCTCGGCGACGCTGCTCGTCCAGGTGAAAGGCATGGGCGAACAGAAGCCGGGCGAGGCCATGCCGGGCGCAGGCGCGCTGGTGCTGGAAGGCCCCGGCATCAAGGGCCGGCACGCCTTCGCCGCCGCTCCCCTGCCGTCGGATTTCGCCCGGCGGCTTGCGGCAAACCGGGCGCTCTACCCGCTCGGCATCGACCTCATCCTGTGCGCACCGGGCGTCATCGCCGGCCTGCCGCGCTCCCTCGCTCCCCACACGCAGGACTGACCCCATGTATGTGGCCGTGAAGGGCGGCGAGGCCGCCATCCGCAATGCCCATGCGCTGCTCGCCAGTCGCCGGCGCGGCGACGCCTCGGTGCCCGAGATCGGGCTCGACCAGATCGCCGGGCAATTGTCCCTCGCGGTGGACCGGGTGATGGCCGAGGGCTCGCTCTATGACCGGGAGCTGGCGGCCCTCGCCATCAAGCAGGCGCGGGGCGACCTGATCGAGGCGATCTTCCTCGCCCGCGCCTTCCGCACCACTTTGCCGCGCTTCGGCGCCTCGGTGCCGGTGGATACGGGCGCCATGCGGGTCCGCCGGCGCATCTCCGCCACCTTCAAGGACCTGCCCGGCGGGCAGGTGCTGGGGCCGACCTTCGACTACACCCACCGCCTGCTGGATGAGCGTCTGGCGACCAGCGCGGCGGATGGCGCGGACCGCACCACGCCCGAGCCCGCCGCCTACGCCCCCTGTCTCTTATGCACATCTCCGAGCCCACGAGACTGCAG
>NZ_JAIVFN010000144.1 GCF_030015065.1 Xanthobacter autotrophicus | reverse complement strand
ACGCTGGACCGCTGGTTCGCCGAGACCTTCCTCGGCGCCGGGCGGCGGTGAGCGGGCGGGCGGCTTGCGGCGGGGGACGGCCCGTGGCCCGTTCCATCCCCGCCCGTTTCATCCGGCGCGAACGCGCGGGTTCCGCCTCAGGCCCGCCTTGCGCCCTTGCTCCGCCTCAACCATAAGGCCCTATGACCGACACCGTTCCCGCGCCCGCCGACGCGCCCGATCCCTTCCTTGAACCCGGCCGCCTGCTGTTCGCCGGGGAGTGGAACTTCATCTGCGCCGCCCCCACCATCGAGACCCTGCCGCCCATGCAGGGGATGGAGATCGCGCTCGCGGGCCGCTCCAACGTGGGCAAGTCCTCCCTCGTCAACGCCTTGACGGGGCGCAAGGCGCTGGCGCGTACCTCGGTGACGCCGGGGCGGACGCAGGAGCTGATCTTCTTCCGGGTGGGGCCCGAGCTCAGCCTCGTGGACATGCCCGGCTACGGCTTCGCCAAGGCGCCGAAGGAGAAGGTGGACGCCTGGACCCGCACCATCAAGGCGTATCTGCGCGGCCGGGTGAACCTCGCCCGGGTCTTCGTGCTCATCGACAGCCGCCACGGCATCAAGCCGGTGGACGAGGAGATCCTGGACCTGCTCGACAAGGCGGCGGTGTCCTACGCCATCATCCTCACCAAGACCGACCAGGTGAAGCCCTCCGCCTTGCCCGGGGTGATCGCGGGCGTGCAGGAGAAGATCCGGCGGCGGCCGGCGGCCTATCCGCAGGTCTTCCCCACCTCCAGCGAGACCGGCGCCGGCTTCCCCGAGCTGCGCGCGGCGGTGGCCCGTCTCCTCGACGAGCAGGGGTGAGGGCTGCAAGGCGGCGCGGGATGAACGCGCCTCGTGCCCCGGCCGACCGCTGCCGCGCCAAGCGGCGCGGAAGGGGAGCCGGAGCCCGGCGCGAGAGGCCGCCGCAGGCGGCTTTTTCCGCCCCGCGCTGAAATGACCGCCTGCGTCGCGGCATTTTCCCTCCCGTCCCGGATCGGCGCTCAGGATCGGCGCCCAGGATCGGCGCCCAGGCTTCGCCTTCGCGTGTCCGGGGCGTGAAGGGGGCTGTCGTCAGGTCTCGTCGCGGGTGCGGATCCACTCCACGATGCCGGAGAAATCCTTGCCCTCGTTCCCCTCGGCGGCGAACGCGGTGTAGAGGGCGGTGGCCGCCGCGCCCAGCGCCGTGGCCGCGCCCGCGGTCTCGGCCGCATCCTGCGAGAGCTTCAGGTCCTTCAGCATGAGTGCCGCGGCGAAGCCCGGCACATAGTCGCGGTTGGCGGGGCTGGTGGGCACCGGGCCGGGCACCGGGCAATAGGTGGTCAGCGACCAGCACTGGCCGGACGAGGTGGAGGCCACGTCATAGAGCGCCTGGTGGGAGAGGCCCAGCTTCTCGCCCAGCACGAAGGCCTCCGACACCGCGATCATGGAGATGCCGAGGATCATGTTGTTGCAGATCTTCGCCGCCTGGCCGGCGCCGGCGCCGCCGCAATGCACGATCTTCTTGCCCATCAGCTCCAGCAGGGGCCTGGCCGCGCCGAAGGCCTCGTCGGTGCCGCCCACCATGAAGGTGAGTGTGGCCGCTTCCGCCCCGCCCACGCCGCCGGAGACGGGGGCATCCACGCTGGCATGACCTGCCGCCTTGGCCGCCTCGTGGAAGGCGCGGGCGGAGGCGACATCAATGGTGGAGCTGTCGATGAACAGGGTGCCGGGCCGCGCCGCCGCGAACAGGCCGTCGGCGCCGGTGGTGGCGCCGATGACGTGCTTGCCCGAGGGCAGCATGGTGACCACCACATCCGCCGCCGCCACCGCCGCCTTCGCGCTGTCGGCGATGGCGACGCCGCGCGCCTTGGCGCCCTCGATGACGGCCGGGGCGAGGTCGAAGCCGAGCACGCTGTGGCCGGCCTTCACCAGGTTGCCGGCCATGGGCCCGCCCATGTTGCCGAGGCCGATGAATGCGATGGTGGTCATGTGGTTCCTCCCCGATGCGACAGGGGGCCTGCCCCCTCCCCGACCCTCCCCCGCAAACGGGAGAGGGAGCTAGCCGGTTCTTCCGGCCTCAATCTCTGCGCCCCAGCCTTACGGCCGGTCGCGGTGCGAACCCTCTCCCGCGTGCGGGGGAGGTCAGGGTGGGGGCTGGTGCCTCTCCCCCGGCAATGATGTTTGCGGAAAGGGACTGCCCCCTCCCCAGCCCTCCCCCGCACGCGGGAGAGGGAACGGGCCGGTTCCTCCCGCCTGCTCAGTTCCCCTGCGCGATCAGCGCGCGGGAGATGATGAGCCGCATGATCTCGTTGGTGCCTTCCAGGATCTGGTGGACCCGAAGGTCGCGCACGATCTTCTCCACCCCGTAGTCGGCGAGGTAGCCGTAGCCGCCGTGGAGCTGTAGCGCCTCGTTGGCGACATCGAAGCCGGCGTCGGTGGCGAAGCGCTTGGCCATGGCGCAGAGCCTGGTGGCGTCCGGCGTCTTGGCATCCAGCGCCGCCGCCGCGCGCCACAGGAAGGTGCGCGCCACCTCCAGCTCGGTGGCCATGTCGGCGAGGCGGAATTGCAGCGCCTGGAAGGCGTCGAGCCGTTGCCCGAACGCCTTGCGCTCGCGCATGTAGGCGAGGGTCTTGTCGAGGGCCGCCTGCGCGCCGCCGAGCGAGCAGGCGCCGATGTTCAGCCGCCCGCCGTCAAGCCCGGCCATGGCGATCCTGAAGCCGTCGCCCTCCGCGCCGAGGCGGTTTTGCACCGGCACGCGCACGCCCTCGAAGATGACGGCGCGGGTGGGCTGCACGTTCCAGCCCATCTTCTTCTCGTTGGCGCCGAAGGAGAGGCCGGGGGTGCCCGCCTCGATCACCAGGGTGGAGATGCCCTTGGGGCCGTCCCCGCCGGTGCGCACCATCACCACATAGATGTCCGAGGCCCCCGCCCCCGAGATGAACTGCTTCTGGCCGTCCACGATGTAATGATCGCCGTCGCGCACCGCCTTCGTCTTGAGCGCCGCCGCGTCCGATCCCGCGCCCGGCTCGGTGAGGCAGTAGGAGGCGATGTGCTCCATGCTCGTGAGGCGGGGCACCCACGCATTGCGCTGGTGGTCGTCGCCGAAGCGGTCGATCATCCAGGTGGCCATGTTGTGGATGGAGAGGAAAGCCGCCGTGCCGGGGCAGCCGGTGGCCAGCGCCTCGAAGATCAGCGCCGCATCGAGGCGCGAGAGGCCGGAGCCGCCTACGTCCTCCTTCACATAGATGCCGCCCATGCCGAGCGCCGCTGCGGCGCGCAGGGTCTCGACGGGGAAATGCTTCTTCTCGTCCCACTCCACGGCGTAGGGGGCGATCTCGGCGTTCGCGAAATCCCGCGCCATGTCGCGGATGGCGATCTGGTCCTCGGTGAGCGTGAACATGTCAGGGGCGCCAGTGATCGAGGGGGATGAGGTTCGGCAGGCCGGCTTCGCCCCTGGTCTTCTGGACCAGTCGGCGATCGGCGGTCACGAGCGGGCAATCGGCATCGCGGGCAAGGCTGAGATAGATGCAGTCGTAGATGGGGTGATCCAGCCGGAACGACAGCGCAATGGCTTCGGGAAGCAGCGGCTCTACTGGAACGAGCCGCTCGAAGAATGCAGGCAGCTGGGCGCAGATGTCGATCGCCTCGGTCACCGTCACCGCTCCCGTCCGGCCCTTCTTCCACAGGGCGTTCGCGACTTCCGTCTGGATCAGAACCGGCGCCAGAAGGGTGGCGCCGGAGGCGGCAAGGGCTTCGGCCTGTGCTTCGTCGCCCTCGTCGAAGAACCATTTCAGCGCGATGGAGGCATCTACGATGAAACGGCTCACTTGCTGCCCTCGCGGATCTCATCGAGGGTCAAGGGGGGAGAGGGCTTGGTGCGTGAGCGGAAATACCGCGACACCGCCACCCGCTCCTCCGGCGTATAGGGCCGGTTCCGCTCCAGCAGGTTGCGGATCTCCTGCTCCAGCGAGATCCCGTTCCGCTTGGCCCGCTCCCGGTAGACGTTGAGGGTCTCGTCGGGAATGTTGCGGATCAGCACCTGGGCCATGGCCTCCCCCTGCGTTCATCTCGTGCTATCAAAAATGATAGCACGAGATGTCGCGCGCAAGGACGGGTCCTCACCCCATGGTGGGGATGACGAAGTCCGCGCCGTCCTTGATGCCCGAGGGCCAGCGGGAGGTGACGGTCTTGGTCTTGGTGTAGAAGCGCACGCCGTCCGGCCCGTGCTGGTTGAGGTCGCCGAAGCCCGAGCGCTTCCAGCCGCCGAAGGTGTGGTAGGCTAGCGGCACCGGGATCGGCACGTTGATGCCCACCATGCCCACGTTCACCTTGGAGGCGAAGTCGCGCGCCGCGTCGCCGTCGCGGGTGTAGATGGCGACGCCGTTGCCGTATTCGTGCTCGGTGGGAAGCCGCAGGGCCTCGTGATAGTCGGGGGCGCGCACCACGGAGAGGACGGGTCCGAAGATCTCCTCCTTGTAGATGCGCATGTCGGCGGTGACATGGTCGAACAGGCAGCCGCCCATGTAGAAGCCGTTCTCATAGCCCTGCATCTTGAAGCCGCGGCCGTCCACCAGCAGCTTGGCGCCTTCCTTTATGCCGAGGTCCACATAGCCCTTCACGCGCTCCACCGCCTCGCGGGTGACGAGGGGGCCGAAGTCCGCCGATCCGTCGGTGGAGGGGCCGATCTTGAGGCTCTCGACGCGGGGCACCAGCTTTTCCAGCAGCCGCTCGGCGGCGTCCTCGCCCACCGGCACCGCCACCGAGATGGCCATGCAGCGCTCGCCGGCGGAGCCGTAGCCGGCGCCGATGAGAGCGTCCACGGCCTGGTCCATGTCGGCGTCGGGCATGATGATCATGTGGTTCTTGGCGCCGCCGAAGCCCTGCACCCGCTTCCCGTTGGCCGCGCCACGGGCATAGATGTACTGGGCGATGGCGGTGGAGCCCACGAAGCCGATGGCCTGGATGTCCGGATGGTCGAGGATGCCGTCCACCGATTCCTTGTCGCCGTTCACCACGTTGAGGATGCCGGGCGGCAGGCCGGCTTCCAGCATCAGCTCGGCCAGCAGCATGGGCACGCCGGGATCGCGCTCGGACGGCTTCAGGATGAAGGCGTTGCCGCAGGCGATGGCGGGGCCGAACTTCCACATGGGGATCATGGCCGGGAAGTTGAACGGGGTGATGCCCGCCACCACGCCCAGCGCCTGGCGCATGGAATAAATGTCGATGCCGGGGCCGGCGCCGTCGGAATAATCGCCCTTCATGAGGTGGGGGATGCCCACCGCGAACTCCACCACTTCCAGCCCGCGCTGGATGTCGCCGCGGGCGTCCGGCACGGTCTTGCCGTGCTCGCGGGCGAGGAGGTCGGCGAGCTTGTCGTAGTCGCGCTGCACCAGCTCCAGGAACTTCATCAGCACGCGGGCGCGGCGCTGGGGATTGGTGGCGGCCCACGCCGGTTGCGCCGCCTTGGCGTTGGCCACGGCGGCGTTCAGTTCGTCGGTGGAGGCGAGGGCCACATGGGCGATCACCTCGCCGGTCATGGGCTGGTAGACGTCGGCATAGCGGCCCGACGTGCCGGGCACGTGCTTGCCGCCGATGAAATGGCCGATCTCGCGCATGATGGGTGTTCCCTCGTGGTGCGTTTCCAATGCGTCCGGCGCCGCGGGGGCGCCGTTTGATTGGCCGGCACATTGCCCTATCTTTTTGTGCACAGCTACGGCAATCTCCGCACCATTGATGTGCGCCAATTCACATCAACCGCCCCGGTCTTCGACCGGTGGAGCAAGCGTGTCGCTCCGCAGCCCGGCTATTCCCGCGTTGCGGATCTTGAGACCGGTTCCGGCCAAGGCCGGAGCCGGGCGCCGCGCGGGCTTGTCATGGCGGCCGATGGGGCCATCGGCCGCCGGAATCACATGAGGGAGAGCCGTGCGCGCGGGCGATTTCGAGTGGTCGGACCTGATCTTCTTCCTCGCGGTGGCGCGGGCGGGGCGGCTCACGGTGGCGGCGGCGCGGCTGAAGGTGGAACATTCCACGGTGAGCCGGCGCATCGGCGCGCTGGAAGCGGCGCTGGGGGCGAAGCTGTTCGACCGCCGGCCCCACGGCTACGGCCTCACCGCCGCCGGCGAGCGCCTGATGGCCGCCGCCGAGGGCATGGAGACCCTGGCGCTGGCGGCGCAGGGGGAGATCGGCGGCGCGGACCTCGGCGTCGCCGGCACCGTGCGCATCGGCGCGCCGGACGGGTTCGGCACCTTCTTCCTCGCCCCGCGCATCTCGGCGCTGGCCGACCTGCACCCGGAGCTGGACATCCAGCTCCTCGCCATGCCGCGCCTGTTCTCCCTGTCGAAGCGCGAGGCGGACATTGCCATCTCCCTGTCGCGGCCGAAGGAGGGACGGCTGCACGCCCGCAAGCTCACCGACTACCGGCTGGGGCTCTATGCGGCGCGGGCCTATCTGGAGCGGCACGGGCCCATCGAGAGCCGTGCCGGCCTCCAGCGCCACCCCTTCATCGGCTATGTGGACGACCTGATCTACGCGCCGGAGCTGGATTACGTGCCCCTGGTGGCCAAGGACATCCGCGTTCGGCTGAAGAGTTCGAGCCTCGTTGCCCAACTCACCGCGACGCAGGCGGGGGCGGGGGTGTGCGTGTTGCCCTGCTTCATGGCGGACCTGTTCGCGGGGGAGCGGCCGGACGCGCTGGTGCCCATCCTGCCCGGCGAGGTGGGGCTGACGCGCACCTTCTGGCTGCTCACCCACACCGACACCCGCGACCTCGCCCGCATCCGCGTGGCGGCGGATTTCATCGCCGGCGTGGTACAGAAGGGCAGGGGCGTGCTGCTGCCGGGGTGATCCGGGCGGCGGGGGAAGCGCCGCCGCGTCCTCTCATACCTTGACGCAGCAGCGCTCTGCCCCTATACGAGCCGCTTCCCGATAGAGCGGGTGAGTGCGGCAGGGTCGTCTGGCCCAGCTTCGCGTTCCCTGCTGAAGACCAGATAAGAAGGACTTCTGCCATGTCCCGGCGGTGTGATCTGACCGGCAAGGGGGTTCTGAGCGGCCACACGGTGAGCCACTCGAACCACAAGACCAAGCGCCGGTTCCTCCCGAACCTGTGCAACGTCACCCTTGAGAGCGAGACGCTGAAGCGCACCATCCGCCTGCGGGTGAGCGCCAACGCGCTCAAGAGCGTGGATCATCGCGGCGGCCTCGACGCCTTCCTCAAGAAGGCCCGCGACGAGGAGCTGTCCCCGCGCGCGCTCGAGTTCAAGCGCCTGATCGCCAAGGCTGCGGCCGCCGAGGCGGAACCCGCCGCGGCCTGAGGCTGTGCCCGGGGCTCCGGGCGCTGTTTTCGACGAATCGACCCGCGGGTGGCCATGCCTCCGCGGGTTTTTGTCGTTTCCGGCCGGGCGTCCCGTTGCCGTGGGTCCGGGGCTGGCTCTCACGCCAGCTGCGCCACCGCGTCGGTCAGGCGCTCCAGGTCTTCCGGGCGCGAGAGGCGGTGGTCGCCGTCCTTGACGAGGGAGAACACCACGTCGTCCTCGGCGAGGCAGCTCACGAGGCGCATGGCGTGGTCCCACGGCACGTCCTCGTCCCGCGCCCCCTGCAGGATGCGCACCGGGCAGCCCACCGCGAACGGGGCCCCGAGCAGCAGATGGCGGCGCCCGTCCTCGATGAGGGCGCGGGTGATCACATAGGGCGAATCGGAATAGGCCGAGGGCTTCTCGAACCGCCCGCTTGTCTCGATGACGGCGCGCACATCCGGTGGGAAGCGCGCCCACATGAGGTCCTCGGTGAAGTCCGGAGCCGGGGCCACCAGCACCAGCCCCCTGAGGCGCGTCTCGCCCCGCTTCGCCAGCAGGCGCGCCAGCAGAAGCGCGATCCAGCCGCCCATGGACGAGCCGATCACCACCTGCTCGCCGTGCGTCTTGGCGTCGAAGACCGCCGCCGCCTCCTCCAGCCAGCGCGAGATGGTGCCGTCCTCGAAGGCGCCGCCGGACGTGCCGTGGCCGGAATAGTCGAAGCGCACGTTGGCGCGGCCGTGGTCGGCGGCCCATTGGGCGAGATGCTCGGCCTTGGTGCCGGTCATGTCGGACTTGAAGCCGCCCAGCCAGAACAGGCCCGGCGCGGCCCCGGCCACCGCGCGCACGGCAATGTCGCGATCGCCCACGTCGAGGCGGGAGAAGGTCTCGTTCAGGGGCATGGGTCCGGTCCGGTTCAGGCGAACGTCGCGAAATAGCGCGCGATGATGCGGCCGTAGATGGCGGTGAGGGCGTGGACATCCGCCACCGGCGTCGCCTCGTCCACCTTGTGCATGGTGCGGCCGACGAGGCCGAATTCCACCACCGGGCAGAGATCCTTGATGAAGCGCGCGTCGGACGTGCCCCCCGAGGTGGAGGGCTCGGGCCGGCGCCCCGTCACCGCCTCCACCGCGTCGGCGACAAGGTCGGTGAACGGGCCGGGGGCGGTGAGGAAGCTCTGGCTCGCCCCCGGCTGGAAGTCGAGGGCATAGGCCGCGCCGGCCGTATCGAGGCGGCGGACGATCTCGCCCTTCAGGCTCTCCAGCGAGAACCGGTCGTTGAAGCGCACGTTGAAGCGCGCGGTGGCCTGCGCCGGGATGAGGTTGAAGACGGGATTGCCCACGTCCACCGAAACCACTTCCAGGTTGGAGGGCGGGAAGAAGTCCGAGCCTTCGTCCAGCGGCGCGGCGGTGAGCGCGGCCACCAGCTTCACGAGGCGGGGAACGGGATTGTCGGCAAGGTGCGGATAGGCCACGTGGCCCTGCACCCCCTTCACCGTGATGATGCCCGAGAGGCTGCCGCGCCGGCCCACCTTGAAGGCGTCGCCCAGCGCGTCGGGGTTGGTGGGCTCGCCCAGCACGCAATGGTCGATGGTCTCGCCTTTGGCCTTCAGCCATTCCACCACCTGCACCGTGCCGTCCAGCGCCGGGCCCTCCTCGTCGCCGGTGATGAGGAAGGAGAGGCTTCCCCTCGCCGGCTTGCCGTGCGCCAGCGCGGCGGCGAGGAAGGCGGCCACCGCCCCCTTCATGTCCACCGCCCCGCGCCCGTAGAGCACGCCGTCCTGCACCGTGCCGGCAAAGGGGCCGTGGGCCCATTGGGCGGTATCGCCTTCCGGCACCACGTCCACATGGCCGGCGAAGCACAGGTTCGGGCTGTCCGTGCCGATGCGGGCATACAGGTTGGGGATGGGGATGCCCCCGGTCTCGAAGGTCAGCCGCTCCACCCGGTATCCGGCGGCCTCCAGCCTCCCGGCCACCAGCTCCAGCGCGCCGGCGGAGCGCGGCGTCACCGAGGGCGCGCGGATCAGCTCGGCCGCCAGCGCCACCGGATCGGCTGCGGTGGCCGAGGGGGTGGCCAAGGGGG
>NZ_JAIVFN010000143.1 GCF_030015065.1 Xanthobacter autotrophicus | reverse complement strand
AGGTGGAGAAGAAGGGCGGCTGCTGGACCGGTGCGGGCGGCGGCGGCGCGGCCGGCTCCGGTGCGGGCGGCGTATAGGTGGCGCGCGCGTAGGGCGGCGGGCTTTCCGGAGCCGACGCCATGGGCGGGGCCTTCACCGCCATGGGCGCCGGCATGGGCCGCGGCGCCGGCTTGCAGATGGTGCGCCCCTTTTCATGGCGCATCAGGTCCACATGGATGTGGTCGTAGTGGAAGATGTTGGAGCCGGGCGCCAGCACGGTGGTGAAGCGCTCGCAGGCCCCCGCCTGCACCTGGAGGAGGAAGCCGCGTTCCTCCGGCGTGCCCTTCCAGCCGTCCTTCACGGTGATCCAGCGCCCGTCGGCGGTGCGGAAGGCGCCCACGTCGAGGGCGTTGCCGAAGGCATGCTCGGAGATCTTGGCGTTGGGATTGCCGTTCATGCCGCGGCAGGAATAGGCCGACATCTGCCGGATGGCGACGACGGGCTGGCCGAGCCAGGCGAGGGCGGCCGGCTGCACCACGTCCTGCAGCCACAGGTCGGTCTCGCGGATGACGGGGCAGGCGAGCCGTCCGGCCGGCTCCAGCACCACGTTGCCCTCGGCGAAGGCGCTGACACGGAACGGGTGCTCCATGCCGCACACGCCCGGCCCGTCGATGGCCGGCACGGGCTCCATGAAGGCGGAGGGGACGACACCCTTCTGCGCGATGCATTGCTCCTCGGCTTCCGCGCGCCAGGGGTCGCGCGAATCGAGGCCGAGACGGCAGCCGGAGAGCAGCCCCGCGAGGAGCAGCGCAGGAAGGAGGAACCACAGGGAGATGCGCGCCATGGGGCGCACCTTGCCGAGGGCGGTATTGCGAACGGGTTAAAGCCGCCGCAGCGGCGCGAAAGTCGGCCTGAAATCCGTGGGCAGGATGGCGCGGGGGAAGGCCGGCGGCCGCGGCAGCCCGATCCTGCGCGTTGCGATCCTGCGCGGCGCGGCGCGGCCCGGTCCGGGTCGGCGCGGACGGAGCCGGGTCGGCGCCACCCGATGCCCGCGACAGGGCGGAGCACTGGCGGAACCGGGGAGCGGTGAAGCAATGGAGAGAAGGCCGGGCGATCCGCTGGTCCCGGCGCTCGCCCGTTGGCGGGGCTCCCGCACTGACGCCGGCGGGCGCCGCCTCGGGTCACAGTCCGGTGGAGGGCCGGCCGGCGGCGCCTCAGTATTCGGCGCCGTCGGGGGGGGATTTGGCGATAGCGCTTTCGGCATCGCCCTTGCCGTTGCGCGCGGGCTCGGACGGGGCCTGCCCGGCGGACACCGGGTTGGACGACTTGGGGTTGGACGACTTGGGGTCGGAGGGCTCGGGGTCGGAGGGCTCGTCGCCGCGTCCTTCGAATGCCGCCTGAAGCTGCTCGGCGAGCTTCTGCAGGTCGCCGGGCATGTCTTCCTGCGTGTAATCGTCGAACAGCTGGCGAAGCTCACGGCCCAAAAGGTCCTGCCGTGCGGAGATATCGCGACGGTGAGGCGTTCGCATGCCGCTTGCCTCTTTCTGGTGCTGCATCGTCATGGGAGTGTCGAGTAGGCCTTCAGGACGTGCCGTTCGCATGGCGGTTCTTCTGGACAGGCGCGGGCGGGTTCCACATCTGACACCCGCCTGCGTGCGTTGCAATATGACAATTGTTGCGGTCTGCCGGGCAATGGAGCCCGCGACGCCGGGAACCGGGACCGCGATCGGTGCCGGGGGGCAGGGCCGGTCCGCCCTTATTCCCGATAGAGGCGCGATGGTCGCTCCCCGTCATCTGCCGGCGGATTGGCGCCGTGGTCGCCGGACAGGGCGGCGTCGATATCGAGACGGCGGTCCGGACCCTCGAACGCGGCCTCGGCCTCGCGCAGCAGGCGCCGTTCCTCATCGGGAACGCGAGGGCGTCGCGGATAATCCCTGCGGCTTTCACCCGGACGGAACTCCGTCCGGTCATATCCATGGGGCGCTGCGCTGGCAGGCCAGCTGCCGGATGTCGGCACATGTCGCGGTTCGCTCATGCCGCTCCTCCACTCGTATCTCTCAGCCTGACTTGAAACGCGTCACCTCGCCTTTGGTTCCAGTGCCTGGCGGCCTCACTTTCGCGCCAGGGCGGGGGAACTTCCGGCCGAGCTCGGCCGTTGGGTGCGCAAACGAGCGATGCAAGTGATTGATCCGGATGATCGAGGAGTTCTGGCCCGGCACGACACGCTGAATCGGATCATGCCCGGTCTTTTTCCTCGAAAGCCGATGCAACGGCCAAAGCAGAAATGGAGAATGCGAAATGCTGAGCTGGGCGCTTACATTCCTTGTCGTCGCGCTGATCGCGGCAGTTCTCGGTTTCGGCGGCATCGCCGGAACCGCCATCGAGATCGCGAAGATCATATTCTTCGTCGCGATCATCCTTTTCCTGATCTCGGCGGTCATGGGCTTCATGCGTCGGGGGCGGGCCCCCTGACGCCGGCCGGAGGCGTGACGAGGCGGGAAAAGAAAGGGCGGGTCCGCTGGCGCGGCCCGCCCCGAGTTGCTTGGAGTGACCTCCTTATGGGGGCGTCAGGGTAAATGCCCCGTTGCGACCGCGCGGCCATCCACCGCGCCGGGCAGATCCCGGACAGGACAGGCGGGCCACGGATGACGGTCGGCAGGCAAAAGAAAAGGGGCGCCGGGGGCGCCCCTTCCTCGTTCCGGTTGTCTCGTTCCGGTTGCCTCGGGCGAACCGTGCCTCAGGGGCACTGCACCCGGTAGCGGTTGCCATAGGCGTCGCGCGCCCAGCAGGCCCGCGGGGTGGTCTCGGCGCCGATGATGGCGCCGGTGCCGGCACCGATCAGGCCGCCCACCAGGGCGCCCGTGCCCGTGCCCGTCGCCGCGGCGCCGATGAGCGCGCCCGTCCCGCCGCCGATCACCGCGCCGCCCACGGCCCGGTCCTGCCGCGAATACTCGCTGCAACCAGCCAGCCCCAGCGCCAGCGCGCACACAATGAGAGCCGCTTTCATCATGTTCTCCCTTACTGACCCCGGCGGCGTGCCGGGCATCCCTTCAAATCACTCGGCCACCTTTGACGCCGGGCGACGGACGCCGTCCCTCGCCCCGGTCCCTGCCGGGCGGCCTTTCTGTCCCGACGTCAGGGCATATAGCACGCAGCCCACGCCCGCGCCCACCACCAGCGCCGCAGCAACCACCGCTAAAGACCGAGAGGACGCTGGAAGGTGTTTTGATACCTTACGACGGACCTCGGGCAGGCTGATCCGGGGCAGGGATTCGGCGCGCTCGGAAATCCAGTCCTGGGCCTCCGACGCCAGCCGGTCGAAGCTGCCCTGGCGGGGCCACAGGGCGGATTGCAGCGCATCAATCTCGTCCTTGAGCGCAGCGACGCGGCGATTCAATCCATCCACCGTGGAATTCCTGTGCCGTCCGAGCATCGAGCGTTCTCCCGTGAGCCGTTTCCTGAACGCGCTGTAACGGTTCCGGTTCCACGGTTCTGCCGGTGTGGACGCGGGATGGCGGCATTGCGTCGATCATGCGGGGGAACCATGGCGAGGGTGCGGGCGTTACATCGACTGTAATGGGATAAGGAGAAGGCTTGTGCTCTGCGCGCCGCACCCGACCGCACCCAAGGACGCCGAGGCCCGGGGCGTTGCTCATCAGGGCGCTCCAGCCGCGGGGGACGGCATCGACCCGCGGTTTCCGGCAGCTTGCGCGCAGGTGCGCGCGGACACGCACGCTTTCTTCCTCGACGTGGATGGCAGCCTGATCGACATCGCGCCCCATCCGGATGCGGTCCGGGTGCCGCAGCTTCTGCCGCAGGTGCTCGCCACGCTGGCCGGGCGGGCCGGCGGAGCCCTCGCCCTCGTCAGCGGACGCACCATCCAATCCCTCGATGTGCTCTTCCATCCCTTCGGATTTGCCGCGGCGGGCAGCCACGGGGCGCAGATGCGCCTTGCGCCGGAGGACAGGATCCGCTCCGCGCCGGCCCTCGACGAGGCGCTGGCCCGCGAGGTGAAGGCGGCGGCCGGCGCGTTCGACGGCGTGTTCGCCGAGGACAAGGGAACCGCCATCGCCGTCCATTACCGCGCGGCGCCCGATGCCCGGGAGCGGCTCGAGGACGCGCTGCGCGCCATCGTGGGCGAGCGGGTGGATGTGCGCCTGATGCCCGGCCATTGCGTGCTCGAGGTCAAGCCCGCCAGCCTGGACAAGGGCACAGCGGTGGCCGACTTCATGGCCCGCGCCCCGTTTGCCGGGCGCATTCCGGTCTTCATCGGCGACGACGTCACCGATGAGGCTGCCTTCAGCGCCGTCGCTGCGCGGGGCGGCCTCGCCCTCGCGGTCGGCGCGCCGCGTCCGGGCGCCCACGGGGTGCTCCCCGACCCCGGGTCGGTGCGCGCCTTCCTCACCCACCTCGCGGCGGCGCCGCGGCAACGCAGGAGGTGACCTTCGTGTCTCGCATCGTGGTCGTATCCAATCGTGTGGCGGTTCCCCAGCGTTCTGGGGTCTCGGCCGGCGGACTGGCGGTGGCGGTGAATGCCGCCCTCAAGGACAAGGGCGGGATCTGGTTCGGCTGGAGCGGACGCATCTGCCCCGAGCCGTCCGACATTCCGGAGGTCACCCGCAAGGCGGGCATCACCTATGCGGTGGTCGACCTGAAGGCCGAGGATCACCAGGAATATTACAACGGCTTTGCCAACCGGGTGTTGTGGCCCGTCCTGCATTACCGGGTGGATTTGTCGGAGTTCCTCCGCTCCGACCTGTCGGGCTACATCCGCGTCAACCGCATGTTCGCGGATCACCTGGAACAGATCATCCGCCCCGACGACATCCTGTGGATCCACGACTACCATATGATGCCCCTCGCCAAATACCTGCGCGAGCGCGGCCACAGGAACCGCATCGGCTTCTTCCTCCATATCCCCATGCCGCCGTCCGATATCGTGCAGGCCCTGCCGCAGCACGGCGAGACCGTGGGAGCGCTCGCCTATTACGATCTCGTGGGCTTCCAGACCGAAGGCGACCGGGACAATTTCGCGCGCTATCTGGAAACCCGCGGCGGCCAGCCGACGCCGGACGGCACGGGCTGCGACATCGGCGGGCGGCGGGTGAGGCTCGGCACCTTCCCGGTGGGCATCGAGACGGCGGCTTTCGCGCGGCGGGCCCGGCATGCGAGCCGTGCCCCCTTCGTGAAAGCCTTTCGCGACAGCCTGATGGGAAAGAAGCTCATCATCGGCGTGGACCGGCTGGACTATTCCAAGGGCATCCCCAACCGCCTCGATGCCTACGAGCACTTCCTCAAGACCCAGCCGGAATGGCATGACCGGGTCTCGTTCGTGCAGATCACGCCCAAAAGCCGCACCGACGTGCCTGAATACCAGGAGATGGACCGCTACGTCTCCCACAAGGCGGGGCAGATCAACGGCGCCTATTCGGACGTCTCGTGGACGCCGCTGCGCTATGTGAACCGCACCTATTCGCGCTCGGCCCTGGCGGGCTTCTACCGCGCCGCCCAGGTGGCCATGGTGACGCCCCTGCGCGACGGCATGAACCTCGTGGCCAAGGAGTTCGTGGCCGCGCAGGATCCGGCCGATCCCGGCGTGCTCATCCTGTCCCAGTTCGCCGGGGCGGCGGCCGAGATGGGCACGGGCGCCCTTATCGTCAATCCGCACGACACGGAGGGGATGGCGAGCGCCCTGCGCCGCGCCCTGGAGATGCCGCTCGCCGAGCGGCGCGAGCGCCATGCCCGCATGATGCAGGTGCTGGAGACGCGGGACATCGACCGCTGGGCCCAGGACTTCCTCGCCGCCCTTGCGCCCGAGGCTGCGACCGGGGAGCGGCGTGGCGTGTCCCTGCCGCGGGCGGCCGTCCGCTCGGTGGTGCGCCTGCCCGGCGCATGGCGTTCCGATCTCCTGCCACGCGGCGTGTGAACGGGCGTTCCCGCTCGGTTGCCGCGCCGGCCCCTTGCCGCTATAGCAGCGCGAGCGGCCGGCACTGCCGCGGAGGCGCCTCGCCTCCGGCAAGCCTTCGCGCGGGTGTGGCGGAACTGGTAGACGCGACGGACTCAAAATCCGTTTCTGGTGACAGAGTGTCGGTTCGAGTCCGACCACCCGCACCATTCCGGACTTTCCGGTCTCGATCAGCTGCAAAGCCCTGAAGGGATGGGCGATGCCGCCGGTTCGATAGCCCACATTTCGGTCATACGGCAGGCGACCACCAAAGAGCAGTTTGGGCACCAGCCTGCGGCGCTTGAGGTCGCCGGACTCCCAGAGTTTCCGCGGGTTTCCGACGAAACTGAGAGCGGTTCGATAACGGGTCTCGATATCGGCCAGCGGACGGGGGCTTCCGGCCAGTTTTTCCTCCAGCGCGATCTTGCGCTGGTGCAGCTCCCGCACCTGTTCCTCGTAGAGCGAGATGAGGACCGAATCGCTGGCGGCCAGCAGCCGCTCCATGAGCTGGGCCTTCCTGCGCTCGAAACCCGCCAGTTCGGCCTTGAGGGCCGCGACCTGCTCGGCATGGGTCCGGTGGCGGTCCGCGCTCGTCTCCATCACCATCGCGCGAAGCATGGCCATGATGGGCTCTGACGGGCGCAGGTGGTCGAGGAGCGATTCGAACTCCCCTTCGATCTTCTCCTTGCGCACGGACTTGCCCGCATGTGTGCAGCCCTTGGTCTGGCAGAGATAATAGGGATATTTCCCGTTCCGCCCCGTGGACCAGGCGGCGGTCATGGGCCGCTCGCAGCAGGCACAGGTGACAAGACCTCGCAGAGGGAAGTCGTCCCGCATGTCCCGGCGTACGAAGGTCCCCTGCGGCTTGTGCAGGCGCTCCAATACGCGCTGGTGCGTTTCATAGGAGACGAGCGGCTCGTGCCGGCCCTTCATCAGGGAAATGCCCCATTTGCGGGCCTCGATGTACCCGGCGTAGAGGGGGCATTCCAGAAGGTCCCGGATGCGCTGCTTGTAGATGGTCTCGCTGCCCCGGTAGAGGAAGCCGGGATAGCGGTCGAGGTAGCTCTTGACCTCCATCTGGGAGGCAAACCGGCCAGACGCGAAGCCTTCGAGCACGTCGCGGATGATAGGGGCAGTCTGTGGGTCCGGGACGAGCACCTTGCCACCTTCCCTGGCCTTTTCGTAGCAATAGCCCACCGGGGCGCGGAACACCCAGAATCCGGCCAGCATGCGCGCCCGCATCTTCTGGCTGACCTGCCGGCTGTTCTGTTGGCGCTCCAGCTGGGACTGCGCCGCGATAACGGTCTCGATGAACTCGCCTTCCGGAGAATCCTCGAACCGGAAATTGAGACAGGCGCGGGTGGCGTTCCTAAGCGCCATCTCGTGGCGGAGCTTGAGGTGGAAGACCGTGTCGCGGGCATAGCGCTTGAGGTCGTCGAAGATCACCACAAAGGCGCGGTCGGGATGATCGTCGAGATAGCGTAGCAGCCGGACCATGCCGGGGCGCTTCATGAAGTCGCCGCCGCCACTGACATCGTCGGTGAAGACGGCGACGACTTCGTAACCCTTCTCGCGGGCATAGTCCCGGCAACGGCTCTCCTGCGAAACGAGGCCCTGACCTTCGATTGCCTGCTTTTTGCCGGAGACGCGGCAGTAGATGACGGCGTGGGTAGGTGGATTGGTGCCGCTCATGTCCCGGCCTCCTTTTCTTGTTGTTGTGACAGCGGGATGTTGTCGTTGTCAGCCGCGCGCTCATCCGCTATGGCGGTGAGCTTGTCCAGAACTGGATCGTTGGCGGCTAACTGAAAAAATTTTATCACACTGGAATTGCAAGAGGAATCATTATCATTGGCAACTTCGATAAGCTGGGTCGAGTGTATCCCGTAGGCGAGATCCGCCACGGCTTCGGCGATGCTCCAGAGCGCCTCAATCATGGCGTCCTTCTGGTCGTCGGTCAGGTCGAAGCCGTCGAGATACGGCCAGTACTTGTTGGTGTCGAGGGGCATGGCAACGGTGGCTTTCCCCGCCCCAGCGCGGGCGCGAGGCGGCAATGGGTGGTCGGATTACAGGAAAGATACTGTCGCCAACCCTGATGGATGGGCGAATGAACGTCGAAGCCCGCCATCTGCAGTGCACAACCAGAAATGGCTGAATGACACAACTAAAGTGAGGGCAGTGAGGTAAAGCTGACAAGCTTTTGCCGATACACGGACATGGACCCGTGTTTCTGCCTCATCAGGCGAATAGAATGAACGGGAAAAGATCGTGAGCAAATAATAATACATTTGATCAATGGCTTAAATTTAAGTATCTAAAAATATTACGATATATTTTAGCGTTTATATTTCTCTATATTGATAAATGTATGAAATTAACAGCACTCCTGCTTTCAACCTGCCTTACCTGCCTCGCGGGCGTTCCTGCGCTGGCCGCCAACTACATGTTCGACAACGGTGCCGGAACGGGCGACTGGCTGACGGCGCAGAACTGGTCGAGCGACATCCTGCCCACCGCCACCGACAACGCTCTTATCAACACGACAGGCGTTAGCGTCGCCGGGCCAGGGGCGACGGCGTCTCAGGTGCGTCTCGGGACGTCCAGTGGAAACACCGGAACACTTGTCATCCAGAGCGGCGGGACACTTTCCGGCGCCAACGTCTATCTAGGGTATGCTGCAGGCTCGACTGGAGACGCCACCGTCACGGGGGCTGGATCGCAGTGGACTGCCTCTGGAAGTATCATCGTCGGCAATTCCGGCACCGGCACCGGGTCGCTGACGGTTCAGAACGGCGGCAAGGTCAACAGTTCCACCCTCTACGCGGGCTATAGCGCCGGTTCAAACGGCACAGTGATGGTCACGGGCAGCGGGTCGGAACTGATCTCTTCCACCGGAGGCACGATTGGTTACAACGGCACGGGATCGCTCACGGTTTCGAACGGCGGCAAGGTCAGCAGCGGCGGCACTTTCAATATCGGCAATAGCAGTTTCAGCTCATCGGGCACCGCCACCGTCACCGGCGCGGGATCGCAAATGGCTCTCGCCACTCTGTTTGTTACAAACAATGGCAGTGCGGGATCGCTTTTCATCGAGGATGGCGGGGTTGTGACGACCTCCTCGCATGTCTGGATCGACGGGATCAATACGGGACAAATCTCCGTCACCGGCGCCGGGTCGCAACTCGTTATTAGCGCTGCCGGCCTCCTCTATGTCGGTCGCACCACCAAGGGGTCACTCGTTGTCGAGGACGGTGGCAAGGTCATCAGCAACGGCTCCTCTGTCAGTATCGGTGTGAACGCCGGTTCGAGCGGCGCAGTTACCGTCACCGGCGCAGGGTCGCAATTGACCAATACCGGCCTAATCCTGGCCGGCGACAACGGCACCGGGTCGCTGACCGTTTCCGATAGCGGCGCCGTCAGTAGCGGCAACGTTATCTATGTCGGCAACAACACCGGCTCGAACGGCACGCTGAATGTCCAGAGCGGCGGATCGGTGACTGGCGCCAACGTCTATATTGGCAACACCACCGGGTCGACGGGGACAGCCACGATCACCGGCACGGGATCGCAACTGACTTCCACCACAAACCTAATCGTCGGCTTGTCCGGCACCGGGTCGCTGACGGTTCAGAACGGCGGCAACGTCGGCAGCAGCAACGTTATCTATGTCGGCAACAACAATGGATCGAGCGGCACGCTGAATGTCCAGAGCGGCGGATCGGTGACCGGCGCCA
>NZ_JAIVFN010000142.1 GCF_030015065.1 Xanthobacter autotrophicus | reverse complement strand
GCTCTCCCCAGCCCCCTCCCCCTTCCTTTGCCGCGCTTCCGTCCCGCGCGGTGGGCGTGCTATCGGGGGCGCAGCGGATGGCCTCGCCATCCCGCCAGCCTTTCTCCCTGCCGTGAGCGACATGCCGGGTTCCCAGCGCGCCAGCCGATCCGTGGTCGTGGATCTCATCGCCGTGCTCGCGGCGGTGACCGCCGGCGAGCCGCGAGTGATGACGGTGGCCAAGGGCGGCGCCCTGCCCTCCGGCCCGTTCGAACTGGCCCACCGCTCGCTCCAGCAGGGCCTGCGCGACTGGGTGGAGCAGCAGACCCACCATCCGCTGGGCTATGTGGAGCAGCTCTACACCTTCGCCGACAAGGACCGCGCCGACGCGGATACCGCGCCGCGCACCATCTCCATCTCCTATCTGGGGCTGACGCGGGAGCACGACGCGGCCGAGGCCGGCTGGCACGGCTGGTATGAATATTTCCCCTGGGAGGACCACCGCGCCGGGCCGCCGCCGGTGATCGGCAGGGTGCTGGCGCCCGCGCTGTCCGCATGGGCGGAGGACGCGCCCACCACCGGCATGCGCAGCGAGCGGCGCCTGCGGGCGGCCGCCACCTTCGCCCTCGACGGCGCCCGCTGGAACGAGGAACTGACCCTCCAGCGCTACGAGATGCTGTACGAGGCCGGCATCGTGGCCGAGCGCCTGCGCCGCGAGGGCAAGAGCGAGGAAGGCGGCGCCGGCCGGCCCATGATCGCCGACCACCGGCGCATCCTCGCCACCGGGATCGCGCGGCTGCGGGCCAAGATCAAGTATCGTCCCGTGGTGTTCGAGCTGATGCCGCCCACCTTCACCTTGCTCCAGCTGCAACGTTGCGTAGAAGCAATCGCAGGACGCACCCTGCACAAGCAGAATTTTCGCCGGCTGATGGAACAACAGGAACTGGTGGAGGAAACCGGCGGCACCACCTCCGAAAGCCTTGGCCGGCCTGCGAAACTCTTCCGCTTCCGCCACACGGTGGTGGAGGAGCGGGCGCTGGCCGGCACGAAATTACCCCTCGCGCCCACTTGACAGTGCTTATGCTCAGTATAAGCATATGCCAGACATATGCTCAAACTGAGTATAGACAATGGTCGCATTCGCCCAGCCTGCCCTCGCCGAAACCAGCGGCGCCGGAAGCGCCCTCTCCGAGGCCTTCGCCCGCACCGCGCCGCTCTATGAGCGCATCCGGCGCGTGGTCCCGCCCGCCGACTGGGCCTTCTTCGCCGAGGATGCCGAAGCCATCCTGCGCCTGAAGCGCGAGCGCAACGCGGTGATCCTGGCGCACAATTACCAGACGCCGGAAATCTTCCACTGCGTTGCCGACATCGTGGGCGACAGCCTGGCGCTGGCCCGCGAGGCCATGCGGGTGGATGCGGACGTGATCGTGCTCGCCGGCGTCTATTTCATGGCCGAGACGGCGAAGCTGCTGAATCCCGGCAAGACGGTCCTCATCCCGGATGCCGGCGCCGGCTGCTCGCTGGCCGATTCCATCACGGCGGAGGATGTGCGCCTCATGCGGCAGGCCCATCCCGGCCTGCCCGTCATCGCCTATGTGAACACCTCGGCCGCCGTGAAGGCGGAGGTGGACGTGTGCTGCACCTCGGGCAATGCGGCGCGGATCGTGAAAAGCTTCGGCGTGCCGAAGGTGATCATGCTGCCCGACCAGTATCTGGCCAAGAACGTGGCCGCCGAGACCGGCATCGAGATCATCTCCTGGGCCGGCCAGTGCGAGGTGCACGAGCGCTTCACGGCGGAGGACGTGCGCGAATTGCGCGCTGCCAATCCCGGCGTCACCGTGCTGGTGCATCCCGAATGCCCGCCGGAGGTGGTGGCGGAGGCGGATTTCGCCGGCTCCACCGCCGCCATGGCCGACTATGTGGGGCAGAAGCGCCCGCCGCGCGTGGTGCTGCTCACCGAATGCTCCATGAGCGACAATGTCGCCGTGCATTATCCGGACATCGACTTCGTGCGGCCCTGCAATCTCTGCCCGCACATGAAGAAGATCACTTTGTCCAACATCCGCAAGGCGCTGGAAGGCAACCTGCACGAAGTGACCATCGAGGCCAGCGTGGCGGAGCGCGCCCGCGCCTCGGTGGAACGGATGCTGGCGCTGTGACCGCCCTCGATCGGCTGGAGGGCCGCCCCGTCATCGTCGGCGGCGGCATTGCGGGGCTCGCCGCCGCCCTCTTCCTCGCGCCCGAGCCGGTGGTGCTGCTCACCCGCGCTCCGCTCGGCGCGGACGGCTCCAGCCCCCTCGCCCAGGGCGGCATGGCCGCCAGCGTCGGCACCGACGACGATGCCGACCTCCACCTCGCCGACACGCTCATGGCCGGCGACGGTCTGTGCGATCCCGAGGCCGCCCGCCGCATCCTCGCCGACGGCCCCGCCGCCGTGGCGGAGCTGGAACGTCTTGGCGTCGCCTTCGACCGGGCCGCCGACGGCAGCCTCGCCCTCGGCCTCGAGGCCGCCCACAGCCGGCGCCGCATCGTCCATGCGGACGGCGACGCCACCGGCCGCGCCCTGGTGCAGGCCCTCAGCATTGCCGCCCTTGCCTGCCCGTCCATCACGGTGGTGGAAGCGGAAGCCCGCCGCATCCTCATGGAAGACAGCGCGGTGGCCGGCCTGCTGGTGGCCGGGCGCGACGGCGGCGCCGTGCTGCGCACCCGCCGCCTCATCCTGGCGACGGGGGGCGTGGGCGCCCTGTTCGAGCACACCACCAATCCGGCCTCCTCCTTCGGCATAGGCCTCGCGCTCGCCGCCGAGGCCGGGGCGGAACTGGCGGACCTCGAATTCGTGCAGTTCCACCCCACCGCGCTCGCCACCTCCGCCCGGCCACTCTCCCTCATCAGCGAGGCGGTGCGCGGCGAAGGCGCTCTCATCGTGGACCGCGCCGGCCGGCGCGTGCTCGACGCCGTGCCGGGCAAGGAGCTCGCGCCGCGCGACGTGGTGGCCCGCGCCGTGTGGCGGGAGCTTGTGGCCGGCCGCGAGGTCTTCCTCGATGCCCGCGCCAGTCTCGGCGCGCGCTTTGCCGCGCGCTTTCCCTCCGTCGCCGCCGGATGCCGGGCGGCGGGCATAGATCCCGCCACCGACCTCGTGCCCATCCGCCCGGCGGCGCACTACCACATGGGCGGCATCGCGGTGGATGCGGCGGGCCGCAGCTCCGTTCCCGGCCTGTGGGCGGCGGGCGAGGTGGCGGCCACCGGCCTCCACGGCGCCAACCGGCTCGCCAGCAATTCGCTTTTGGAGGCGGTGGTCTGCGGTCGCGCGGCGGCCCTGAGCGTCGCCGGAACGCCGGCCCGCGCCCCTGCCCGCCTCATGGCGGCCCACCTGCCGGCGGCGCCGGACCCGACCTCCGTCCGTCCCATCGTCTCGCGCCATCTGGGCGTCACCCGCGACGCGGCGGGCCTTGCCACCGCCATCGCCCGCCTGCTGCCGCTGGCGGAAGGCACCGGGCCGGCCTCGGCCCCCGCCCGGGTGGCGCTCATGATGGCGGTCTGCGCGCTGGCCCGCGAGGAAAGCCGGGGCGCCCATGCGCGCACCGATTTCCCCGCTCCCGCCGCAGTGCCCCGGCGTGCACGCACCACGCTTGAGCGCAGCCTTGCCGAGGCGCGCCGCCACGCCGAACCGGCCCTGGCCCTCGCCTCTTCCAGCTGACGGACCTCACCATGCCCCTCGACCCGCTCCCCGAGCTGATGGTGGAGCCCATCGTGCGCGCCGCCCTGTTGGAGGATCTCGGCCGGGCCGGCGACATCACCACCGATGCGGTGGTGCCCCCCGGCCATGCGAGCCGCCTCGTGCTCGCCGCGCGGCAGGCAGGCGTGGTGGCGGGGCTCGACTGCGCCCGCCTCGCCTTCCGCCTGCTGGACGGCGCCGTGCGCTTCACCCCGCGCGTGACGGATGGAACCGCAGTGGCGCCGGGCACGGTGCTGGCGGAGGTGGAGGGCTCGTCCCGCGCGCTGCTCACCGGCGAGCGCACGGGGCTGAACCTCGCCTGCCGCCTCTCCGGCATCGCCACCGCCACGGCGGGGCTGGTTCAAGCCATCGCCGGGCACCGCGCGCAGATCGTCTGCACCCGCAAGACCACGCCGGGGCTGCGATCGCTGGAGAAATACGCGGTGCGCGCCGGCGGCGGCTCCAACCACCGCTTCGGCCTCGATGACGCGGTGCTCATCAAGGACAACCATGTGGCCATCGCCGGCTCGGTGCGCGAGGCGGTCAGCCGGGTGCGTGCCCGCGCCGGCCACATGGTGAAGGTGGAGGTGGAGGTGGACACCCTCGCCCAGCTGGAAGAGCTGCTCACCATCGGCGCCGATGCGGTGCTGCTCGACAACATGACGCCTGAGACGCTCACCGAGGCGGTGGGCATGGTGGGCGGGCGCATGCTCACCGAGGCCTCGGGCCGGGTGAACCGCGACACCGCGCCGGCCATCGCGGCATCGGGCGTGGATCTCATCTCCGTGGGCTGGCTGACCCACAGCGCGCCCATCCTCGACATCGGTCTGGACTGGGTGGGGTGAGCGCACCGCGCTCCAAACGAAAACGGCCGGGCACACGCCCGGCCGTCTCGCTTCACAAACGGAAAGAACCTCAGGCCGCCTTGGGCCAGTGGCGCACGTCCACGAAATGGCCGGCGATGGCCGCCGCCGCCGCCATGGCGGGCGACACCAGGTGGGTGCGGCCCTTGAAGCCCTGCCGGCCCTCGAAATTGCGGTTCGAGGTGGAGGCGCAGCGCTCCTCCGGGGCGAGGCGGTCGGCGTTCATGGCGAGGCACATGGAGCAGCCCGGCTCGCGCCACTCGAAGCCGGCGGCGAGGAAGATCTTGTCGAGGCCCTCCGCCTCGGCCTGCTCCTTCACGAGGCCGGAGCCCGGCACCACCATGGCGTTCACGTTGGCGTTGACCTTGTGCCCCGCGACGATGGCGGCGGCCTGCCGCAGATCCTCGATGCGGCCATTGGTACACGAGCCGATGAAGACGCGGTCGAGCGTGATGTCGGTGATCCTGGTGCCGGGGGTCAGGCCCATATAGGCCAGCGCGCGGATCTTGGCGGCGCGCCGGCCCTCGTCGGTGATGAGGGCCGGGTCGGGCACCAGGCCTTCCACCGAGATCACGTCCTCGGGGCTGGTGCCCCAGGACACGATGGGCGGCAGGCTGGCGCCGTCGAGCTGGATCTCGGCGTCGAAATGGGCGCCTTCGTCGGTGCGCAGGGTCTGCCAGAAGCGCAGGGCGGCGTCCCAGTCGGCGCCCTTGGGGGACTTGGGGCGGTCCTTGAGATAGGCGAAGGCCTTCTCGTCGGGGGCCACCAGGCCGGCGCGGGCGCCGCCCTCGATGGACATGTTGCACACCGTCATCCGCCCTTCCATGGAGAGGGAGGTGATGGCATCGCCCGCATATTCGATCACATAGCCGGTGCCGCCGGCGGTGCCGATGCTGCCGATGATGGCGAGCACCACGTCCTTGGCGCCGACGCCCTCGGGCAGCGGCCCGGAGACGGTGACGCGCATGTTCTTCGCCTTCTTCTGGATCAGCGTCTGGGTGGCGAGCACATGCTCCACCTCGGACGTGCCGATGCCGTGGGCGAGTGCCCCGAAGGCGCCATGGGTCGAGGTGTGGCTGTCGCCGCAGACGATGGTGGTGCCGGGCAGGGTGAAGCCCTGCTCGGGGCCGACCACGTGCACCACGCCCTGGCGCTTGTCGAAGCCGTCATAATACTCGACCCCGAACTCCTTCGTGTTCTCGGCGAGCGCGGCGATCTGCGCCACGCTCTCGGGATCGGGGTTGGGCAGGGTGCGGTCGGTGGTGGGGACGTTGTGGTCCACCACCGCCAGCGTCTTGTGCGGCGCGCGCACGGTGCGCCCGGTCATGCGCAGGCCCTCGAAGGCCTGGGGGCTGGTCACCTCGTGGACCAGATGGCGGTCGATATAGAGCAGGCAGGTGCCATCCTCCTGCCGCGCCACCACATGGTCGTCGAAGATCTTGTCGTAGAGGGTGCGGGGGCCGTTCGCGGGTGCGGCGTTCGCAGGTGCGGTCATGGCTACGTCTTACGTCCTGTCCTGAGGAAAGGCTGGCACGCGCAATGGCGGCCGGGCCGGTATCTGGAATGCGGGCTGTCTCGACGACGAGACTGAAAGGCGCGTCAGCCGCGAAGCTGGGCCGAGGCCGCCGTGGTGAAGCGGCCGAAGAAACGGCCCGGCAGGCGGACATGATCCGGCACCGCCGCGAACTCCATGGTCGTGCGCGCGAACGGGCCGGCGGCGCAGAGGGCCACCCGGCTCAGGATCGAAAGAGGCGCACAGGCATGAGGCATGGGCGGTTTGTAGCAGTTCCATCGAGCCGCGACAATCCGGCGCGCGAGACTGTGAAAACGTCTTCGGTCCCCTTTTTCCCTTGCCCGCTTGCCGCCGGGACGCGAGGAAGAAGCCCTCCCGGAACCAGCGCACGGGGACCCGCGTGAGCATTCTCAAGACCTTTGAATTGTGGTCGTTCCTCGATTCCGTGGTGAGCCTTGCCGCCGCCTTCGTGCTCGGCACGCTGATCGGCGCGGAGCGGCAGTATCGCCAGCGCACCGCCGGCCTGCGCACCAACGTTCTGGTGGCGGTGGGCGCCGCCGCCTTCGTGGACCTCGCCGCGCGCATCGCCGGCTCCACGGAGGCCATGCGCGTGGTGGCCAACGTGGTCACCGGCGTCGGCTTTCTCGGCGCCGGCGTCATCATGAAGGAAGGCCTCAACGTGCGCGGCCTCAACACCGCGGCGACCCTGTGGTGCTCGGCGGCTGTGGGCTGCTTCACCGGCTCGGACATGCTGGCGGAGGCCATGCTGCTGACCTTCATCGTCATCGCCGGCAACACACTGTTGCGTCCGGTAGCCAATTTCATCGACCGCATCCCGCTGGACGAGCGCCATTCGGAAGTGAGCTACGAGGTGCGCGTGACGGTGGACACCGGCGCCATCCCCGACCTGCGCGAAACGCTCATCGAACTGCTGGAGCAGGCGAAATATCCGGTGAGCGACGTGGACGAGGGCCCGGCCGGCGACGATACCTCCCTGCTGGTGGCCAAGCTCATGAGCACGGCGGTGGAGCCCTCCGAGCTGGACGCGGTCACCGACCGCCTCGCCGCCCTGCCCGGCGTGCGCCACGCCACCTGGGAAAGCACCACGGAGGAGTGAAGGCCCTCATACCCCGGCCAGATGATGCAGGACGATGCCGCTGGTGGTGGCCACGTTCAGGCTGTCGAAGCCGGACGCCATGGGAATGGCCACGGTGCGCGTCATGGCCATCACCTCTCCCGGCAGGCCCGGCCCCTCGGTGCCGAACAGGGCCGCCACGCGGGGCGGTCGCACGAGCCGCGACAAGGGCTCGCGCCCTGCCGGCGACAGCGCCACCACCTCGAAGCCACGCGCCTTCAGCAATTCCACCGCGCTCGCGCCGTCCGCCACCCGCGCGAACGGCACCACCAGGCTCGCCCCCACCGACACCCGGATGGCCTTGCGGTAGAGCGGATCGCAGGAGGCGGCGTCGATCAGCACCGCATCGGCGCCGAAGGCCGCCGCATTGCGGAAGATGCCGCCCATATTGTCGTGGTTGGTGAGGCCGAGGGCCGCCACCACCAGCGCCCGCTCCCCGAGGCTGTCGAGCAGCGCCGAAGGCTCCGGCAGCGGCCGCGCCGCCCCCAACGCGAGGATGCCGCGATGGATGGGAAAGCCCACCACCTGATCCATCACCTTCTGCCCCGCCACATAGACCGGGATATCGGGTGGCAGGGCCTCGATGACATCGGCAAGCCGCGCCGCCTGCGCCTGCGAGAGCAGCAGCGCACAGAGCCGATGGCCGTCCGTTGCCCCGAGCCGCGCGGCGAGCAGGCGCAGCACCACCTCCCCTTCCGCCATGAAGGCGCCCTGCCGGCCCACGAGGTCGCGCTCGCGCACGTCCCGGAACGCCGCGATGCGCGGATCGTCCGCCTCGACGACCGGAAGGATCATAAGGGCCGGCGCTTCACCGGTACGGGCGGGGCGGTGGTGGCGCGCACCACCAGCTTGGGCGCCATCTCCACCCGCTCCACCGGCCGCGCCGGATCGGCGATGCGCTTCAAGGCAAGGTCGGCGGCGGCCCGGCCATATTCCGGGATGAAGGTGTGCACCGTGGTCAGCCCCGGATGCCAGACCCTGGCCTCGCCGATGTCGTCATAGCCCACCAGCGAGAAGTCGCGGCCCACCGTGAGCCCCGCCGCCTGCAGTTCCATGAGGGCGCCGAAGGCGGAAAGATCGTTGAAGCTGACGGCAGCGGTGGGCGGCTCCTCCAGCGCCAGCAGGCGCGCCAGCTGGCGGCGGCCTTCTTCCCGCAGGCCCGGCCCTTCCATGACCAGAGCGGGATCGAACGGCAGGCCGGCGGCGGCAAGACCCGCCTTGTACCCGGCGAGGCGCTTGCGTCCGGTGGAGATGGCGTCGAAGCCGCCCAGCATGCCGATGCGCCGGTGGCCCAGCGCCACCAGGTGGGCGACGCCGAGCGCCACCCCGGTCACGTCGTCCGAGCCCGCGAAATCGAAGCCCGAGCCCTCGATCTCCCGCGTCACCTGCACCACCGCGATGCCGGTGGAGGCGAGCGCCTTGAGGTCCGCCACCGTGGAACGGGCGGCCGGCGAGACCAGGAAGGCGTCGGGGCGGTACTCGGCCAGCGTCCCCAGGGTGCGGGTCTGGCGCGCCACGTCCTCCTGGCTGACGCCGAGGAGCACCGTCTTGCCGGCGGCGCTCAGCGCGTCCTCCACCGCCGCGAGCAGCTCGGTGAAGGACGGGTTGACGATGTCGTGCAGGCCCAGCGCCACGATGTTGGTGCGCGCCGTGCGCAGGGCCGCGGCGCCGCGATTGGCCACATAGCCGCGGGCGCGGGCCACTTCCTGCACCTTGAGCCGCGTCGCCTCCGCCACCATGGGGCTGTCGCGCAAGGCCAGCGAGATGGTGGCGGTGGACAATCCAAGCTCGCGGGCAAGGCCCTGGAGCGTCACCTTGCCGATGGGAACAGGCATCTGACCAGCTTGGGCCTGAACGGGGATATTGTCATCCATGGGCCTTCCCTATAACCGGATCTGTCGCGTCTCGCGCCGTCCTTTTGTTCATGTTAAACGATTTAACGGCAACGGCCAGTGGTAATTGGACAGGGACGAAACACATGACCGAGGATACGACCAGGGCGCGGGTGGGCTTCATCGGCGTGGGCCTGATGGGGCACGGGATGGCAAAGAACATCCTGGCCAAGGGCTTTCCCCTTGCAGTGCTGGGCCATCGCAACCGGGCGCCGGTGGAGGACCTTGTCGCGCGCGGCGCCACCGAGGTGAAGTCCGCGGCGGAACTGGCGCAGGCGAGCGACATCATCGTCCTGTGCGTCACCGGCGCGCCCCAGGTGGAAGCGGTGCTGCGCGGGGAAAACGGCATCCTCTCCACCGCGAAGGCCGGCCTCCACATCGTCGATACCTCCACCTCCGAGCCCACCCTGACCATGGCGCTGGCGGCGGAACTGGAGGCGCGCGGCATCTTCTTCTGCGATTCTCCCCTCGGTGGCACCCCGGTGCAGGCGGACGAGGGCACGCTCTCGGCCATGGTGGGCGCGCAGGATGCCGCTTTCGCGGTGATCGAGCCGGTGGTGGCGGCCTATGCCAGCCGCATCGTGCGGGTG
>NZ_JAIVFN010000141.1 GCF_030015065.1 Xanthobacter autotrophicus | reverse complement strand
CCCCAAAAGGCGTCGGCGGTGCTAGAGCGCGAACCGAGCAAATTGGTTCAATTTGCTCGGGGAATCGCCCTCTAAACTTAAGAAAGAGAACGCGTTGTCCGATCAGCTTGCGATGCAATCTGATCGGCGCGTGCTCTAGCGAAAAATACGTGTTGCCCCCACCCTGCCCTCCCCCGCAAGCGGGAGAGGGTTCCGCGGTGCGCTCTGTCAGGGCTGCAGGCTTTCAAACTGAGACAATCACCTCGATTTGGCTCACTTTGATAAGGTTACACCCGGCCATGAGGTTTGATCGCTTGGCTTCTGCCGTTGCGACGCGCCGTCAGATGCCCAGATATGCGCGGCGCACGTCCGGATTTTCGCGCACTTCGGCGGCGGAGCCGGACAGGATCACCCGGCCGGTCTGCAGCACATAGGCGCGGTCGGCGATCTCCAGGCTCTCCACCAGCCGCTGCTCCACCAGCAGGATGGTGACGCCGGTGTCGCGGATGGTCTTCACCGCGTCGAAGATCTCGTCCACGAGCTTGGGCATGATGCCCTGCGATGGCTCGTCCAGCATGAGCAGGCGCGGGCGGGTCATCAGCGCGCGGCCGATGGCGAGCATCTGCTGCTCGCCGCCGGAGAGGGTCGCCGCCTTCTGGGGCAGGCGTTCCTTGAGCCGCGGGAACAGGGCGAAGACCTGCTCCAGCGGCGCCTCGCGGTCGGCCTTGTCGGCGTGCAGATAGCTGCCGAGGCGCAGATTGTCCGCCACCGTGAGGCGCGGGAACAGGCGCTTGGCCTCCGGCACGTAGGCGATGCCCCGCGCGGTGATGAGGTGGCCGGCCATGCCGTCGATGCGATCGCCGGCGAAGGTCACGGTGCCGCCCCTGGGGCGTTCCATGCCGGCGATGGATTTCAGCAAAGTGGACTTGCCCGCGCCGTTGGCGCCGGCCACCACCACGATCTCGCCCGCCTTCACCTCCACCGAGATGTCGGAAATGGCGATGAGGCCGTCATAGGCCGTGGTCAGGGATTGGACTTCAAGCAGCACGGTGGCGATCCCCGAGATAGGCGGTGATGACATCCTCGTTGCGGACGATGTCGGCGGGGCTGCCCTCGGCGAGGAGCTTGCCGAGGTTGAGCACGATGGCCCGGTCCACCAGCTGCATGACGATCTCCATCACATGCTCCACCATCACCACGGTGATGCCGCGGTCGCGCACCTTGCGCACCAGATCCATGCCGAGGCGCGCCTCGGACGGGGTGAGGCCGGTAAGCACCTCGTCCAGCAGCAGGAGCTTGGGCTCGGTGGCGATGGCGCGGGCCACCTCCAGCCGGCGCTTTTCCGGCGGCGTGAGCTGGCCGGCGGTGGCATCGGCGCGGCCGTCGAGGCCCACATAGTCCAGCACCTCCAGAGCGGCGGCACGGGCGCGGGTGGCGTTGGCGTGGCGCACGAAGGCGCCGATCATCACATTCTCGGCCACGCTCATGGAATCGAAGGAGCGCGGCACCTGGAAGGTGCGGGCGATGCCCAGCCGGCAGCGCTCGGCCGCCGGCATGCGGGTGATGTCCTCGCCCTCGAACACGATGGAGCCGGAGGTGGGCACCCGCGCCCCGGAGATGGCCGCGAACAGGGTGGACTTGCCCGCCCCGTTGGGGCCGATCAGCCCCAGGATCTCGCCGCGCCGGATGGAGACGGAGACATCCGAATTGGCGACGAGGCCGCCGAAGCGCTGGGTGACGTTCAGCGTCTGGAGGAGGATCTTCGAGCTCATGCCTTGCCTCCGGACTTGCGGGTGAAGAGGCTGAGCAGGCCTTCCGGCTTGGCCAGCGCCACCGCCATGATCAGCGCGCCGTAGATGATGAGGTCGAGGCCGGAGCCCGACCCGCCGAGATAGGAGCGGGTGATCTCGGTGAGGGGGATGAGGATGGCCGCGCCCAGCGGCGCGCCCCACAGGGTGCCGATGCCGCCGAGCACCGCCGGCAGGGCGAACAGCAGGGAGAAGCGGAAGCTCATCACGCTCTCGGGGTCGATGTAGGAGACGAAGGCCGCATAGAAGCCGCCGCCCACCGCGGTGAAGAAGGCCGACACCGCCGCCGCCGCAAGCTTGGAGCGGAATACTTCCACGCCGAGGCTTTCGGCCGCCTCCGGATCGTCCTTCACCGCGCGCCACCAGAAGCCCCAGCGGGAATTCTCGATGACGTAGGTGACGAGCCACACCACCACCAGCAGCCCGAGGGCGAAGTAGAAGTAGGGCACCTTGTCCCTTGCGAACTGGAGGGTCCAGATGCTGTCGGCGCCGAACGGCCACTGGATGCCCAGGGCGCCGCCGACAAAATCCCAGTTGTGGACCAGGACGAGGCCGATTTCCGCGATCACCAGGGTGGCGATGGCGAAGTAATGCCCCTTCAGCCGGAAGGTCATGAAGCCGAGGGCCACCGCCAGCGCCGCCGAGAGCACGCCGCCCACCACCATGCCGAACCAGGGCACGATGTCGTAGTTCACGAACAGCACGGATGCCGCATAGGCGCCGATGCCGAAGTAGAGGGCGTGGCCCAGCGAGATCTGGCCGCAATAGCCGCCCAGGATGTTCCAGCTTTGCGACACCGCCGCATAGAGCAGGGTGAGGATGAGGACGTTCTGGAGATAGACGTCCCCGATGCCCAAAGGCAGGCAGGCCACGGCGGCGAACACCGCGGCCGCGACCATGAGCTGGCGCCGGCGCTTGGCCAGGAAGGCGTCGCCGGAGAGCTTGAGGGAGGAGAGGGTGGCGTCGCTCATCACAGCTTTCCGAACAGGCCGCTCGGGCGGAAGAACACCACGGCGAGATAGAGGGCGAAGATGCCGACGGCCTTCATGGTCGGTGGCAGGATGAGGGCGGTGATGGCCTCCACCAGCCCCACGATGATGCCGGCCACCAGCGCGCCGAACACGCTGCCGAAGCCGCCCAGCGCCACCGTCACATAGGCGATGGTGCCGAAGGTCGCGCCGACCTGGGGATGGATATAGTAGAAGATGGCGAGCACCGTGCCGGCGAGGCCCACGAGGGCGGCGCCGAGGCCCCAGCCGATGGCGAACACCTTGTTGCGGTCGATGCCCACGAGGGCGACAGCGCCCTGGTCCTCGCGGGTGGCTTCGAGCGCCTTGCCGAAGTCGGTCCGCGAAATCAAGGAGAGGGCGGCGAAGGCGGCGATGGAGATGAGGCCGCCATAGATCTGCGGCCAGGGCAGGAAGATGCCCGCGAGGTCAAGCGTGTGCCCGCCGAGCCACGAGGTCTTGATGGAGCGGTAGTCGGGCGTGAAGAAATACTGGGCCGCACCCTGGATGAGGATGGCGAGGCCGAAGGTGGAGAAGATCTGCACCATGCCGGCATTCGCCTTGGTGCGCATGGCATAGCGCACCACCGCCACGTAGACGAACGCGCCCACGCAGAACATGAGCCCCACCACCAGGGGTGCGACGACGATGGGATCGAGCGTCGTCCACAGGACGAGGCCGAACGTGGCGTACATGGCGATCATGAGGAATTCGCCATGGGCGAAGTTCACCACGTCCATGAGCCCGAAGATGAGCGAGAGGCCGACTGCGATCAGGGCATAGATGAGCCCCATGAGCAGGCCGCTCGCAAGCACCTGGATCAGCGCTTGCGCGGTCATTGTGTGTCCTTCCAGCCGGAACGTCAGCCGTGATTTCAGCCGTGGCGTCAGCCGTTCATGGGCCAGATGGGCGCGGCGATGGCCACGTCGTCGGGGAAGATGGTGACGAACTTGCCGCCCACATATTGCAGCAGGACCGGGCTCGCGTCGGGGTTCTGGCCTTCCTCGTTAAAGTGCACGCGCGACCAGGGCATGATGGTGCGGGTGCCGGGGAAGTCGGTGGCCGCCAACGCGTCGCGGATCTTGGCGCCGTCGGTGGCCTTGGCCCGGTCGATGGCGTCGGCGAGGATGATGAGGCCCATCAGCTCGCGGGACGAATTGTCGTTGAGGTCGCGCGAGGAGCGGGCCTTGTACATCTCGTTCACCTTGCCGATGAACGGGCGCCTGGCGGCGAGGTCCAGCGAGAACGAGGCGCGGGAGATGGCGCCGACGAGCTTGTCGCCCACCGCGTCGTAGGTCACCTGCTCGGAGAAGCCCGAGGCCTGGGCGACGAGGTTCTTCGGCTTGTAGCCCAGCTCCGCCATGGTCTTCACCAGCAGGATGGCGTCGGTGGTGTAGGTGGACGGCATCAGCACGTCCGGATCGGCGCTTTTCAGCTGCTGCACCTCGGCCGAGAGCGAGGGCGAGTTGGACTTGTACTTGATGTCGGCGGCGATCTTGTAGCCGCGATCATTGGCCAGCTTGCGCTGCACGTTGGACGAATCCACGCCGAAGATGGTGTCTTCGTAGAACAGGCCGACGCTGTCGATCTTCTTGCCCTTTTTCTTCTGGGTATCGAAGAAGTCGAACATGGCGGCGGAGAACATCTCGTCCTGCGCGGCCGGGCGGAAGAAGTATTTCAGCTTCTTGCGCTGGAGGCTGGGCGAGGAACTATCCGCGCACAGGAACGGCACGCCGTAGCGCTCGGCAACCGCGCTGACGGTGGAGGAGACCGCCGACTGGTAGCAGCCGATGAGGGCGGCGACCTTGTCCTGGGTGATGAGGCGCTCGGCCTCGGCGCGGCCCTTCTGCGGGTCGGCCTGGTGGTCGGCATAGACGAGGCGCACCTTGGCGCCGCCGAGGCCCGCAAGGCCGGGGGCCTTGGCGGTGGGCATGTCGAAGTCGAAGGAGCCGTTGATGATCTCGGCGGCGGTCTCGAAGGCGTGGCGGGCGTCGATGCCCACCTGGGCGCTCGGGCCGGACATGGCGTAGAGCACGCCGATGACCACCTCCGGCGCGCCCTGCGCGAAGGCGCGGGAGGCGGCGCCGGTGAGGCCGACCAGCGGCAGGGCGGAAGCGGCGAGAAGAAGCTCTCTGCGGTTCATGGTAGATCCCCTCTGGAAGTCAGGATGTCTGGACAGGTATTCGTTACAGTCTGCGCCGTTTTCGGCGTCAGTCCGGGCGTCGCCGCCCGGGCATTGTCAAAGGATCGCGAACTCGGTGTTGCGCCGGTCGGTCACCAGCATGCAGCCCGGCGCGTGGGTGATGGCGAAGGACGGGCGCGCCTCGGCGATCACCGACTGGGGGGTGACGCCGCAGGCCCAGAACACGGGCAGCTCGTTGTCGAGCACCTCCACCGCGTCGCCGTAGTCGGGCTTTCCGAGGTCCTTCACGCCGATCAGTTCGGGCAGGCCCACATGCAGCGGCGCGCCGTGCACGGCGGGAAAGCGCGTGGTGATCTGGATGGCGCGGATGGCGTGGGCCGGCACCAGCGGCCGCATGGACATGACCATCCGCCCCGAGAAGCGGCCCGCCGGCACGCACTGCACATTGGTGCGGAACATGGGCACGCGCACGTTGCGCTCCACATGGCGCAGGGGGAGGCCCTCGGCCATCAGCGCTTCCTCGAACGACAGGGAGCAGCCGATGACGAAGGCGACGAGATCATCGCGCCAGTGGTCGGTCACGTCGGCGGTGTCGGCGACGACCTCGCCGTCCTGCCACACCCGGTAGCCGGGGAAGTCGGTGCGGATGTCGAGGTCCTCGCCCAGCATGGGCACCTTGAAGCTGCCCGGCTCGGACATGCCGATGACCGGGCAGGGGCGCGGGTTGAAATGGCAGAAGCGCAGGAACTCCTCTGCCAGATCCTTGGGCAGCACGGCGAGGTTGCCCTGCACGTAGCCGGGCGCCATGCCGGCGGTGGGGCCGGTGAGCGCGCCGCTGCGGCAGGCCCGGCGCACCGCCAGCGGGGTCTGGTAGGCGGAATAGGCGTCCGGCTGGGGCGCGACACGGAGGCTTGCTGTGCTGGTGCTGGCCATCGGGAGGCTCGTCCTGTTCATCGCCGTGGCGATTCGGGCTGATCTGGCGTCGAGTGCACTTGGCGGTCTGCCCACGGATTGAGCGCGCTCGATCCATGGGCATTATTTCGACGAAGGACGTACAAGGTCCAATGATGATTCAGGATTGTTTCGGATAAGGTGGGCTTATAATCCGCGCCGGCTCAGGGTTTGACGGCGAAACAGGCCTCCACCTCCACCGTCATTCCGCTGGGCAGGGAGGAGGCGCCGCTGGCGATGCGGGCATGCCGCCCCCGCGCGCCGAACACGGCGCACAGCAGGTCGGAGGCCCCGTTGATGACGCCGGGATGGCCCTCGAACGTGTCCACGCAATGCACCAGCCCGGCCACGCGCACCACCTGCGTCACAAGGTCGAGGTCGCCATCGCAAGCGACCTTGAGCTGGGCGAGGAGGTTGAGGGCGCATAGCCGGGCGGCCTCGTAGCCCTCCTCGGGCGTGCGCTCCGCGCCCACCTTGCCGGCATAGAGCAGCGTGCCGTCACGGCGCGGACCCTGCCCGGAAATGAAGACGAGGTTGCCCACCCGCACGAAGGGCACATAGGTGCCGCGCGGGGTGCCGGCTTCGGGCAGGGTCAGGCCGAGGGCGGCGAGCTTGTCTTCCGCTTCAGTCATGGGCGATTCCTTGTTTCGCGGGTCTTCATTTGACTTGCCGCCAGTCGCCCCGGTCGCCTTTCCAGTTCACGCTGTCGCCCAGGGTGCGGGCAACGGTGAGCTTCAGGGTGCGCACGAGGCCTTCCCATTCCTTGGCGGAAAGCCCGTCCACGGCCGGCTCCGGCGCCATGAACATGCCGTCCACCCCGCCGAAAGCCACGCACTGTTCGATGGCCCGCACCTCCAGTTCCGGCTGGTGGAACACCACCGGGTTTTCCAGCAGCGCCGAGAGCGCCGCCACGAGGCCGGTGGCGCCCAGATTGGAGATGTTGGCCACCACGAGGTGGCCCGCGGCGGTTGCCGCCGCGACCCCGCCGCGGCCGGGAATGCCGCAGTCCGCCGCCTTGGGCGAGAAGGCGGGCAGGTCGGCGGCGATCACGCCCATGCCCAGTTCGTTGCCGCCGTCGCCGATGCCGATGAAGGGCAGGCCCATGGCCTTGCCGGTGCGGAACAGATAGTCGAGGTCGCCCACCATGCCGTCCAGCGGGCGCCCGCCGAGGCCGTGATAGAGCCCGTTGGCATTGGCGCCCGGCCGCTCGATGGCGATGAGCAGGCGCGGATGGGTGTGCTCCAGAAGGTCGTCGGCCACCACGCGGCAGCCTTCCGCATCCTTCGGCACGGTGCGGATATAGACCGGGCGCAGGAACGGCACGGGCCGGATGACGCCGTCCGCCGGGAAGGGCAGGGGGGCGAGCCCGGCGCCCCGGCAGGTGGCGGCCATCATCTCCGCCCAGTCGTCATCCACGACGATGACGCTCTCCACCCCGAAGCCGAGGAACAGGGCCCGGGCGATGAGCGCCGCGCCCACCGGCCCGTCGGTCTCCGGCACGCCGCCGCCCTCGGGAAAGCCGGTGGCGATGAGGGCGGGTCCGCCCTTCGTCGTAAGGGTTTCGGCGATGATCTCCGCCGCGCCCATGGCGATGAAGCCCGGCTGCCGGCGCGCCAGCGCCGCCCGGATCGGCCCGATGAGGCCGACCCCGGTGAAATCGAGGCACATGAAATCGTCGATGGTGCGCGCGACCCGCGCATAAAGGGCCGTGTCCTTGGCAAGCATGGCGAACCCTGCGGATTGGAAGGGAGGGAAACGGGTTCAGGCGCCGATGCAGGCGGCGTAGGTGCCGGGATCCACATTGCCGCCGGAGAGCACGACGCCCACGGTCTTGCCCCTGGCGTCCACCTTGCCGGCGAGCACGGCGGCGAGCGGGGTGACGCCGCCGGGCTCCACCACCAGCTTGAGCGTGTCGTAGACGAGGCGCATGGCGGCCTTCACCTCGTCGTCGCTCACCGCGACGCCGCCGGCGAGCAGCGCGCGGTTGATGGGGAAGGTGAGCAGGCCGGGGGTGGGCACCATCAGGGCGTCGCAGAGCGTCGCGGCGCCCGGCGCGTTGCGCTCCGGCCTGCCGGAGGCCAGCGATCGGGCGGTGTCGTCGAAGCCGGCGGGCTCCACGCTGTAGACTTGCGTGGCCGGCGAACGGGCCTTGAGGGCGGTGGCGGCACCCGCCACGAGGCCGCCGCCGGAACAGGCGAGGAGCGCCATGTCGAGGCTCGCGCCGAGGGCGGCGGCCTGCTCGGCGAGTTCCAGGCCCACCGTGCCCTGTCCGGCGATGACCTGGGGATCGTCATAGGGCGGGATGATGACGGCGCGGGTGCGCGCGGCGATGTCGGCGCCGATCTCCTCGCGCACCTCGGTGGCGCGGTCGTAGAGGCGCACGGTGCCGCCGAGCCGTTCGGCGCCCTCCACCTTGGCGCGCGGGGCATCGGAGGGCATCAGGATGGTGGCCTTGATGCCGTGGCGCGCGGCCACCGCCGAGATGGCGAGGGCGTGGTTGCCCGAGGACCAGGCGACGATGCCGCCGGCGCGCTCGGTCGTGCTCATCAGCGCCACGCGATTGGAGGCGCCGCGAAACTTGAACGAGCCGGTATGCTGCAGCATTTCCGGCTTGATGAGAATTCGCGCCCCGCAGGCGGCGTTGACTGCCGTATTCTCGAAGAGCGGGGTGCGGATGATCCGGCCGGAAATACGATCGTATGCTGCCTCTACGTCAGCGATCGTGGCGGCGAATACAGGAGCAATGTCGCTTTCGACAGCGGAACGAGCGGGATTTGATGACATGAGCTGGCCTCGGCGGGAGAGGCCGTCATGTCACCACGCTCCATGCATGCATTCAAAGTATGATCTGGCATGAACTTTGATCATGCCTGCTTATTGGTCATTCCTTGCGCCTGGTCCTCCCTGGCAACCTCCACGGCGAGGGCGGCCAGCGGGCCGGCGATGCCGCCGCCCATGGCCATGGGATAGCTCGCGGTGAAGACGAGGTCGGGCAGGCTGATCTCGGTCTCGACCACGCGCAGCTTGCCGGCGGCCAGCTCCGTCTGGATCACGTCGGGGGGGATGACGCTGAGGCCGATATGGTCCTCGGTCATGCGGACGATGGTGGAGAGGGAGGAATTGCTGAACAGGCGTGGTGATCCGATCTCCGGAATGCTCAGGATCTCGCGCAGGAAGGTGTAGGGATAGGTGGATTTCGGATAGGTGATGAGCGGATATTTCAAGAGGTCCCGCCGCGACAGCGGCTCTGGCGCGATGGGCAGGTCGCTGGCGGCGACGAAGGCCAGCGCATAGCTGCCGAGGTCGAGGTTGCTCATGTTCGGCTCGCTCACCGGGCCGAGCAGGAAGGCGAGGTCCAATTCCCGCTTCACCAGCGCGTCGCGCATCACCGGCGTCACATCCACGGTGATGTCGATGAGCACGTTGGGATAGACCGCATGGGCGCGCTCGATGAAGCGGGCGAGCCAGGTCTGCACGATGGTTTCCGAGACGCCGAGCCGCACCACCCCGCGCATGGCCTCGGGGGTCGCCACCGCCTCCAGCATGGCCGCGCGCAGCCTCAGGAAGCGCTCAGCATAGTCCACCAGCACCCGGCCCTTGTCGGTGAGGCTGATGGAGCGCGAGGAGCGCTCGAACAGGCGGGTCCGCAGCTCCGTTTCCAGCGCGGCGATGCGCTGGGACACGGCGGGCTGGGTGGTGTTCAGCCGCTCGGCCGCCTTGCTGAAGCTTTCGAGCTGCGACACCCAGTAGAAGATTTCGAGGCTGCGGAAATCGACCATCGAACGCGATACGCCTGAAGAGGGAATGCGATTGTAGGCCGATGGGGGGCGCTGGCAATCGGGGCTTCCTCCCCGCCACGATCTGCCCCCTCCCGCAGGCGGGAGAGGGGCCGCGTTGCGTGGGATGGCGGGAACGGTCTGCACCTGCGAGAGCCGGGGAACCCTCTCCCGCTTGCGGGGGAGGGCAGGGTG
>NZ_JAIVFN010000140.1 GCF_030015065.1 Xanthobacter autotrophicus | reverse complement strand
TTAAGCCGTCGGCAGCGTCAGATGTTTATTTTTAATGGTAGGAGTGGCCGGATTCCGCCACCTTGCGCGCCGCGGCGATGCCCGCCGCTCCGGCGCCGATGATGATGACATCGGATTCCGCCGCTTCCCCCAGCGCGGCATAGGGGCCGGCCAGGGGCACGGCGGCCAGCGCGGCGCCGCGGGTGAGCAGTTTTCGGCGGTTCATCACGGCGTCCGACCTTGTCTGTCTTGGACCAGACCATAAAGCCGGAACCCTGCCGATTGAAACCGGCCTGATGGAGAAAGCCGTCACATGGTTGCGCGCGGCGGGCGGGGCCGGCGCCGCCGACCCGCCGCGCGAACGTGGCGCTCAGTTGCGCCGGTTGGCCACGAAGCGGGCGGCCTCGGCCAGCACCGCGCCGCGCGCGCCGAAGGGGGTGAGGGCGGCGGAAGCATCCGCCACCAGCCGGTCGAGCAGGGTGCGGGCGGCGGGCAGTCCGAGCCGGGAGACGAGCGTGGCCTTGCCGGCGGCGGCGTCCTTGCCCACCTTCTTGCCCACCTCCTCGGCGGTGCCTTCCACGTCGAGGATGTCGTCGGCGATCT
This sequence comes from Xanthobacter autotrophicus, assembly GCF_030015065.1. GTDB lineage: Bacteria > Pseudomonadota > Alphaproteobacteria > Rhizobiales > Xanthobacteraceae > Xanthobacter > Xanthobacter autotrophicus_D. Next base: position 9,409 of record NZ_JAIVFN010000140.1, on the reverse strand, counting down.
GGAAAGCGGCGCCCAGCGCCCGGCCATAGGCGAGCAGCGCATCGTGCTCGGCCGCTGTGGCACCGCCCAGAAGCGCGCCCGCCTCCACGGATACCGCCAGCAGCGCGCCGGTCTTCATGGCCTGGAGGTCGCGGATGGCCTCCTCCGCGAGGGCGAGGGGCGCGCCGCCGGAGAAGCGGCCCTCGGCGGCGAGGTCCAGCATCTGCCCGCCCACCATGCCGCCGATGCCCGCCGCACGCGCCAGCGCCCGCACCAAGGCGATGCGCACGGCGGCATCGGGATGGGCATCCTCTCCCGCCAGCAGGTCGAAGGCGAGGGTGAGCAGGCCGTCGCCGGCGAGGATGGCGGTGGCCTCGTCATAGGCCCGGTGCACGGTGGGCCGGCCCCGGCGCAAATCGTCGTCGTCCATGGCCGGCAGGTCGTCATGGACCAGGGAATAGCAGTGGATGCACTCGATGGCGGTGGCGGCGGTCACCGCCCGTTCCGCCGGAAGGCCGAACAAAGCGGCGCTCTCCATCACCAGGAACGGCCGCATCCTTTTGCCGCCGCCCAGCGCGCCGTGGCGCATGGCGGCCATCAGCCGCCCGGGCCGCAGCCGCTCGCCGGCCAGCGCGGCGTCGGCGAGGGCCAGGGCCATGCGGGCCTCGGTGGCCGCGGCGGAGGCGTCGAGCCGGTCCTTGAGGGAGAGGGTCACGATCGGTCACCTTGGGGCCAGCGTGCCACGAACGGGGCGGGAGGGAACGCCCGGGCCGGGCGCGCCGTTGACGGGGGCCACCGGGTGCCCCAACCAGAAGGCCGGGTCAAGCTGTAAGCTCGGGTCAAGCCGGCGGGGCGCCAGGCGGGCGAGGGAGGGTCATGGATGGTCGCTCTGGTGCTGCGCGTGGTGCTTGCCCTCGCCGCGATCCCGCTGGTCCTGTCCATCGCCTACAATGTGGTCGATCCGGTCTCCACCCTCATGCTGGTGCGGTGGGTGGAGGGCAAGCCGGTGGAGCGGGTCTGGACCCCCATCGAGCAGATGTCGCCGGCGCTGGTGCGCACCGTCATCGCCTCCGAGGATGCGAGCTTCTGCAGCCATTGGGGCGTCGATCTCGACGAGATGCGCGCCGCCATCGAGAAGGCGGACGAGCTGGAGGAGGCGCGCGGGGCTTCCACCATCCCCATGCAGATCGCCAAGAACCTGTTCCTGTGGCCGGGGCGGGCGCTGATCCGCAAGGCGTTCGAGATCCCGCTGGCCCTGTGGCTCGACCTGGTGGTGAGCAAGAGGCGGCTGATCGAGATCTATCTCAACATCGCCGAATGGGGCCCGAACGGGGAGTTCGGGGTGGAGGCGGGGGCGCGCCGGGCCTTCGGCATCCCGGCGGCGCGGGTGGATGCGCGGCAGGCGGCCCTTTTGGCGGTGATGCTGCCCAATCCCCGGCGGCGCGATGCGGGCAATCCCTCCGCCGGGGTGGAGCGCCTCGCCGCCCGGCTCCAGGCGCGGGTGCCGCGGGAAGGGCCGGAACTGACGGCCTGCCTCGGTCCGCTGCGATAGGGTTTCGGCCGCGCCGGCGCGCCTTGCGGACGAAGCCGCCTTGATTGTGCCGCGCGCAGGCGCCACATGAAGGCGCGAGGCGCCGATCCGCGCGCCTGTTCCTCCCACCGGCCCGCCATGACCCAGACCGCAGCATCCGCCCGCCCCAAGATGAGCCCCTGGCTCAAGATCGGTCTCGAGCTCGGCCCGCTGGTGCTGTTCTTCGCCGCCAACGGCTATGGCGGCATCTATGTGGCCACCGGCGTCTTCATGGTCGCGACGCTGGCCGCGCTGGCCGCCATGTGGGTGCTGGCACGGCGCATCGCGGTGATGCCGCTGGTCTCGGCACTGGTGGTGATGGTGTTCGGCGGCCTCACCTTGTGGCTCCAGGACGATCATTTCATCAAGCTCAAGCCCACCATGGTGAACGCCCTGTTCGGCGGGCTGCTGCTGGGCGGGCTCTATTTCAGGAAGCCGCTTTTGCCTTACGTGTTCGATGGCATGGTGAAGCTGACCGACGATGGCTGGCGCGTCCTCACCCTGCGCTGGGGCGTGTTCTTCCTGGTCATGGCGGTGCTGAACGAGATCGTGTGGCGCTCCTTCTCCACCGATGCCTGGGTGGCGTTCAAGACCTTCGGCTACCTCCCGCTCACCTTCGCCTTCGCCATGGCCCAGGCGCCCCTGATGGCCCGCCATGAGCTGAAGGACGGTGCGCAGGAAGGCTGATGCGCCGCCCCACGGTCTCGCCGCCCTATTTTACACTCGCCCGCCGGTTGACTGTGGCCGCGCGCATCCGCATAAGCCCGCGAGAGGGCGCAGCATGCTGACGAAAAAAGGAAAGTATGGTCTCAAGGCCGCGGTCCACCTGGCCCGCCTGCCGCCGGGCGGGTCCACGCAGGTGGCCGACATCGCCGAGGCCAACAACATCCCCAAGAAGTTCCTGGATGTCATTCTCGGGGAACTGCGCAATGCCGGCTTCCTGTCCTCCAAGAAGGGCAAGCTGGGCGGCTATCGCCTTGCCAAGGCGCCGGAGGACATCGTCGTGGGCGAGATGATCCGCGCCCTCGACGGACCGCTGGCACCCTTCCCCTGCGCCAGCCGCAACGCCTACGAGCCGTGCGAGGACTGCGACGTGGCCACCTGCGAGGTGCGCCTGCTCATGGTGCAGGTGCGCGACGCCATCGGCACCGTGCTCGACACCTACACCCTCGCCCAGATGCGCGACCTCTCGAAGGAGGCGCTGTCCTCCTTCGTGGACTATATCTGAGCGCCGCGCCGGCTTCCGCGGCCCTCTTACTGCTGGGCGGCGAGGAAGGTGCGGAAGCGCGCCAGCGCCACGGCGAAGAACAGCACGCCCATGCCGAAGGTGGCCGCAAAGCGCGGCCATACCGTCTCGATCCCCGCCCCGCGATAGAGGATGGCCTGGGCGAAGGCCACGAATTGCGTGGACGGGGAGGCCTGCATCACCACCTGCAGCCATTGCGGCATGCTCTCCAGCGGGGTGAAGCCGCCGGACAGCATGTTCATGGGCAGGACGGTGAGGAAGAACAACAGCCCGAACTGCGGCATGGACCCCGACAGGGTGCCGAGAAAAATGCCCAGCGAGGCGGTGAAGAACAGATAGAGCGCAGCGCCCGCGAGAAACAGCGGGACCGAGCCGGCAATCCCCATGCCGAGCCCCCATTTCAGCACCACCACGATGCTGAAGGCGGAACCGGCGAGGATCACCGCGCCATTGGCGATGATCTTGGCCAGCATGATCTCGGACGGGCGCACCGGCAGCACCAGCAGGTGCTCCAGCGTGCCGTGCTCGCGCTCGCGGATGAGGGCGGCGCCGGCCAGCAGCACCGACAGCATGGTGATGTTGGTGATGAGGCCCATGGTGCCGGTGAACCAGGAGGATTCCAGCCCCTGGTTGAAGGCGATGCGGACCTGAAGCTCCACCGGGCTCGCCACGCCCTCCGAATGGCGCAGCACGAAGCGGTTCACCTCCTCCTGGAAAATGGCGGAGAGGTCGTTGGCCCCGAGGCCGGCCTGCATCAGGGACGTGGCATCAATGAGAAGCTGCACGGAGGGCGAGCGGCCGGCCAGCACGTCCGCCTGGAAGTCCGGCGGAAAGTTGATCACGAAAGTGTAGCGCGCCGCGTCCATGCCGGGGTCCACCTCCTGCGGGGCGAGCGGCACCGGCCGCTGGAAGCGCGGCGGCAGCAGGGCGTCGAGGATGGCGTTTGAGAGGGCGGAATTGTCCTCGTCCACCACGCCCACCGTGGCGCGGTTGAGGTCGTGCTTCATGCCGTTGGCCTGCAGCACGATGGCGAGGGTGAGGGAATAGACCACCAGAACCAGCAGCGCCCGATCGCGCCACAGGCTGATCAGTTCCTTCACCACCAGCTCGCGCACATTGCCGAGGAAGGCGCGCCAGCGGGGCGGGCTCGCGGCTGGGATCTTGTCCGGGGGAGGGGAGGGCGCCGCCATCTCACACCTCCTGCTTGCGCAGGATGACGAAGGCGAGCGCCAGCAGCGCCGGCCAGAAGGCGGCGGTGGCGAGGACGAAGGGCAGCAGTTCGGAAAATCCCAGGCCTTTGGTGAAGGCGCCCACGCTGATGCGCATGAAATAGGTGGTGGGGAAGAAGGTGCCCAGCACCCATGCCCCGCCCTCCAGCGTCGCCACCGGCTGGAGCATGCCGGAAAACTGGGTGGCCGGCATCATGGTGCCGATGGCGGTGCCGAACAGGGCCGCCACCTGGGTGTTGGTGAGGGTGGAGGAGACAAGGCCGATGGCGGTGGTGGCGAGCACATAGGCCAGCGCGCCGAGCGCCAGCCCGAGGAACGACCCCTTCAGCGGCACCCCGAACAGGAACAGGGCCATCAGCACCATGACGCTGAAATTGAAGCAGGCCACCCCCGCATAGGGCAGTTGCTTGCCCAGCAGGAATTCCAGCTTGGTGACCGGTGTCACATAGAGGTTGGTGATGGAGCCCAGCTCCTTCTCCGTCACCACCCCCAGCGCGGTGAGGATGGCGGGGATGAAGATGAGCATGAGCGCGATGGTGGCCGGCACCATGGCGTCGAGGCTGCGGAACGACTGGTTGTAGCGGTAGCGCATCTCCAGCGTCGCGGCGGCGGTGGTGGTCTGCCCGGCCTGCTGCGCCGCGTCCGACAGGAACAGAGCGTGCACCGCCGCCACATAGCCCTGGATGGTTTCGGCGCGGAACGGCATGGCGCCGTCGATGGTCACCAGCACTTCGGTGGGCCGCCCGGAGCGCAGGTCGGCGCCGAAATCGGGCGGCAGCTCGATGGCGAAGGCGATGGCGTTGGATTTCAGCCGCCGGTCGAGGTCGGCGGGGTCGCTGAGCGGCGGCTGCACCACGAAATAGGGGGAGTGGGCGAAGCCGTCCACATAGGCCCGGCTTTCCGGCGTCTGGTCGCGGTCGAGCACGGCGAAGCGCAGCTTGTCCACGTCGAGGGTGATGCCGTAGCCGAAGATGATCATGAGGAACGCCGTGCCGAGCAGGGCGAAGGCGAGGCGCACCGGGTCGCGCTTCAGCTCCAGCGTCTCGCGCCAGGCATAGGCGCCGAGCCGGCGCGGTGAGAAGGCGGAGGGCCGGCGGCCGGCGGCCCTCGGCGCGGGGGGCGGCAGGCGGGCGTCGGTCTGCGCCGCGCGGCCGCCCATCTCCATATAGGCGATGAAGGCGTCCTCCAGCGTCGCCGCCTGCTTCTCGTCCTTGAGCGCTTGCGGCATGCCGGTGGCGATCACCTTGCCGGCATGCATGAAGGAGATGCGGTCGCAGCGCTCGGCCTCGCCCATGAAGTGGGTGGAGACGAAGATGGTGACGCCCTCCTCCCGCGACAGGCGCTGGAGATGGTCCCAGAAATTGTCGCGCGCCACCGGGTCCACGCCCGAGGTGGGCTCGTCGAGGATCAGCACCTCCGGCTCGTGCAGCACCGCCACCGCCAGCGACAGGCGCTGGCGCACGCCCAAAGGCAGGCCGTCGGCGAGGGCGTCGAGGTGGGTGCCAAGGTCGAAGGCGCGCACCAGCTCGGCGATGCGCCGGTGTGCCTCCTTTTGCGGGAGGGAGAACAGATGCGCGTGCAGGTCGAGGTTCTGGCGGATGGTGAGTTCGCCATAGAGCGAGAAGGCCTGGCTCATATAGCCCACGCGCCGGCGGGTCTCGATGTCGGTGGGGTCCACCTCGACGCCGAACAGCAGCGCCTCGCCGGAGGAGGCCGGCAGAAGGCCGGTGAGCATCTTCATGGTGGTGGACTTGCCGCAGCCGTTGGAGCCGAGGAAGCCGAAGATCTCGCCCTTGCGGATCTTGAAGCTCACATGGTCCACGGCCACGAAATCCCCGAACTGCCGGGTCAGGCCACGCGATTCGATGGCGATGGGCGCATCCGGCGCGATGGCCTCGACATGCTCCGTGCCGTCGCCGTCGCCGCGCCGGCCTTCGGGCAGGAGCGAGATGAAGGCGCGCTCCAGGTTCGGCTGGCCGGTGCGCGCCAGCAGCTCCGCCGGGCTGCCGTCGGCGAGGATGCGGCCGCCGTCCACCATCACCACACGCTGGAAGCGGGCCGCCTCCTCCATGTCGGCGGTGGCGACCAGCAGGGTGAGGCCCGGGCGGGCGGCGCGGATGGTCTCGATGAAATCCCAGAACTGGCGGCGTGACAAAGGATCGACGCCGGTGGTGGGCTCGTCCAGGAGCAGCAGGTCCGGGTCGTGCACGAGGGCACAGCACAGGCCCAGCTTCTGTTTCATGCCGCCGGATAATTTGCGCATGAGCCGGTCGGCGAAGGGATCAAGGCCGGTGGCGGCGAGCAGCGGCGCCACGCGTCCGCCCTTGGCGCCGGCCTCCTCGGCGAACAGGCGGGCGAAGAAGGCGATATTCTCGGCCACCGTGAGGTTGGGATAGAGGTTGCGCCCCAGCCCCTGCGGCATGAAAGCGATGCGCGGCTGCGCCCCCTCGCGGGCGCGATGATCGGAAAAATCCGCGCCCAGCACCTCCACCTTGCCGTGCTGGATGCGCTTGGCCCCGGCGATCAGGCCGAGGAGGGTGGACTTGCCCACCCCGTCCGGCCCCACCAGCGCCACGGAGGCGCCTTCCGCGATGTCGAGGTCGAGGCCATCCACCGCGACGGTGCGGCCATAGAGGTGGCGGATGCCGGAAAGACGCAGTGCGGCGCCCTGTCCCGAGGCCTCCGCAGGGACGCCGGCGGGCATGTCCGCCCCGCCGCCCACCGGGTTCCCGCTCACTGGCCGGCCTCGCGCACGAGGTCCGAATCCAGCCAGGCCGGCCACTGCGCCTTGGGATCCATGCGCACATAACCGACGCCGGTCACGCCGGTCTTCACATGCTCCAGATACTTCTCCACCAGCGGGCGGGCCACGCGCAGCTTCACGCGGAACATCATGCGGTCGCGCTCGCGCTGGGTCTCCACCTGCTTGGGGGTGAACTGCGCCCGCGCCGACACGAAGGAGACGGCGGCCGGCACGGCGCGGCCGGGCAGCGGCTCCAGCAGCAGTCGCGCCTCGGCGCCGAGGCCGATGGAGCCGGCGTCGGCGGCGGGCAGGAAGATGGTCATGTACACGTCGGAGAGGTCGATGAAGGTGAGCACCTTGCCGCCTGCGCCCAGCACCTCGCCGGGCTCGGCGAGACGGTAGATGACGCGGCCGGACTTCGGCGCCGTGAGGGTGCCGTCGTCCACCATGCGGGTCAGGCGCTCCACCTCCGCCTCGGCGGCGCGGATGGCGGATTCGCTGGCCGCGAGGCTGCTCTGCGCGGCGGCCAGCGCCGCCTGCGCGGTGAGCTTGGTGGTGCGGTACTGATCCACTTTCTGCTCGGTGGCGAAGCCCTTGGCGACGAGGGTCTCCTGCCGTTCCAGCTCCTTGGCGGCGAGGTCCAGCTCGCCCTTGCGCTGCTCGACCACATGGGTGGCGGTGTCGCGGGCCTGGCGGGCCTGGCTCGCCTGCGCCTCGGCGGTGCGCAGGGCGGCGGCGGTCTCGGCCACGTCCATATGGGCCACCACCTGGCCCTGCTGCACGAAGTCGCCTTCCTCCGCGAGCACGTCGAGCACGCGGCCGGCGGCCTTGGTGGCCACGTCCACCTGCGTCGCCTCGATGCGGCCGTTGCCATAGGCGAAGCCCGGCGGCAGGGCGCGGCTGCGGCTCGCCATGTACCAGGCGCCGGCGCCGCCCGCGCCCACGACGGCGAGGAGAGCGAGGACGATGACCAGCGTGCGCTTCATGACGGACACCTTTTCGGCGTGCAGATGCGCCCGCGGAAGATCCTGCGAAAAAGTGCCGTTTAGGCAAGCCATTCCCGCGGGGCTTCGGGGCGGACTTGAGATTACAACTTACGGCGGTGCAGCAATACGGCGTTGATCGAGGTCAAGGCTGATCGCTCCGCGCCTGCAGCGCCATGGCCCCGGCCGGATTGCGCACTTTGGCCCCGCTGATCAGGTAGAGGAACACGTCGCGCTTGGCCTTGCCAGCCTTCGCCGCCGGGGCGAGCGTGGGCAGGCCCTCCGGGACCGCCCCCTTCTCCCAGGCATGGGCGGCCTTGGCCCAGCGGTCCAGCTCGTCGGCGTCATAGCCGGTCTCCACCTCTTCCCGCGTGCGCTGGAGCCGGGCATAGGTGAAGTCCGTCGTCACGTCGGCGATGGCGGGGTAGTCGTCATGGTCGGCATAGACCACCGCCACCTTGTGCCTGCGCGCCAGCGCCACGAACTCCGGCACCGCGAAGGAGGGGTGGCGCACCTCCACCGCATGGCGCAGCCTCACGCCCTCGTGGCTGTCCGGCAGGAGGGCGAGGAAGGCTGCGAAATCGTCCGGGTCGAACGCCTTGGTGGCGGCGAACTGCCAGTTGATGGGGCCGAGCCGGTCGCCCATCTCCACGATGCCGCTGGCGATGAACTTAGCCACGCTCTCCTGCGCCTCCGCCAGCACCCGGCGATGGGTGACATAGCGCGTCGCCTTGAGGGAGAAGACGAAGCCGTCCGGCACCTGTCCCGCCCATTCGGCGCAGGACTTGGCCGAGGGCGTGCGATAGAAGGTGCCGTTAATCTCGATGGTTTTCAGGCGCTCGCCGGCGAAGGGCAGTTCCTTCTTGTGCGGCAGTCCCTCCGGATAAAATACGCCCCGCCAGGGCTCGAACGTCCATCCGCCGATGCCGACGCGCACGCTCATGGGGCCTCCTCCTCGCCGCTCCTGCCCCCGGCCCGCCGGCGCGCCCTCAGGGCAGCGGCAGGACGTGGGAATATTTCACCTGCTCCAGCGAAAACGAGCTTTCGATGGAGGCGATCCCCTCCAGCCGGGTCAGCTTCTGTTTCAGGAACCTCTCATAGGCGTCGAGGTCCGCCGCCACCACCCGCAAAAGGTAATCGCGCTGGCCGGTCATGAGATAGCATTCCAGCACCTCCGGCCAGGCGCGGATGGCGGCGGAGAAGGCATCCAGCGCCTCCTCCTTCTGCCGCTCCAGCTTGATGGAGACGAACACGCTCACCGGCAGCCCGGCCTTGCGCTGGTCCAGAACCGCCACGTAGCGCGAGATGAGCCCCACTTCCTCCAGCGCCCGCACGCGCCTGAGGCACGGCGATGGGGAGAGGCCAACCTCGTCGGCGAGATCGGCGATGCTCATGCGCCCGTCGCGCTGGAGGGCGGCGAGGATCTTGCGGTCGATGGCGTCGAGGCGCACGTTTTCGCTCCAAAGACGGTTCTGATTGGCAGGTTATGCCTGCTTCGGTCACTTGATAAGGCGGATTTGAGCGAACCTGCCGGTCCATGCGCGCTAGACTGTGGGTCAGCGGCGCGCCGGCCCACAAGCCGTGCCCGAAGCGCGCCGGTCGAGGAACGCCCCCCAAGGAACGCCCTATGGACCGCCACACCTCTCACCCGACTTCCCC
>NZ_JAIVFN010000139.1 GCF_030015065.1 Xanthobacter autotrophicus | reverse complement strand
CCTCCCGACCTTCCAAGTCCCGCCCCGGCAAAACAGGCGGCGGCACGTCGCGCGCCGCGCGCAGGCAGGCCGCGGCCGAGCATGCGCGCGCCGAGGCGCTGGTGGTCGCCCGCCACGCCACCGGCGAGATGCCGACGAAGGAGCAGGTGCTCGCCTTCATCGCCACCCAGAGCGGCGAGGTGGGCAAGCGCGAGATCGCCCGCGCCTTCGGCCTCAACGCAGCGCAGAAAATCGAGCTGAAGAGCCTCTTGCGCGACCTGTCCGAGACCGGCACCGTGGAGCGCAGCCGGCGCCGCCTGCACGTGCCCGGCGCGCTGCCCGGCGTGGTGCTGGCCGACATCGTCTCCCGCGACGGCGACGGCGAGTTTATCGCCGTGCCGGTGGAATGGGACAGCGCGGCGCAGGGCGAGGCGCCCCATATCCTGGTGCAGGCGCCGCGCGGCACGCCCCGCCGGGCCGCGGGCCCCGCCCCCGGCCTCTCCGACCGGGTGCTGCTGCGCATCGTGGAAGGCTCCATCGAGCATGGGGTGCCCCACGTCGGCCGCGTCATCAAGGTGCTGGAGAAGGCACGCCGGCAGTCCATCGGCATCTTCCGCGCCGCGCCGGGCGGGGAAGGCGGCGGGCGCATCATCCCCATCGACAAGAAGCAGCTCGGCCGCGAGCTGCAGGTGCCCCCCGGCGCCGAGCACGAGGCCAGGGACGGCGACCTCGTCACCATCGAGCTGATGCGCCAGCGCGTGTTCGGCCTGCCCACCGCGCGGGTGAAGGAGAAGCTCGGCTCCCTCAGCTCCGAGAAGGCGGTGAGCCTGATCGCGCTGCACGCCCACGCCATCCCCCACGTCTTCCCCGAGGCGGTGCTGAAGGACGCCGAGGCGGCGCGGCCCGTCACCCCGCGCGGCCGCGAGGACTGGCGCGACGTGCCCCTCGTCACCATCGACCCGCCCGACGCCAAGGACCACGACGACGCCGTCCACGCCGTGCCCGACGCCGACAATGAAGGCGGCTTCATCGTCACCGTGGCCATCGCCGACGTGTCGGCCTATGTGCGCCCCGGCTCGCCGCTGGACCGCGAGGCGCTGGTGCGCGGCAATTCGGTCTATTTCCCGGACCGCGTGGTACCCATGCTGCCGGAGCGCATCTCCAACGACCTGTGCTCCCTGCGGCCGAAGGAGGACCGCCCGGCGCTGGCGGTGCGCATGGTCATCGGCGCCGACGGGAGGAAGCGCCACCACACGTTCCACCGCATCCTCATGCGCTCGGCGGGCAAGCTCGCCTATGCCCAGGCGCAGAACGCCATCGAGGGGCGCACGGACGAGGTGACCGATCCGCTGCTCAACGGCGTGCTGAAGCCGCTCTACGCCGCCTATGACTGCGTGAGGAAGGCCCGCGACGCCCGCCAGCCCCTCGACCTCGATTTGCCCGAGCGCAAGATCGTGCTCAAGGAAGACGGCACGGTGGACCGCGTGGTGGTGCCCGAGCGGCTCGACGCCCACCGCCTGATCGAGGAGTTCATGATCCTCGCCAACGTGGCCGCGGCCGAGACGCTGGAGGAGAAGCGCACCCCCCTCATCTACCGCGTCCATGACGGCCCCTCGCTGGAGAAGCTCTCCAACCTGCGGGAATTCCTGAAGACGCTGGACATCGCCTTGGCCAAGATCGACCAGGTGCGGCCCTCCCACTTCAACCGCATCCTCGCGCAGGTGAAGGACACGGATGCCGCTCCCCTCGTCAACCAGGTGATCCTGCGCAGCCAGTCCCAGGCGGAATATGCGTCCGAAAATTACGGGCATTTCGGCCTCAACCTGCGCCGCTACGCCCATTTCACCTCGCCGATCCGCCGCTATGCGGACCTCGTGGTGCATCGCGGCCTGGTGCGCGCCATGGACTTCGGCCATGACGGCCTGCCGCAGGACGCCACCGCCGCCACCCTCGCCGAGGTGGCCGCCGCCATCTCCGTCACCGAGCGCCGCGCCATGGCGGCCGAGCGCGAGACGGTGGACCGGCTCATCGCCCACCACCTCGCCGACCAGATCGGCGCCACCTTCAACGGCCGCATCACCGGGGCCACCAAGGCGGGACTCTTCGTCGCGCTCGACATCACCGGCGCGGACGGCTTCATTCCCGCCGCCACGCTGGGCCAGGATTATTACCGCTACGACGAGACCCGGCAGGCCCTGGTGGGCGAGCGGACCGGGGAAATGCACCGCATCGGCGACCGGGTCGAGGTCAGGCTGGTGGAGGCGGCGCCGGTGGCCGGCGCGCTGCGGTTTGAGCTTCTGACCGAAGGCTCCTATGTAAAGGGACCGCGCGGACGCCCCGGCCCGCTCAAGCGCGGCGGCGCCCGTCCGGGCACCGCCGGCCGGCATGCCGGAAGCGGCAGGCCCGGTGCCGGCGCGTCCGGAACAGGTGCGTCCGGCAAGGGCCCCTCCGGCAAGGGGCCGCAGGGGAAAGGGCGGTCGCGCCCGTAATCGCGGCGCGAATGGGGCTTCAGGGCCCGGGGGGCGTTTTAGGTTATGGGGGTTCGACGGTGACGACGCCTGCGACCATGACGGTGACGACCAAGCTCGCCTCCCCCGGGGCCGGCGGCACGCGCGAGCCTGTCGAGCCGCCCGCCGCTCCGCGTCCGATCCCGGATGCCCTGCTGCGCGGCGCGCGCGGCCTGTGCCCCGCCTGCGGCGCCGGACGACTGTTCTCCAGCTACCTGAAGGTTGCGCCCTACTGCCCCGGCTGCGACGAGGAGCTGTACCACCACCGCGCGGACGACGCCCCGCCTTATGCCACCATCCTGCTGGTGGGCCACATCGTGGTGCCGCTGATGGTGCTGGTGGAGGAGATGTACCGTCCGGAGGTGTGGGTGCACCTGACCCTGTGGCTGCCTTTGACGCTAGCGCTCTGCCTCGGCCTGCTGCCGCCGCTGAAAGGCATGCTGGTGAACCTGCAATGGGCCCTGCGCATGCACGGCTTCGACCCCCACAGCGCCGAGCGGGAGGCCCCGCCGGACGGGGTGAAGCCCGTGGTGCGCGCCGTCCGGCCGACCCTCTGAGGCCGGATGCGAACCGAAGCCCCAAGGACAGCCCCTTCCCGATGACCGATTTCGCCACCCGCCTCACCAATGCGGAGCGCCGGCAGGACTGGCCCAACGTCCGCCCGAGCGACGCCGCCACCCTCATCCTCATCGACCGCAAGGGCAGGAAGCCCCGCGTGCTGATGGGCCGGCGGCATCCCAAGCTGAAGTTCCTGCCCGGCGTCTTCGTCTTTCCCGGCGGACGGCTGGAGAAGACCGACCGCACCATGCCGGTCTATGGCGTGCTCGACGCCGACAGCGAGCGGCGCCTGATGACGAAGGTGCAGCGCCCCACCCTGTCCCGCGCCCGCGGCCTTGCCGCCGCCGCCATCCGCGAGATGTACGAGGAGACCGGACTGCTGGTGGGCACCAAGGAGCTGGGCACGCCGCAGGCGCCCTGCGACGACTGGCGCGCCTTCGAGGAGCACGGGGTGTTTCCCGATCTCGGCGCCCTCACCTTTGTGGCCCGCGCCATCACCCCGCCGCGCCGGCCGCGGCGCTTCGACACCCGCTTCTTCGCCGCCGATGCCCGCGCCGTGTGCGACGAGGTGAAGGGCCTCGTGGGGGAAGAGTCGGAACTGATCGAGCTGGCCTGGCTCAGCTTCGAGGAAACCGCCGCGCAGGACCTGCCCACCGTCACCCGCGTGGTGCTGGAGGAGCTGGCCCAGCGCATCGACGCCGGCTTCGGGCCGCATCTGCCCGTGCCCTCCTATGCCATGCAACGCGGGCGTTTCGTCCGCACCCTGCTTGATTGATTCCCCGCTTATGCACGCACCTGACCGGCCGCTGGGCCATATGAGCCGCACGGCCTCCATTGCCGCCGCCATTTCCGCCATCACCGTCGTCGGCGTCGGCCTCAGCCTTTCCATCCCGCTGCTCGCCCTGGAGCTGGAGGGGCGCGGCATCTCCGGCAAGTGGATCGGCGTCAACACCGCCATGGCCGGGGTGGCGACCATCCTCACCGCGCCGTTCGTGCCCCTGCTGCTGCGCAAGGTGGGCCTGCGGCCGCTGCTGGTGGGCGCCATCGCGCTGGCCGCCCTGAGCCTCCTGGGGTTCAAGGCCGCGCCCTCCTTCCTCATGTGGTTTCCGCTGCGCTTCGCCTTCGGCACCGCCTTGTGCATCCTGTTCGCGGTCAGCGAGTTCTGGATCAACGCTCTGGCGCCGCCCAACCGGCGCGGGCTCATCATGGGCGTCTACGCCACCGCGCTGTCGTTGGGGGCGGCGCTGGGACCAGCCATCCTCAGCGTGCTCGGCGCCTCGGGCTGGGCACCCTACGTCGCCGGCGCGGCGGTGCTCTCGGCGGGCGCCATCCCCATCCTGCTGGCGCGGGGAATCACCCCCCGCATCCATGACGACGACCACCACGGCGTGCTCACCTTCGTGCGGCGCTCGCCCTCCGCGGTGCTGGCGGCCCTCGTCTTCGGCGCCATCGAGACGGCGGTGATGACCTTCCTGCCGCTCTACGGGCTCCGGCTCGGCCTCTCCGAGACCAGCGCCTCGCTGCTCCTGACGGCGGCGGTGCTGGGCAACGTGGCGTTCCAGATCCCCATCGGCCTCGTCAGCGACAAGGTGGACCGGCGCTTCCTGCTGTTCGCCTGCTCGGTGGTGGGCGCGGGCGGCGCCTTCGCCCTGCCGTTCGTGCCGGTGTCGAGCCCCTGGTTCCTGGCCATGATCTTCCTCGCCACCGGCGTGGTGGGCTCGCTCTACACGGTGGGCCTCGCCCATCTCGGCGAGCGCTTCCACGGGGCGGACCTCGCGGCGGCCAATGCGGCCTTCGTGATGCTCTATTCCATGGGGCTCATCATCGGCCCGCCCCTGGCCGGGCAGGGCATGGACCTCTACAACCCCTACGGCTTCGCCTTCGTCATCTCCACCATGCTGGTGCTCTACGCGGCGGTGGTGGCGGGGCGGCTCGCCCTGCGCGCCCGCTAAGGCCGGGGGACCGGGGGGCCGGGCTTCCCGGTTTCGGCCCCGGCCTTGACATTTCGGGCGCCTTGGGAGAGTTTCCGCGCCCACGAGCCGCCGGGACCGGCAGCGCGTCCGTTTTTCTTTTCGCAACCTCACGGTTTTCGCAAACCAGACGGTCGCGCGCCGCACGCGGCACCCAGGGATCAAGACATGGCCAAGGCTGCAACCATCAAGATCAAGCTCCTGTCCAGCGCGGACACGGGCACGTTCTATGTGACCAAGAAGAACTCCCGCACCAAGACCGACAAGCTGGTGCTGAAGAAGTACGATCCGGTGGTGCGCAAGCACGTGGAATTCCGCGAGACCAAGATCAAGTGATGCGCCGCGGCGCCGGGTGAGAGACCCGCCAGCGCCGCGCGGTCAGGCCGATCATCGCGATTGAAGTTCAAGCTTCATCATGACTGACCAGGGCGCCGGCAGGCGCCCTTTTCTTTTGCGCGGCGGCCGGCGCGGTCCCGATGCTGCCGCCCGCCTTCATGCCCCGCCTTCCGGTGCAGGCGCCGGCCGGCACGCGCACCGTCTCGCCGCGAGAACGCGGCGGAGCCGGCAGCCATGGGCGAAGCCGGGCGTGTCATGTGCGAGCGGGCGGCGGGAAGACAGGGCGGCGGGAAGACAGGGCGGCGGGAAGACAGGCTGGCCGGTGGGGAGGAAGCGGGGAGGCCTCCCGCAACGCTCACCCACCGGCCAAACCCCACGGACCCAGGAGATGCGGCGGACCTGAGCACTCCGCAGGGTTGTCCTGTGGCGGGAAGGGCGTGCCGCGCGGGGCGCAACACCATCTGAGCGGCCGTGTCCGACCGTGCCTTTCCCGCTTCTATCTCGCCGAAGACCAAAGACTAGCACATCACGACGAAAGCGAAAGCCGCCGAATCGGTGGGCCGCCGGCTCATCTTCCGCCGCGGCCCCGGCGGGGGGCCCCTCACCCGCCGGCGAACTGGCGCACCGTCTGAAGGAACTTCGCCACCGAGATGGGCTTGGAGAGATAGGCCTCGCAGCCCCCGGCGCGGATGCGCTCCTCATCGCCCTTCATGGCGAAGGCAGTCACCGCCACCACGGGTATGGCCTTCAGCTCCGGGTCGGCCTTGAGCTTGCGGGTCACGTCGAGGCCGGAAATCTCGGGCAGCTGGATATCCATGATGATGAGGTCCGGCCGGTGGGCGCGGGCCAGCTCCACCGCCTCGACCCCGGAGCGGGTCTCCACCGTGCGATAGCCGTGGGCCTCGAGCAGATCGTGGAAGAGCTTCATGTTCAGCTCGTTGTCCTCCACGATCATCACGGTCTTGGCCATCGCCTTCCCCCGGGCCCGCTCTGCGCCGTCCACTCTTCGCAGCCCGCGCGGAACGTGCTGGAATGGGGTGACACCTAGACCCATTCCTTGCGGAAGCGCAAATGCCCATTCAGGACAAACCAAGAGGCCTCAAGGCGCAGCGCGATGCGGCGCAGGAGGTGGCGACCTCCGCCCTCGCCTTCATCGCCGCCGACGGCGAGCGGCTGGTGCGATTCCTCGCCGAAACCGGCCTCTCCCCGGCCACCCTGCGCGAGGCGGCGGCCAAGCGCGATTTCGGCGCCGGGGTGCTGGCCTTCCTCATTTCCGACGAGGCCATGCTGGTGGCGTTCGCCGCCGAGAAGGGGCTCGACCCCCGGCATGTGGTGGGCGCCCTCGAAATCCTCGTGCCGCCGGTGGACCCCGATGCCACGGTGCGCCGGCCCATGTAGAGCGACCTGCGGTCGCTCTACATCAGGAGAGGCAAGAGCGACCTGCGCGCGCCCTACATCAGGAGAAGCAAGAGCGACCTGCGGGCGCCCTACATCGGGAGAAGCGAGAACGACCTGCGGGCACACTACATCAGCACGGGTGGGACGGCCGCCATGAGCGCCCCCGGCTTCTGCCGCGACTGCCTCGCCGCCGCGCCATCGGGGGATCGCTGTCCGGCCTGCGGCAGCCCGCGCCTCGCGCGCCATCGCGAGCTGGACACCCTCAGCGTCGCCCATGTGGATTGCGACGCCTTCTTCGCCGCCGTGGAAAAGCGCGACGACCCGAGCCTCGCCGACGTGCCGCTGATCATCGGCGGCGGCAAGCGCGGGGTGGTCGCCACCGCCTGCTACATCGCCCGCATCAAGGGCGTGCGCTCGGCCATGCCCATGTTCAAGGCGCTGGCGCTGTGCCCCGAGGCGGTGGTGGTGAAGCCGAACATGGAGAAATACCGCACCGTGGGCCGGCAGGTGCGGGCCATGATGCAGCAGCTCACCCCGCTGGTGGAGCCGCTCTCCATCGACGAGGCCTTCCTCGACCTCTCGGGAACGCAGGCCCTGCACGGCGCCAGCCCGGCCCGGACGCTTGCGCGATTCGCGCGGGCGGTGGAGCGGGAGGTGGGCATCACCGTCTCGGTGGGGCTCGCGGCCAACAAGTTCCTTGCCAAGATCGCCTCCGACCTCGACAAGCCGCGCGGCTTCTCCGTGCTCGGCCAGCAGGAGGCCGCGGCCTTCCTGGCGCCGCGTCCGGTCACCTTCATCTGGGGCGTGGGCGCGGCGTTCGGCGGCAGGCTGGCGAAGGACGGCTTCCACACCATCGCCGACCTCCAGCGCGCCGACCCCGCGGACCTCGCCCGGCGCTACGGGACGGAAGGGCTGCGCCTGTCGCGCCTCGCCTTCGGCATCGATCGCCGCCGCGTGGAGCCGGAGCGGGAGGCGAAAAGCGTCTCGGCGGAGACCACCTTCGAGCGCGATATCGGCGCCCTGCGCCCGCTGGAGCAGACCCTCTACGCCCTCTCGGAAGAGGTGAGCGAGCGCCTGAAGCACGCCGGCATCGCCGGGCGCTCCATTACGCTGAAGCTGAAGACCGCCGACTTCCGCCTGCGCACCCGCTCGCGCACGCTGGAGGCGCCCACCTGTCTCGCCGCGCGCATCAACGGGGCGGCGCGGGACCTGCTGGCGAAGGAGGTGGACGGCACCTTGTTCCGCCTCATCGGCGTCGGCGTCTCGGACCTCTGCCCCATCGCCGATGCCGACCCCGCCGACCTCGTGGACACCTCGACGGAGCGCCTGAAGGCGACGGAAAGCGCCATGGACGACCTGCGCGCCCGATTCGGCCGCGGCGCCCTCACCCGCGGCATCCTGCTGGACGCCACCACCGATCGGCGCAAGCGCCGGTAAAAGCCACCCGATCGTCACCCGCTTGACTTACGCTATATCTGATTGAATATAGCTTAAATGCAGTCGCCACGGCGGGAGGCCCCTTCATGGAGCGGGACGACATCATGGGCGAGGACCTCCTCGCCTTCGACGTGGCGGTGGACGGCAGCCGCTTCCGCATGAGCTTCAGCCGGCCCGACGGCAGCGCCACGGCGCTCAACCTGCCGTCGGACTGCCTTCAGGCCCTGGTGATGACCCTGCCCAAGATGATGACCGAGGTGCTGCGCGCGCGGCACAAGGATGACAGCCTGCGCCTCGTCTATCCCGCCCACATGGTGCGCATCGAGCAGGCGTCAGATCCGGAGACCCTCATCCTCACCCTTTCGACACCCGATGGCTTCGAGGTGTCCTTCGCCCTGGCCGGGCCGCAGCTGAAGTCGCTGGCGGCGGCAGAGGCGGCCCTGCCCCGCACGCAGGAGGCGAAAGCGGCGAAGACCGCGCGGTTCAACTGAGCTCTCGGGTCGCCCACCTCCCGGGGGCGGCCCTTTTTTCTTGCCTGGCTCCCCATCCCCTCTCTCGTGGCATGTCGAACGGAGGCCCCGGACACGCACCCCGTGCCCGGGGCCGAACTGTCTTTGCGCCCCGCGCGACAGCATCAGGCGCGCCTGCTAGACTTGAACCATCGCCCCGCGCCGCCTGCCCAAGAGCGGCTCCGCTTCAGGTTTGTCATGGCCTCGCTCAGCGTGAGAATCGACCTCGGGCCCAAGCGAATCGGACCCGGCAAGATCGAGCTTCTGGAGAAGATCGAGGCGCTCGGCTCCATTTCGGCCGCCGGGCGCGCCATGGACATGTCCTATCGCCGCGCCTGGGAACTGGTGGAGGAGATGAACGGCCTCTTCACCGGCCCGCTCGTCACCCCGCGCACCGGCGGCAAGCAGGGCGGCGGCACCCAGCTCACCCCCCTCGGCCATGAAGTGGTCGCAGCCTACCGTGCCATCGAGCGCGCCGCGACGGACGCCACGCGCCAGCAGCTCGCGGAGCTGGAAGCCGAGCTTTCGCCCGTCAGCAGCGCCGCGGAATAGACCGGCCGCCGCGCGCCAGCCCAGGAACGCCCCTCAGGCCCGCGCCGCCCGCAGCGCCGCCGCCGCCGCCACCGGCCCCAGCACCAGCGCGAACAGGGTCAGCCCCAGCAGCACCCGGAAGGGGGTGCCGAACGGCACCGGCCCGGTCACCGCCGCCTGGGTCGCCGACACGGCGAAGATCAGCACCGGGATGGCAAGGGGTATGACCAGCACCGCGATCAGCAGCCCGCCGCGGCGGAACGCACCGGCGAACGCCGCCCCCACGAGGCCGAGGAAGGTGACGGCGGGGGTGCCTGCCAGAAGCGTCAGCACCACCGCGCCGATGGCGGCGGGCTCCAGGTTGAGCATCAGCGCCAGCACCGGGGCGGCGAGCACCAGCGGCAGGCCGGTGGCAAGCCAGTGGGCCAGGCCCTTGGCCGCCGCCGCCAGTTCCAGCGGCAGCGCCGAGAGGATCATGGCGTCGAGGGAGCCGTCCTCGGCATCGGCGGCGAACAGCCGCTCCAGGCCGATGAGGCTCGCCAGCAGGGCGCCGATCCACAGGATGGCCGGGCCGATTCGGGCGAGCAGCACCAGATCCGGCCCCACCGCGAACGGCATCACGGTGACGACGCTGAGGAAGAACACCACGCCCAGCCCCGCCCCGCCGCCGGAGCCGAGGGACAGGGCAAGATCGCGCCGGACGATGGCGAGGAAGGCGGCCATCATGGGCGAAGGCTCCTGAAGAGGGAGGCGGTGCGGCCCCCGCGCCCGCCGCACCGGCGGGCAGCCGGGGACCTTGATTGCGCCCACGCCGGACGGTGTGCGCCAGCGTCGGCCACGCTGCCCCCTCCCAACC
>NZ_JAIVFN010000138.1 GCF_030015065.1 Xanthobacter autotrophicus | reverse complement strand
GCCCTCGGCGGCAGAACGCCGGAGGAGGTCCATACGGCCTGCGACAGCATCGACATGGCGGCGTAACGCACACCAGAACCAAGCTTAGCAAAGCCGCCAATCTGTCCGCCAAACCGGGACCACCTCACGAGCATCGCGGCCTGACCGGCAAGCAGTTGGCCGCGGCCGCCGGCATCGCGCCCGCGACCCTCTCGCAGATCGAGAAGGGCGTGCGCACCGGCAGCGTCGAGATGCTGCGCAAGATCGCCACCGCCCTGCGGGTGGACCTCGACGACGTCGCGTGAGCGCTGGCATAGGTGGAGGGACTCGAACCCCCGGGCCTCGGATTTGGAGTCCGTGCCGCGGCCCCGCCGCTCACCCATCCAGCCAGCCGTGCCTCCGCCCGCGTTCCCCGTGTCTCCTGCCGCCCGTGGGGGAGGACTGACCGCTCTTCCGAGCTTCCGGCGCGTCCCGGCTCTCCACGCTGGCGTGAGCCGGCCGAATGCTGCCCTTGCCCAAGGGGCCGTCCAATCCGCCCACGGAGCACGCCCCCTTGAGGGTGACACGTGCGGTCGTTCGGCGGCATCCGCCCAGGACTGAGGCGGGCTGGGTAGCGGGGCCCCGGTCTCCCGGGGCCCCTCTTGGATTGCTGACCCGCTATCCCTGGCGGACCACGTAGATCGGGCTGCTGGGCGCGAAGGCATAGAACCCGTGGCCGAGCCACCCGAACCCGAAGGCCCGGCGCACGAAGCGCGGCTCCTCGTAGTCACCCATCTGCTCGAACTCGCCCGCCGGATTGCAGGAGATCAGCTTCCAGCCGATGAACGGCAGGAGCGTCCCGAACAGCGGCAGCGCGCGGTCGTGGCCCATGCGGATCAGGACCTCCCGCGTCGCGGGGTCTCGCTTGAAAATCTGCATCACGAATCCTCGCCGGTCCGGTGCCGCTATCGCTTCTTGAAGGGAAGCACGCCCTGCCCGGCCTGCGCGGCGACGTGCTCGGCGATCAGCGCGTTGCCCTCATGCGCCAGCCAGTCCCGGATCGTGTCCACGTGGAACAGGTAGCGGTTGGTCTCGCGGCTCAGGCGCGGGGGCTTGTCGGTCTCCAGGGCGAACCGGCGCAGGCGGGCCGACACCTTCTGGGAGAAGGCCCGCCGCTTGCGCGCCGGCACCTTCTTGTCGATGAGCACCTGCAAGGCCGGCTTGTAATCCGTCGAGACCACGTGCCCGCCCTCCAGCATCGCGCCCTCGACCATGGCCGGGATCACGGTGGTGAGCTGGGCGTGGAGCACGGACTTCACGATGCCGCCGATGACCATGCGGGCCTCCTCGTCCAGGACGAGGTGCTGCGGCCCGATGTGGCCTTCCATGTACTGGCGCACCACGGTGTTGCACCAAATATGGAACTCGGGCGAGAGGTACTTCGCGTAAGCTAGGCCAATCTGCCAGTGCGCGTAAGTGCCTCCATTCTTTCCCTTTTTCGTCATAACATGGGAATTTCCCATGTTATGGGCTTCAGCCAAGACCTCGATGAACCTCTTGGCATCAGCGGATCGGAGCCACTCCGCCACATTCCGCGCTGGATCGGAGCCCTGCGCCTTCCACATATCGGTCAGGCACAGCATCTCTCCGCGGTCGTGGATTTCGACCCCGTTGTAGACCAGGGGCGCGCGGGCGCCCCGCGCGCCGCCGGGCGGCAACACGTCGTTCAGCATCATCAGACCTCAGGGGTAGGGGTTCGTCCTGCAAGGTGCCGCGGCGCGGCGGGCGGCCGCCCATCCCATCAGAGCAGCCTGCCCTGGGTCGGCTTGCCCAAGAGGCGCGCGAGCACCGTGAGCCCGCGCGGCGTCACCCGCACCTGCTCGAATGTGTGCTCATCCCCGTCCTTGCCCGGGATCACCTCGACCTTGTGCTCCAGGTAGCCGGCATTGATCCGGGGCTGATGGGCCACATAGCGCCCATTTCCGCCGCGCCGGAAAATCCACCCGTGGTTGCGCATGTAGGTGAACAGCTCGCTGGGCTTCATCTGGAGCGTCTTGGCCGACGTCGAGATGCACGTGCTGCCGTTCGCGGTGGCGATGCGGTCCAGGGCCGCTACCTTGACGCTTTGCTCCTTGACCTTGGCCTCCAGCGCTGCCGCGCGCTGCCGCGCGATCGTCTTGGCCTCGACCTCGTCCGCCCAGGCCCGGGCTGCCATCACGGGGTCGGTGAAGTCCGGGAGGGCCGGACGGCCAGCGGCCACCTCGGCCTCAAGCTGCTGCCAGCGGTCGATGATCCGCTTCCGCATCCGAGCGTCGTAGCCGGCAACCAGGGTGACGGCATGAGACTTGTCGAGATGGAACGATGCCACGTATCCGCGTGCATCTTTCCTCCAAGTTACTGATTTTACTTGATCCCTCAATTTTGAGGGATCATTTTCCAAAGCCTCAAATGTGTCTCCTGGCTCTCCATAAAGTTCCAGGAGCATCCTCTTGATGTCACGCACGACATTGTCGTGGCGCTTCTCCGTAAGATCGGCGATTTCCAAGCTCGACATCGTCAGGGGGGTGCCTGGGCGCCGGCCGGCGCCGAACGTCAATTCGTCCTTAGACATCTCCATACCTCAGGGTTGGGGTTCGTCCTGCAAGGGGTGCCGAGGGGCGGCAACGGCCGGGCGCGGCTGGCGCGCTACCTCGGGAAATCTGGGAGCGGGACCGTCTGGCCCGCGAGCGCGTGGGTGCTGTCCGGGAGGAACTCGATGCGGCCGTCACGGACGAACGAGTGGCAGCGGAAGCACTGGAAGCCGTCCTTGGCCCCGAAGGTGCACCAGCACGGCTTGCCCGGCGGGTGCGCGGGCATGTAGTGGCCGGACGTCACCAGGACCGAGGGCGAGAACGTCGGGGCCTCGGGATTGGCGTTGTAGGTCCAGCCGCCGCCCTGGCCATTGCTGACCCGGATCGTGTGGGCCTCGTCGCAACCCGGGCACCAGAACATCAGGCGGCCGCCCTCGGCGCTGCGCAGCTTTGGGCCCAGGAACTCCATGGCGACCTCGCGTGGCTCTCTGCGGGACCGGCGCATTCCAGGCCCCTGATTTTCGATGGCCGTCCATCCGGGCGGCACCGCCGCAGAGAATCTCGGGAAGAGGAGCGGCTGGTGTGCCGCCAGATGGGTTTCGACGCTTCGCCTCGGTGCGGCGTTCCCTCCGGACCAAGACACCGGCTTTGCAACGTTGCCCGCATCCAGCTTTCGCTTGCGGGACGTATCCGGCCCTTACTGCAGGCTTTCACCGTGGGGCGGGTGACATTCTACGACCCCGCTTTCGCGTCGAACTCGTGCGCGCCGAGGCGCGAAAAAACGAAGGGGCGGCCCCTGTTGCGAGGGACCGCCCCTGTACGCTCGACGCCGGGACGAATCGGCGGAGCGAAGATGGTTGCGGGGGCCAGGATTGAACTGGCGCCCTTCCGGTTATGAGCCGGACGCGCTACCGCTGCGCCACCCCGCAAAACGTCGGGTTCGGCAAAGGGGGTATCAGCCCCACCGGCTCGCGCCGTCCTCGCCCTGTCGCCGTGGCTTCCCGGCGGTCTATCGCGGGTCCGTGGTTGTTTTGGGACTAGCTCTATTTTTGCTTGAATTTCACAATTCTAATTGGCCGACTCTTGACTATTAGCCGTGATCCCTCAATCTCTTTAAGAGGTTTCTGCTTTGCTCTCTTTGCCGCTTTATGGAATCTTGTGCGTCAAAAATCGCTATTTCAACCGAACTATGGATAGCGATAATATCGCGTATTGCGGACTTAAAATTTTGTTCTTCAATAAGTTTTATATCAACGTCAGTTGATCCGTTTGGAACGTCATCCAGGTCATGCATCCTGTATAGCGCCTGACTTATCTGCCATTTTATATCTTCTGGTGCGTCCGGTATTTTTTGCGAAATTAAACTGTACCAATCGCAATCATAATAATTGATTTGATCTGCGTCGCTAAAGCCTAGTGAATTCATGAATTCGTGCGCATATTTCTGGGCGCTCCACATTTCGATGTGCTCATCTGGAATTGTGACGGCATCGCGAAGAAACGAATCGACCTCCCTCAATCCAGGAAGTTCTCTGACCGCCCTTTCGCGCTCCGAAACGGTGAATTCTATCCGTCGAGCAATTTGCATTTCCTCGATCTGGCCTTTGACGCCACGCAGTGCGAGCCAGCCAGCCGTAATTGTCGCGCAGGCTCCGACGATGGCCCCGAGGAAAGCGCTGTCACGCAGAAGCAATCCAGCAACTAGGCCTCCGGCCAGTGCGCCAGAAGCGCCACCTACAATGGCGGTTTGAAATAGGGAGATCAGACGCTCCATGCGGGAACGCTGCCCGGTCTCGCTCAAGTTGTCGAGTGGGGAGCGCCGCTGATAGGCCTTTCTTCGCAATTTCGTCCGGTTCTCGCCCGAGCCAGCACATTTGCATTGGGGGCTTTTCAACGTCCACCGCGGCGGTGCAGTTTGGGGGAGTGCAAGGGTGAGGGGGGAGTTGTCCGGTTGCGGCACTCCACCTGCTCCTCGGCAGAGACAAGAAGAGGGGGTGGGGAGGTCCATGCGGTTCGCTTTCAAACTGCTAAAGCGCTCGGACCTGACGTTTTTCGAGTACCAGTTCAGGCGTCAGAATGCCGGGAACCAGAAGTCGCTCAACCTGAGCAGGCGCGTGTTCATCGACGTCCTGTTTCCCTCGGCCCCCGACATCGCGCAGGCCAACGGTGCAGGTGGCGCCCCCAAGGCCTTCCATCTGCCTCTCACGATCTATGGTCCTGGCGAAAGGGCTGAGCCGCAGCGGCTGTCGCGCAGCGTGCTGCCCAAGACGCGGACCCAGAAGAACTGGCGGCTGAACGGGGAGTTCGTCCCCGATCCGGATTTCGATCCGGACCGGTATCATGGCTTGCTGCCTGAAGACGTGGCTGTGCTGGCTTTCGAGGGCGAGGCCTATCCGACCGCGGTGACGATCGTGCTCCTGAGCCAGTCCGAGGCGGCCGATACGGCGCTCCGGACGGCTGCCATGGAGGAACTCGATGGGCGCTCGATGGCCGCAGTCGAGCCCGGCACACTGCTGTCCATCATCGAGCGATCAGCCCCACCCCATCATCCGATCCGCGAACTGCTGGACCTCGAAAGCGACGAGGCGCTGGCGGAGGCCGCCGAGGGATCGGCCGAGGGCGTGCGTCGCCTGCGCGCCTCCGGTTCGCTGCGCCGGATGTCGGCCGAAGCCCTGGAAAGGGCCCGCAGGGCAGCGCAGGACCTCGGGAGAGAGGGCGAGGTGCTTCTCAGCGAATGGCTTGAGGGCGAGGTCCAGGCCGGGAACCTGCAATCCGCCACCTGGATTTCCGAGCAGAACGCCGTTTGCCCCTGGGATTTCGAGGTGGAGGAGCCGGACGGCACCCTGGTCCGCATCGAGGCCAAGACCACGAGGGGCCCGTTCGAACGCGAGTTCCACATTTCGCAAGCCGAGCTGGAAGCGGCCTGCGAGCCCGGAGCGCCGAGAACGGACCTCTATCGCATCTCCGACCTGGCGCCCCAGGGCGGCCGCCTGCGCATCATCCGTGGAATCGCCGAGACGGCTCGAAGGGTGTGCGAGAAGGCCGCGGAGCTTGGCGACGGCATCGTGCCGGATGCCTACACGGTTCGCCCGGACCGCTTCGGGCTCTGGGAGGAGCCGCGGAACCTTGTGGCGCCAGAGCCGGAAGAGGAGGAGTAGCCGGGCCTATTCGGCGGCGACCGCGTCTCGCTGGGTGCTGCGCGGGGCCGCCGCCTTCTGGAGCGCTTCCATGATGGCCTCCGCGAGCCGTCTGGCCATCAGCGGGGGAACCGCATTGCCGATCTGGCGATAGGCCGGGTTCATGGTGCCGCTGAAGCGGAACCCGTCAGGGAAGCTCTGGAGGCGGGCGGCTTCACGCACGCTGATGACCCTGGCCTGGGCGCTGTCGTAGTGGATGTGGGAATAGGTGTCCTTGCCGATGTGGGCCATCAGCGTCCGCACTGGAAAATCCGGGCGCAGCTTCCACCAGCGGTTCGGGAAGGTGCCCACCGGATACGGGGGCACCATGGCCCTGTACAGCCGGTCCCTCTCGCTCTGCGCGACCGGCCGGCCCGTCTCGGCCTTGAGTTGCGCGATCCGTTCCTGCCAGAGCCTCACGGCGGTCGCATGCGCAGCCGGGTATTCGCCGCCGCTGGGCATCTCGCGGAAGATCGCCGCGTCCCTCGGAAGATACCGGATCACGTGATCGCGCAGCCCATCGGGCGAGGCCTCGAACCCCGGCCACGTGCGCATGAGGGTGGCGTACTCGCCGAGCTTTGCCTTCTTGGGATAGGGGACGGCCTCGTCGAGACGCCGCGCCCCCCGCTTGAGGAGGCCCTTCAGGTGCGCCGTGATGGGCGGCAGGTCGCCGATCGCCTCCCGGGCCTCGACCGGACCGGGGAGGTCAGGCGATCCATGATCCGCCTCCTCGAAGCTGTCGCCCCCGAAGAGATCGACCAGCCGCAAGGCGACGGAGCGCGTGCCGCCATATCCGGGAGGCAGGACCATGTGGCGGACGGCCTTGGGGAAGCGGACGTCCGACCCGAGCGACTCGTGGAGCGCGATCAGGAAGACGCGATCCCGCATCTGGGGCACGCCATGGAAGGCCGAGTTGATGAGGCTGTAGCGCACCCTGTAGCCCAGAGCCTGCAAGGCTTCCGCCACCTCGCCCATGACATTGTGGCCGCCGTAGTTGAGCACGTCGGGCACGTTTTCCATGAGGATCGCAAGCGGCTTTGCGGCCCGCACGAAGTGAAGGTACCGGAGATAGAGATTGCCGCGCGGGTCCACCTTGTATGCGGACGGGTGGTCTGCCACCTCGCGGAGCTTGGCGCGCCCAACGCGCGCATATGCTTGGCAAGGCGGCCCGCCCACGACGACATCGAACGCCGACTCGATGGAGCCCAGGCCCAGCTCGCCGACAAGCTCATCGGGTTCGAGCTTGGTGATGTCCCTCGCCAGGGCGTGCTTGGCGAACAGGTCCGGCTCAAGGCCACCGTGGAAGTTGGTCGCGTGGGTCAGTGCTGCAAGGGAATCCAGCTCGACCGCTGCATCAATGCGAAAGCCCGCGCCCTGAAAGCCAAGCGAAATGCCCCCGCATCCGGCAAACAGGTCAAGAACGCGCGGCGGCTGACCCTTCGCGAGACGGGCTACCTTGGCCTTGATCGCCTTCGCTTCGTCCACCGCACTCACCCAATCCCAGAAACTGCGCGATTCGCTTCTGGAGAAGCGTAGCGTCGCCCGTCTCACATTCCCATACCCGCAAGACGGACCATCCACTACCCTCAAGCTCGGTGAGGTTGCGCGCGTCCCGGGCCACATTGGATGCGAACTTCCGGTTCCAGAACTCCGTGTTGCTGCTCGGGGTGGTGGCCTTGGGGCACCCGGGATGGCGGTGCCAGTAGCAGCCCATGACCTCCACGATCTTGCGCCGGCCCTTCATGACGATGTCGGGCCTACCCGGAAGGTCCTTGACGTGCAGGCGGTAGCCCACCCCGAGGTTGCGGAGGGCTCGCCGTACGGCCATCTCGGGTCGCGTGTCGGCGCCCCTGATGCCGGACATCATCCGGCTGCGAACCTGGGGGGTAACGATGTCAGCCATGCCGTTTGCCTCCGTCCGAGGCGCGACTGGACCTATGCATCGGTCCGCTCGCCACGGGCGACAATCTGAAGGCCTCCGGTCGGGAGAGGGCGCTGAAGCGCCTTCGCCTCATCCCACGGCGCGGCCATCCACGTCGTCAGCTCCTCCGACTCCGTCAGCACGACCGGCATAGCCTTCGGGTGGATCGAGGCCACGGGTTCGCTGGGCTCGCAGGTCAGGAAGCCGTAGAGGTCCGCCGTCACCTCGCCCTCGGCTTTCTTCCGCGTGCTCGTCCACGAGCACCACAGGCCCGCGAAGAAGGCGAGGGGCCGTTCTTCCGAGAAGGCGAACCACACCGGCACCTTCTTGCCGTCCACGGTGTCGTATTCCGAGAAGCTCGTGAACGGCACGAGGCAGCGGTGAGCCGGGCCCAGCCAGCGCCGCCAGTGTGGCGATGAGGTGTTGCGGATGTTGGTGACGCCCGGGTCGACCGTGCGCCCCTTCAGCGCGAAGGCCGGCGAGGGCATGCCCCAACGCGCCATGACCAGCTCGCGCACCCCGTCCTCGCCCGTGCGCACGATCGGGGCCGCATAGTCGGGGAAGATGCCCGGGAGCGGCGGCAGATTGCCCGTCCGGTCCCGCATGGCGCGGGACAGCTCCAGGATCGCCGCTTGGCCCTTGGTCATGGAATAGAGGTTGCACATGGGCCAAGGCTACGGCCTGGCCCCCTCGCGCACCAGTGGCGTGCGGACGGTCCCCGCGGCGCCATGTCGGCGCCGTGGGTTTGGCTTTAGGCAGCCTCATTGGCCCAAGCAAACCGCTCCTTCAAGCCGTTCAGGTCGGTGTGCGGGACGATGCGCGCATGCTGAAGCATGCCAACGACAATGCCTGGATGAATGCCGACCTCATCGGCAAACCGAGTGACCTCAGCAGCCGACCGCGGCCTGCTCGCCTTGAAGGTGTTGAAGCGCAGGCTGCCGACAAGGGTTTCTTCCGCCCAGGCGTTAGCCTGCTCCTCTGCGCCATCGCCATCGCCGCCCCGCTCGTCGACGAACGTCTGGCCGCGATGCAGGATGATGTGCGCAGCTTCATGGAAGAACGTCCACCAGAAGTGATCGTTGGACTTCATGCGCAGCGACATCTGGATAACGGCGTGATGCTCATCAAGCCATCGCGCGGAGCCGAACAGGCAGGTCTTTCGGATCGGCTTCTCGAAAATCAGGGCCACCCCCGCGTCTCGGCAGAGCCGCGTCATCCGTGGCTCGAATTCGGAAGGCTGCTTTACGGTGAGAGTGCGGATTTCCTGCACCGCCGCCCGAAACGCCTCCTCGGAATACGGAGCCACGTCCATCGCGCGAGCCTTGCGCTCGCCGAGCAGAAGCCACGCGACGACATGGGCGTCCGAGGTTGTGAACGCACGCGATTGGCGATGCTGGACTGCAAGGCCGTTCACCAACGCCGGGAATGCAGCCGGGCTGCCGATCCCGAGAAACGCAAGGAGGCCGGAGAGCTGGCGGGCTGCGTCCCGGCCGGCATCCGCGATGGCGCCGCGGGCCACGAGTTCCTTGATCGGGAACTCGCGGCACCAATTCGCCCATTCCGCGGCCTTGGCACGTTCCTTCTCGCGGGCCTGATGCAGGTCCCATGCGGACTGCAATCGGGTCCAGATATAGTCCTTCATCCCGGTGACCCGTTCGAGCCGAAGAGCCGAATCCGCCGAGACCCGATTTTCGCCGTTGATGATGGTGCTGACGAGCTTGGGCGTCATGCCGGCGAGGCGCGCGAATTCCGCCTGCGACATGCCTCGGGTCTCGATGAATTCTGCAAGATGCTCGCCCGGATGGGTCGCCCAATCCGGCGCCCACGGGGTCATCGCCTCCGTGCTAGGCATACCAGTGCTCCCCTTACTTCTTGTGGTAATCGACGACTTCCACGATCTCGATCGCGGTCACCTTTGTCAGGTCGACCCCTCCGTCTTCCTTCAAGGGAAGCGGGTCGTGGTTCGGCCGGAACACAAGGCGCCAGTTGCCGCTGACATCGACGGCATAACAGCCCGCGTAGTCCTCCGAGAGCTGGTGGCGCCGCGGCGGAGGCTCTGCCGGCACATCGCCGAGCCTTTCGGCCTGATAGAGGAGTTCAAGGCGCATCTTGAGGCGCTTTGCGAGCGTGCCATATCGCTTCGCAATGGCCGCAGCTGTCGCCATCTCCTTCTCCAGGCGTTTCGACGCAAACGATACCTTCATCAGAGGTGTCCGTTACCCAATAGGTAATACGAGGCGAGTCGTTACGCAATCGGTAACAGCTCTAGGAGCGCTGCGCCAGACGCAGGGAGGCATTGCGCTGGAGGAATCGGTGCCTGTCCACCGCTGAGGCATGCAGCGGGCAAGGAGGAGGTGATGCCGCGATCTTCCTGGGGCGCGATTGGGTTGGGCCCACGCCGGCCAAGCAAGATCGGAAGCAGTGATGCTGTAATAATCGAAGTATTAACGTGCTCTGAATGCTCTGTGTGGTGCGAATACCAAAAAATGTCGCGCGCATTCGTTTTTCATCTGGATGATAATCGGGGGTCACTCTAGGAAGATCACGTCGGGACCGGAACCGCCGAGCCCGCTGGAACAGGAAAACCTGCCCATGACCAACGTGACGACCCTCAAAACCAACATCGCCCGCCCCGCTCGCCCCGCTCGCC
>NZ_JAIVFN010000137.1 GCF_030015065.1 Xanthobacter autotrophicus | reverse complement strand
GGCCCCCGAGGGCCGCCCGCCGCAGACGCAGGACGAACGGCTCCTCGCCCGCATCTGGGCGGAGGTGCTGCGCCTGCCGGAGGCTCCGGACCTCGACGCCAACTTCTTCGAACTGGGCGGGGATTCCATCCTGAGCCTCCAGATCGTCGCCCGCGCCCGCCGCGCCGGGCTGGTGTTGTCGGCCCGCGACCTGTTCGAGCACCAGACCATCGCCCGCCTCGCCGGCGCGGCCCGGCGGGAGGCGGCGCCGGCGGCGCTCGCAGCCCCGCATGGCGCCATGCCCCTCACCCCACTCCAGCGCGCCTTCCTCGACAGCGGCGCGCCGCGCCTCCAGCATTTCAACCAGACGCTGGCGCTACGCCCCACCCGGCCGCTCGACCCCGCCCATCTTGCGGCGGCCATCGACCATGTGACCCGCCAGCACGGCGCCCTCCACCTGCGCTTCACCCAAGGAGCGGACGGTGGCTGGCGGCAGGAGGAGGCCGCGGCGGCCACGACCCCGCCGCTCGCGGTGGTCACGGCGGCGAACGAGGAAGCCGCCGCCGGCCTCTTCGCCTCCCTGGAAGCTTCGCTCGACCTCGCCGCAGGCCCGCTCTTCCGCGCCCTGCTGGCGAACCTCGACGACGGCGCGCAGCGGCTGTTCCTCACCGCCCACCATCTGGTGGTGGATGCGGTTTCCTGGCGCATCCTGCTGGACGAGATGGAGCAGGCCTGTCTCGACCTGGAACAGGGCCGTCCCCTCGCCGCAGCCGTCTCCGGCACGCCCTTCGCCGTCCGCACCACGCACCGGCCGGCGGCAACCGGCCCGGTCGCCACCATCCCCCTGCCCTGCGACCATCCCGAAGGGCCGAACACCTTCGGCCATCGCCGCGTGACCCGGCTCGCCCTCGATGCCACGCAGGTGGAAGCGCTGCGGCAGGTGGCGCTCGCCCACCACGCCCGGCTCGACGACCTGCTGCTTGCTGCCGTGGTGCGCGCAACGGGGCGCCTGCGCGGCCTGCCCCAGCTCACGGTGGGCATCGAGCGCCACGGGCGCGACCTCGTGCCGGGCGCTGATTTCAGCCGCACGGTGGGCTGGTTCACGGCCCTCGCCACGGCAGCGGTGCCGCTGGAGGACGACCTGCGCCGCGCCCTCCTCGCCACCAAGGAAGCCGCCCGCCGGGCGGTCGCGGATGCCGAGGGCACGGCCCCGGCGCTCATCTTCAACCATCTCGGCCGGGTGGACGCGGGCCGTGGCAGCGCCCTGTTCGCGCTCGACGCCATGGACCTCTCGGCCGACCCCGACCTGCCCCTCGGCGCCGAGATGACCGTGGATGCCAGCGAGAGCGAGGCCGGCGCCGAACTGCGCCTCACCACCTCGGCCGCGCGCTGGGACGAGGCCACCCTCGTCCGCCTGCGTGACGCCATCGCCGCCGATCTCGCCCGCATGGCCGTCCTCGACGGCGATGGCGCCTCGCCCTCCGACTTCCCCCTCGCCGGCCTGTCCCAGCCGGCGCTGGACCGCCTCGCTCTGCCCTGGCGCGAGATCGAGGACCTCTACCCGCTGACGCCAACCCAGCAGGGCATCCTCTTCCACGCTTTGGAGGGGGCCGGCGACGGGGCATATGTGAACCAGCTGAGCGTCACCCTCGCCGGCCTCGATGCGGAGCGCTTCGCCGCTGCCTGGGCGCGGGCCGTGGCGCGCCATGACATCCTGCGCAGCGCCTTCCTGTGGACCGCCGAACTGGGCGCGCCCCTCCAGGCGGTCCGGCGCCATGTGCCGTTCACCGTGGATCGACACCCGTCCATCGGGGCCACGGATGCAGCCGCCCTCGACGCCATCGCCCAGGACGAGCGCGCGCGCGGCTTCGCGCTCGATGCCGCGCCGCTCATGCGCATCCGCCTCGTGCCGCTCGGGGCCGGCGCGCACCACCTGATCTGGACCGCCCACCACCTGCTGCTGGACGGCTGGAGTTCCGCCCGTCTCATGGCGGAAGTGCTCGCGGACTATGCGGGCGCCGCCGTGCCTCCGCCCCCGGCGCGTTTCCGCGATCATGTGGCCGCCCTCGCCGCCCCGCGCCCCGAGGACGAGGCCTTCTGGCGCGCGCGGCTGGCGCTGATCGAAGACCCCTCCCTGCTGGCCCCGGCAACCGCCGGCCCGGCCGTTCACCGCCACCTGACGGTGCCGCTGGCGGGGGAGCGCTGGGACCGCCTGGGCACCGCCGCGAAAGCACAGCGTGTGACCCTCGCCAGCCTGTTCCAGGCGGCCTGGGCGCTGGTGCTGAAGCACATGACCGGGCGACCCGCCGTGGCGTTCGGCACCACCGTCTCCGGCCGACCCGACGACGACCCGCGCATGGAGAGCGTGCTCGGCCTCTTCATCGCCACCGTGCCGACGATCCTCGCCGTGCCGGGGTGCGGGCGGGCGACGGATTTCGTGCGCGACGTCCAGGCGGAGACCCTCGCGCTCACGGCCCATGCGAATACGCCGCTGGTGGACATCCTGCGCTGGGCCGGACGCAGCGGGCAGGCCCTGTTCGACAGCCTGCTGGTGTTCGAGAACTACCCCATGGACGCCGCCCTGAAGGCGCGCACGGTGGACGGGCTCGCCTTCGGCCCGGTGATCTCGCAGGAAGCCACCAACTTCCCCCTTACCCTCAGCGTCATCACCGATGCCGAGCCGCGCCTGGCCTGGAGCTACGACGCCTCGCGCCTTTCCGCCGCCGCGGTGGAGCAGCTCTCCAGCCGCCTGCTGCTGGCCCTCGACCTCCTGGCCGGGAGCCCCGAGGCGGACCTCGCCGCCCTCACCCTCGCCTTGCCGGAGGAAATCGCCGCCGCCCGCGCCCACGGCGCCGCCGCCATGCCGGTCGCGGACCTCACGCCGGTGCACCAGCTTATCGCCGCCCAGGCCCGCCTGCGGCCGGACGCCACCGCCGTCACCTGCGGCACGCAAGCCCTGACCTATGCCGATCTCGACCGGCACGCGGAGCGCCTTGCTTACCGTCTCGCGGATGCGGGCGTGGGACCGGGCGACATCGTGGGCATCAGCGCCGAGCGCTCGCCGGCGCTGGTCGCCGGGCTTCTCGCCATCCTGAAGACCGGCGCCGCCTACCTGCCCCTCGATCCGATCTACCCTGAGGCGCGCCGCGCCTACATGATCGCCGATGCGGGCGTGCGCTGCATCCTCGCCGACACCACCAATGCCGCCGATCTGCCGCAGACCGGGCTGCGACACATCCTCCTCGACCTCTATGGGGAGACCGAGGCGGATGCGGCGGCGACGCGCCTTTGGCCGTCGCCGCACCCGGACCAGCCCGCCTACGTCATCTACACCTCAGGCTCCACCGGCACGCCCAAGGGCGTGGTGGTGAGCCACGGCAACGTCTCGCGCCTGCTCACCGCCACCGCGCCGTGGTTCGGCTTCGGGCCACACGACGTGTGGACGCTGTTCCACGCCTACGGCTTCGACTTCTCGGTGTGGGAGATCTTCGGCGCCCTCGCCTATGGCGGGCGGCTGGTGGTGGTGCCCCATCAGGTGAGCCGCGCGCCGGAGGAGTTCCTCGACCTCGTGGTGCGCGAGCGCGTCACCGTGCTCAACCAGACCCCCTCCGCCTTCCGCCCCTTCATGCAGGCGGCCCTGGCGCGGGACGAGAAGCCCGACCTTGCCTTGCGCCATGTCATCTTCGGCGGCGAGGCGCTGGACGTGAGCGTGCTCGGCCCCTGGTATGAGCGCTTCGGCACCAGGGCGCGGCTCGTCAACATGTACGGCATCACCGAGACCACGGTGCACGTCACCTGGCGCCCGCTCGGCCCCGGCGACGTTGCGTCCGC
Source organism: Xanthobacter autotrophicus (assembly GCF_030015065.1). Taxonomy (GTDB): domain Bacteria; phylum Pseudomonadota; class Alphaproteobacteria; order Rhizobiales; family Xanthobacteraceae; genus Xanthobacter; species Xanthobacter autotrophicus_D. Next base: position 6,507 of record NZ_JAIVFN010000137.1, on the reverse strand, counting down.
GAGCCGCAGCCCCATCGGCGGGCCGATCCCCGACCTCACGCTGCATCTCCTCGACGAGATGCTGGATCCGGTGCCGGTCGGCGTGCCCGGCGAGCTGTGCGTCGGCGGCGCGGGCCTCGCCTCGGGCTATCTGAAGCGGCCGGGCCTCACCGCCGCGCGCTTCGTGCCCGATCCCTACGGACCACCCGGCAGCCGGCTCTATCTCAGCGGCGACAGAGCGGTGAGGCGGCCGAACGGGACCATCGACTATCTCGGCCGCGGCGACGGGCAGGTGAAGATCCGCGGCTTCCGCATCGAGCTGGGCGAGATCGAGGCGCGCCTGCGCGACGATGCCGCCATCACCGACGCCGCCGTGGTGGTGCGGGAGCTGGCCGGCGGGCCGGCTTTGGTCGCCTATGTGGTGGCGAGCGGCCCGGTCGATCCGGCCGCGGTGCGCGACCGCCTCACGGCTGGGCTGCCGGATTATATGGTGCCGGCTTATGTAGTGCCCCTCGACGCGCTGCCCCTCACCGCCAACGGCAAGCTGGACCGGGCGGCCCTGCCCGAGCCCCGCGCCACCGGCACGACCTCGGCGCCCCCCGAAGGCGCCGACGAGGAAGCCCTCGCCGCCATCTGGCGCGACGTGCTGGGCGCCGGGGAGATCGGCCGCGAGGACAATTTCTTCGCCCTCGGCGGCCATTCCCTGTCGGCGACGCAGGTGCGCCTTGAAATCCGCGCGCGGCTCGGCGTGGAGGTTCCGGTCCGCCGCCTGTTCGAATGCCAGACCCTGCGCAGCCTCGCTTTGGTGCTGGCGGAGACCCGTGCCACCGACAGCCCCGCCACCGGGGCCGCGCCCCGGCCGGCGCTCCCCATGGATGCGCTGGCGCAGATGGATGCGCTGCTCGGCGAACTGGAAGGATGAGTATGGCTCCCTCGCCTCACGACCTCGCCCGCCGCTTCGCCCAGCTGGCGCCGGAGAAGCGCCGCCAGTTCCTGGATGCTCTCGCTGCGGCCGGCGTCGACTTCCGCCTGCTGCCCATCCCGGCGGCGCCCCGGCCGCAGGGGCGAGCGCCGCTCTCCTTTGCCCAGAACCGCATGTGGGTGGCGCAGCAGATGGGCGGCAATGGCGCCCTCAACACCATCGCCGGGGGCCTGCGGCTCGACGGCGCGCTCGACGCCGATGCCCTCGCCGCCGCCTTCGCCGACCTCGCGGCACGTCACGAGGCCCTGCGCACCACCTTCGCCATGACGCCGGAGGGCGTGCCCGAGCAGGTGATCCACGAGACTGCGTCCATTGCCCTCGACCGCATGGACCTCTCCGGCTCCACCGACCCGCACGCGCGGCTGAAGGCGCTTTCCGACACCGACGCCGCAACGCCATTCGACCTTCTCGCCGGGCCGCTCACCCGCGCCACGCTGGTGCGCCTTGCACCGGACGCCCATGTGCTGCTGCTGACCCAGCATCACATCGTCTCCGATGCCGCGTCCCTCTCCGTGCTGCTCAGGGACCTGATGGCGCTCTACGTCTCCCGCCGCGCCGGCACACCCTCCCCGCTCGCTCCGCCAGCCCTGCACCATGCGGACTACGCGGTCTGGCAGCGCAACTGGCTCGCCGCCGGCGAGATGGAACGGCAGATCGAGGGCTGGCGGGCCCGTCTCGGCGACGGCGGCGCGCTCCTCGCTTTGCCCACGGACCGGCCGCGCCCGGCGACCCAGAGCCATCGCGGCGGGCGCCACGCCATCACCCTGCCGCCGGAGCTGGCCGCGCGCCTGCGCACCGTGACCCAGGAGGCGGGCGCGAGCACCGCCATGGGGCTCATGGCCCTGCTGCTGGCTTTGCTGTTCCGCCTCACCGGCGAGCGCGACCTGCGCCTCGGCATCCCCGCCTCCAACCGCGACCGGCCGGAGACGCAGGATCTCGTCGGCCTGCTGGTGAACACGCTGGTCATCCGCGCCGAAGTCACCGGCGCCACCAGCTACCGCGCCTTGCTCGATGCGACGCGCGCCGCCATGCTCGACGCCCAGACGCTCCAGGACGCCCCCTTCGAGGAGGTGGTGGAGGCGCTCCAGCCCGAGCGCAGCCTCGCCCGCAGCCCGCTGTTCCAGGTGATGCACAGCCATCTGGTGGACGAGCGCCCCGCCCGCATGGCCGGCCTCACCCTCTCCCCCGTGGCGCGCGACACCGGCGCCATCGCCTTCGACCTGGTGCTGGAAACCACCGAGCAGCCGGACGGCGCCATCGTCGCCGCGTTCGGCTATGCCCGCGACCTGTTCCGGTCGCAGAGCGTGGCGCGCATGGCGGAGCATTTCCTCGCCCTCGCGGCGCGTTGCCTCGCGGTGCCCGACGCCGCCATCGGCGACGTCCCGCTGGTGGATGCCGCGACGCTCGACCAGCTCTCGGCCCCTTGGCCGGGCGAGCTGCCGCTCGCCGATGGGCTGGTGCCCCACCTGATCTCCGAAGCAGCGCAGCGCCGGCCCCATGCGCCCGCCGTCATCTGCGGCGACGAAACCCTGTCGTTCGCCGACCTTGAGCGGAACGCGAACCGCATTGCCCATCATCTCCTGCACCTCGGCATCGGGCCGGAGACGCGGGTGGCGGTGGGCCTCAAGCGCGCGCCGCGCGCGGTGGCGGCCTTCCTCGGCGTGCTGAAGGCGGGTGCCGCCTTCGTGCCGTTCGATCCCGGCCATCCGGCCGAGCGCATCGCGGATGTGGTCACGGATTCAGGCGCCGCCTTCGCCCTCGTGGACGCGGACGGGCCGGCGCTGCCGCAGGCCGTCGCCGCTTTGGTGCCGGAGCGGCTCGATCTCGCCGCCCTGCCCGACACGACGCCGGAGGTGTCGATCCATCCCCAGCAGCTCGCCTATGTCATCTACACCTCCGGCTCCACGGGGCGGCCCAAGGGCGTCGGCGTGCCCCACGGCGCCCTTGCCATGCATGTGCGCGCCACCGGGGCGCTCTATGGCACCGGCGAGGACACGCGGGAGCTGCACTTCCTCTCCTTCGCCTTCGATGGCGCCCATGAGCGCTGGATGGTGCCGCTGGCCTTCGGCGGCGCCATCGTGCTGCGCGACCAGCACCTGTGGAGCGCCGAAGAGACGCGGGACGCCCTGGCCCGCCACCATGTCACCCACGCCGGTTTCCCGCCGGCCTATCTCACCCAGCTGGCCGAATGGGTGGAGAGCGCCGGCGATCCGCCCCCGGTGAAGGTCTATTCCTTCGGTGGCGAGGCCATGCCCCGCGCCGGCTTCGAGGCGGTGAAACGCGCCCTGCGCCCGCAAGTGCTCATCAACGGCTACGGTCCCACGGAGGCGGTGATCTCGCCCATGGCCTGGCGGGTGCCGGCCTCCGAGGGCTTCGACGGGCCCTATGCTCCCATCGGCCGCGCGGTGGGGCAGCGCCGCGCCTATGTGCTCGACGGGTCGCTCCAGCCGGTGCCCATCGGGGTCGCGGGCGAGCTTTATCTTTCAGGCGAAGGGCTGGCACGCGGATATCTGGGCCGCCCCGGCGCCACCGCCGAGCGCTTCCTGCCGGACCCCTTCGTCCCCTCCGGCGGGCGCATGTACCGCACCGGCGACCGGGTCCGCTGGCTCACGGATGGAAGCGTCGAATATCTCGGCCGTGCCGACCAGCAGATCAAGCTGCGCGGCTTCCGCATCGAGCCCGGCGAGATCGAAGCCCAGCTGAGGCAGGAGGAGACCGTGCGCGAGGCGCTGGTGATGCTGCGCACCGATGGCGCGGCCCCCCGGCTCGTGGCCTACGTCACCCCCGCCGAGGGCGCGGTGGCCGAGGAAGCACCGCTCCGCGCCGCCTTGCTGCGCCGCCTGCCCGACTACATGGTGCCGGGCCGCATCGTGGTGCTCGACGCCTTCCCCGTGACCCCCAACGGCAAGCTGGACCGCGCCGCCTTGCCCGCGCCGACCGAGACGCAGGACCACGTCATCGCGCCGGAGGGCGAGACCCAGCAGGCCATCGCCTCCATCTGGTGCGCGGTACTGGGACGCGCCAGCGTGGGGGCCAACCAGAACTTCTTCGATCTCGGCGGCAATTCCCTCGCCGCGCTCAGGGTGCTGAGCGCCCTGAAGACACTCTTCCCGGACAAGACCATCGGCGTGCCGCTGCTGTTCAGCCACCAGGACGTGGCGAGCCTTGCCGCCGCCATCGACGCCGATGCGGTGGGCGCCACGCAGGTGGTGCGGCTGAACCCGCGCGGCAGCCGGCCGAAGCTCTACTGCTTCCCCGGCCTCATGGTGAACACCCGCGAATATGCCCCGCTGGTGCGCCGGCTGGGACCGGACCAGCCGGTGACCGGCTTCGTGTGCTACTCGCTCACGGAGGAGCGCAAAAGCGTGGTGTCGGTGGAGGACATCGCCGCGCGCTACGCCGCCCACATCCGCGCCGAATGCGCCGGCGGCAGCGCCACCCTGCTCGGCTGGTCGTGGGGCGGGGTGCTGGCCTTCGAGGCCGCGCGGCTGCTGAAGGGCGAGGTGGACATCGGCTTCGTCGGCATGCTGGACGTGTGCAATCTCGACGTGAATTTCGCCGTGGGCCGGCTCGCCGACATCGCCTCCGCCGACCGCGCCCGCCTTGCCGCGCAGGTCACAAGCTGGCTCGACCGCGCCCCCATGCGGGCCGAATGGGAGAATCTGTTCGCCCGCATGGACGACACCCTGTTCACCCAGTTTCTGCGCTATGTGGAGACCATCGGCGGCGAATTGCCCACGGACGGGCCGGGCCTCGGCAGCCGCGAATACGAATTGTGGACCTTCATCGACAACACCCTGCTCTACCGGCGCTATCGCATGGCCCCGTTGGACGTGCCGGTGCGGGTGTGGCTGGCGGAAAACTCGGTGGCGCGCGGGCTCGACCTCGTGGACTGGAGCCGCTACTCGCCCCGTGTGGACCAGGTGGAGGTCATCCCCGGCGTCACCCACCGCGAGATCGTGGAGAGCGCCCGCTTCCACGACAGCTTCGCCCGCAGCCTCGCCAAGGCGTGGGATGCGCCCAGCCGTGTGGCTCTGGCGGGGGCGGCGGAATGAGGGTCGTGCCCGCGATCCGGCAGGGTTTGAACAGCCGAGCCGCAGTCACGCCATCGTGCCCGGCCTTGTGCCGGGCATCCACGCCTGTCCGACGGAACAAACGCTTGATGCCTGGTGGTTCGACCGCGACAGATGGAACCCATCTGTCGCGAGCAGGTCGAACCACAACTCTTTGATCTGGTGGGTCAACTTTTCGAAACGGATGGGTACCATCCGTTTCGGTTCATCCACTGGTCGCACGTCCTGGACGGGGATGTGGGAGCGCCCCTCCCATCCGCCCAGCCTTCGCGATTTTCCTCCAGCACGCCCTCAGGGCACTGAGGCCCCACGCGTCATCTTGCCCTTGGAGTCTTTGTCGCCCGCGAGCACGTGGGGGCAGTTGCTGCAATAGCCGCGCTCCGGCAACAGATAGCGCACGCAGCACACCCGCCGCCAGCGTCCCTCGCCGCCCGGCCCCGGCTCGTAGCGCACCGGGGCGTGGAAGGGATTGCGCGCGCCGCCCGGCCAGCGCGGCGCCGCCACCAGACGATCGCCCGCTTCCACGGCGGACGCGGCCTGCCCCATGCCCTCCAGCTCCCGCAGGATCGCCTCGAACAGGTTCGCCGCATTGGTCCACAGCACCTTGGTGGAGAGGCCCGAGCGCGCCGCCAGCGCCGCGAACACCGGCTCCAGATGGCTGAAGACCAAAGGCTTGAAGCGCACGAACGGATCGCCCTCGCCATCCGCGTGGCCGTCATGGGGCAGCACGAAATGGTCCGGCAGGCCCTCCTCGTCCAGCACCAGGCCAAGGTCGCCGAAGGCCACCGGCAGGTGGCGGCCGAGCACCAGGTTCGCCACCACCACCACCGGCATCAGGATGTGCACGTAGTGGATGGAGAACAGCGAAGCGAGCGCGCGCCGGTCCTCCCCGCCGAAATGGGCCGCCACCTGGTCGAGCACCGCGTCGAGCCGCGCGGGTTCGAGCAGTTCGGGCAGGGGGAAGGCGCCCGGCTTGTCGCCGGGCAGCACCAAAGTGTCCGCATAGGGCTCGAGCGGGCCATGGAAGAGGGGGGCGAGGGCGGGGATCATGATGTGTCCCTCACAGCCGCCGGATCCGCCACAGCAGATAGGGCGCACCGATGAGCGTGGCGAGGAGGCCGGTGGGGATCTGCCGGGGATAGATCAGCGTGCGCCCCAGCATATCGGCCCCCACCATGACCGCGGCGCCGATCAGCGCGGCAGCGATGAGATGCGGCAGCGCGCGGGAAAAGCCCGCGAGCCGCGCCAGGTGCGGCGCCAAAAGGCCCACGAAGGTCAGCGGCCCCACGATCAGCGTGGCGGTGGCGGTCATGACCGCCGTGAGCAGCAGCAGCAGCAGGCGCGCCAGCCTCACGTCCACCCCCACCGCGCCGGCGGTGACCGCGCCCAGCGGCAAAAGGTCGAGCCAGCGCGTGAACGGCACCGCCGCCGCCCCCAGCACCGCGAGGGCGACGAGCCCGGTGACCGCCTCTC
>NZ_JAIVFN010000136.1 GCF_030015065.1 Xanthobacter autotrophicus | reverse complement strand
GCCCGCCCCCGAGGACGCCGCCGCCGCCATCCTGCCCCTGTGCCTGCCGAGCTTCATGGAAACCGGCAGGCTCTACGACTTCCCACAGGGCCGGCTGCTGAGCTTCCAGATGCCGGCGTAAGGGAGCCTGAACGGACAGCAGGCGGGATGGCCGAGGCGCACCCGGCCATGATGTTTCCTTATGCCGTCGCCAGTTCCCCGGCCAGCGCCTTGCGGATCAGCTCCCGCGTCTCCGCCACGCCGTAGATCTCCACGAACGAGCCGAAGCGCGGCCCGCGCGCGAGGCCCAGCAGCACCTGGTAGAGGGTGTTGAACCACTCGATGGACACGCCCGGGCGCTCCGGGGTGGCGCCCTTCGCCTTCAGGTCCTGATAGCGCGGGATGGGGCGGGCCACGTCGTAGAGCGCGTTCTGGATGTCGTCCGCCGACGCGCCCGACGGCAAGGCCGCCAGCGCCGCGTCGAGCTTGGCCAGCGCCTCGCGCTCGATCTCGTCGGGGGCCCGGAACACCTTGTTCGGCTTGACGAAATCGTGGAAATACTTGACCGCATAACCCACCAGCTCGGCGAGCTTGGGATGGGTCTCGGCCGACACGCCGGGCACGTGGCGGCGGAGGAAGCCCCACAGCACGCTCTCGTCCTCCGTGTTGGAGGCGGAGGCGAGATTCAGCAGCATGGTGAAGGAAACCGGCATCTCCACCTTGGGCGGCAGGCCGCCATGGATGTGCCACACCGGATTGCCCAAGCGCAGCTTCCAGTCCTGTTCCTCATACTTGGCGAGGAAGCCGAAATAATCGTCCACGTTGCGCGGGATGACATCGAAGAACAGCTGCTTGCCCGAGCGGGGCGACTGGAACATGAACAGGCTGAGGCTCTCCGGCGAGGCGTAGGTGAGCCACTCCTCGATGGAGAGGCCGTTGCCCTTGGACTTGGAGATCTTCTGCCCCTTCTCGTCAAGGAACAGCTCGTAATTGAAGCCCTCCGGCGGCTCGCCGCCCAGCGCCTTGGCGATCTGGCTGGAGAGCTTGACGGAATCGATGAGGTCCTTGCCCGCCATCTCGTAATCGACGCCCAAAGCCACCCAGCGCATGGCCCAGTCGGGCTTCCACTGCAGCTTGCAGCCGCCGCCGGTGACCGGGACCGTCACCTTCTCCTTCGTGTCCGGGTCCTCGTAGGTAACGGTGCCGTGCTTCACGTGGTGCTCGAGGATCGGCACCTGGAGCACCCGCCCGGTGCGCGGGCAGATGGGCAGGAACGGCGAATAGGATGCCGCCCGCTCCTCGCGCAGGGAGGGCAGCATCACGTTCATCACCTTCTCGTAGTGATGCAGCACCTTCAGCAGCGTGGCGTCGAACCGGCCGGACATGTAGCAGTCGGTGGCCGACATGAACTCGTACTGGAAGCCGAAGGCGTCGAGAAACGCGCGCAGGCGGGCATTGTTATGCTCGCCGAAGCTGTCATGGGTGCCGAACGGGTCCGGGACCTTGGTCAGCGGCAGGCCGAGCGCCTTCTGCAGCATCTCCTTGTTGGGGACGTTGTCCGGCACCTTGCGCAGGCCGTCCATGTCGTCGGAGAAGGCGACGAGGCGAGTCTTCACCTTGTCCTGCGTCAGCACGCGGAAGGCGTGGCGCACCATGGTGGTGCGCGCCACCTCGCCGAAGGTGCCGATATGCGGCAGGCCGGAGGGGCCGTAGCCGGTCTCGAACAGCACCTCGTCCTTGGGGTAGCGCTTCAGCCGCTCCACCAGCTTGCGCGCTTCCTCGAACGGCCAGGCCGTGGCCGTCTCGGCGACGCGCTTCAGCTCGCCGGCGATCTCGGCCGGATCGGCGAAGGCGGACGAGGCAGAGGCGCCGGGCGGGACGGAGGACGGGGCGGCGGACATGGCAGGCTCCAAAAATGGAGCGCGAACTTAGGAATGTCGGGCGGTTGCGTCAACGCGCGCCCACCGAAACACCGCCTGCGACCGGGCGCGGCGGCGTCTCAATAGAAGCCGATGGGGAACCAGCGCAGATACAGGTCGGTATAGACGCCCTTCTCCCAGATACGCTGCAGGGCGAAATCCATGGCGTGGCGCAGGGTATCGTTGCCCTCCTTCACCGCCACGGAGAAGCCGTCGCCGAAGAAGCGGCTCTCGGTGAAGGGGCCGCCCACGAAGCGACAGCAACCGGCGCTGTCCACACCATTGAGCCACAGGGCAAGGGTGATCCCGTCGCCGAACAGGAGGTCCACCTGTCCCCCTTTCAGCGCCTCCTGCGCCGCCTTCAGGTCCGGATAGGAGCGGATGCCGGCTTCGTTGAAGAAGGAGCGCAGATAGGCCTCATGGGCGGTGCGGGCGACCACCGCCACCTTCTTGGCCGCCACATTCTCCGGCGTCGCGCTGTCCAGCGTCTCCTGCCTTTTGCCGACAAAGCGGGCCGGCGTGCCGAGATAGCGTTCGGAGAAGTCGAGCAGGGTGCGGGACTGGGGCGTCGCCACCAGGCCGGCGATGGCGGCGTCCGCCCGGCCCTGGTCGATGGCGTCGGTCAGGGCGTCGAAGGCGGCGGTCTGGAGCACGCAGGTCACGCCCAGCTCGGCGCAGACGGCGCGGGCGAGATCCACGTTGAAGCCGGAGAGCGCCCCGTCCGCGTTCAGGAAATTGAACGGCGGGTAGTCGTCGGTGGTGACGAAGCGCAACTCCTTGGGCAGGCGCGCGGCGTCGGGCCGCTCCAGGCGGCGTTCCACGTTCCAGAAATTGGGGATCGCGACGCCGCCGCTCACCTGTCCGCCGCGGCCCGTCCCGCCGCCGCTCTGCCCCCAGATGGGTGGCGGCCCCGACGGCTGCTGCGCCCCGGCCGCCGCCGGCAGGATCGCGAGCGCCAGCGCCGCGAAGAAAAGCCTCCCCAGGCCGCAGCCCGCGACGCAGGCCCGCAGGCGGGCGAAAAGGACTGGTAGGGCCATGTCGGCGTGTTTACCTTAGGGTTGCACTCGAAGGGGCGGCGCATGGTGGGGGATGCGCGGCCCGCCGGCAAGGGGTGGGCCAAGCCGCGGGCCGAGGAGCAAATTGCGCCGGAGAAGGGCGATGCGCGCGGCCGCCGCGCGGAACCGCAAGCCCTGTCTGCCGCCGATCCGCACGCGCCCTCCCCGCTTCCCGCCGAGCTGCTTGCCTTCATCGGCCATCTGTCGCAGGCGGAGCTTGACGCGGCGGCGCTGCGGGCCCGCCACATCGGCGTCGGCGCCGACCAGGTGCTCGTTGCCGGCGGGCGCGTGGAGCCGGCCGAGGCGACGGGCCGGCTCGCTGCCCATCTCGGCCTCGCCATCGCCCCTCCGGGATCCGGCTCAGCCCCCGGCGACGCCGCCACCGCCGAAGCCATGCTGCGCACCGGCGTGCGCGTCGATGCGGCGGACGGCGCCCGGCCGCGCTTCACCCTCGCCGCGCGCGGGCGCGACGTGCGGCGGCTGATCCGGGCGCTCCGGCGGGACCCCGGCCTTGCCGGACGGGTGCGCCTTGCCGAGCCGGGCGCCTTCCGCCGCGAGGTGATGGCCGCCGCCGGCCCGCTTCTGGCCGCATCCGCAGCGGCGCGGCTGGCTACCCGTCACCCGCTGAAATCCGCGGCCACGCTCGACACGAAACGCGCGCTCGGGCGCGTGGCGCTGGCCGTAGGCCTGCCGTTCCTCGCGCTGCTGGCGCTCGCGCCGGAACACGGATTGCTCCTCGTCCAGGCATTGCTCTCGCTGGTGTTTCTCGGCTGGGTATCAATCCGCCTCGCCAGCTGCGCCTACGATCCGCCCGCGGACCCGACGCCGGCCCTCCCCGTGCGGCAGCTGCCGGTCTATTCGGTGCTGGTGCCGCTCTATCGGGAGGCGGCAAGCGTGCCCCACCTCGTGGCCGCCCTCGGCGCGCTTGATTACCCGCCCGAGAAACTCGACATCAAGCTGGTGGTGGAGGCGGACGACGACGCCACCCGCGCCGCCATCGCCGCCATCGCCCTGCCAGTGCACATGGAAGAGGTGCCGGTGCCCGCCATCGGCCCGCGCACCAAGCCCAAGGCCCTGGCGGTGGCGCTCGCGGCGGCGCGCGGCAGCTTCGTCGCGGTCTATGACGCGGAGGACCTGCCGGAGCCGGACCAGCTGCGTCGGGCCCTGGAAGCCTTCCGCCAGGGCGGCCCGAACGTCGCCTGCGTGCAGGCGCGCCTTGCCGCCGACAATGCCGACGACAGCTGGATCGCCGCCTCGTTCGCCGCCGAATACGCCGCCCAGTTCGACGTGCTGCTGCCCATGCTGAGCGCGCTGGGCCTGCCGATCCTGCTCGGGGGCACCTCCAACCATTTCCGCCGCCGGGTGCTGGACGAGGTGGGCGGCTGGGACCCGTTCAACGTCACCGAGGATGCCGACCTCGGCATCCGCCTCGCCCGTGCCGGCTGGCAGACCCGGGTGATCGCGTCCACCACCTTCGAGGAAGCCCCGGTTACGCCTCGCGCCTGGCTCGGCCAGCGCACCCGCTGGCTCAAGGGCTGGGCACAGACGCTGCTGGTCCATCTGCGCCAGCCCCGGGCCCTGATGGAGGACCTCGGCACCGGCCCCGCGCTGGCGCTGCTGGTGCTCGCCGCCGGCCCGTTCGCGGCGGCGCTGGTCCATCCGTTCTGCGTCGCCCTGCTGCTGGCGGACCTGGTGCGCGGCGTCATCGGACTGCCGCGCGGCTCGCTTGCGGAGGTGCTCACCTCCGCCCTCACCTTCACCACCCTGTTCGCCGGCTATGCGGGCACCGCCGCCACCGCTTTCGTGGGGCTGCGGCGGCGCGCCCGCATGCCGGGCCTCAAGGTGGTGCTGGGCATACCCTTCTACTGGATGCTGCTGTCGGCGGCGGCATGGCGGGCGCTCGTCGAGCTGCTGCGCCGGCCCCACCACTGGCAGAAGACCGAGCACGGTGTCGCCCGCCACCGTGTGGCGCAGGCAGCCGCGCTACGCCGGAGCGGGTCCATGGGCGTTGCGAAGCGGCTCCCGGCCGGCCCCGCTCATGCCGCGGCCGCCAAGGCATAGACGCGCAGGCGGTGGCCATCGGGATCAAGCGCCAGGAAGCTGCGGCCGAAATCGAGATCGGTGGGCGGCAGGGCGATCCTCGCCCCACGCGTCAGCCATGCGGCGTGGGTGGCATCCACGTCGGCGGCGCGCGCCACCTTGAATCCCAATTCGCTCCCGCCGCCAGACGCCGTGGGCGCCGGCTCGACGCCGCTTGCTTTCCACAGGCCGAGCGCAAGCCCCGAGGGCAGCACCAGCAGCGCGAAGGTCGGGCTCACCTCCACCGGCTCACGCCCCAGCAGCCCGGCATAGAAGCGACCGCTTGCCACAGGGTCAGCAACATAGAGGAGAAGGTTGTTGGTCTCGGTCACGATTGGCTCCTGTCGATGTCGATCAGGAGCCCTGCCTACGGCACCATCCTGTCAGTTTCCGGCAGCATCGTGCACCCGGCCCTGAGCGTCACGCCACGCCTTCAGCAGCGCCTGCCGCCGCCTGGGATAGCGGGCATCGAGCAGTTCGGCCTCATGGATGCGGTCGGTGCGGAAGCTGCGGAAGTCGCCGCGCAGCTCGCACCAGCCGATCAGCACCCGCACCTGATCGAAGAACGCCAGCGCAAAGGGCCAGACGACACGCTGCGAGAGCGTGGCAGAGGCATCGCTGTAGGCAAGCCGCAGCTTCCGCTCGGTCCGGATCGCCTTGCGCAGCAGGGCCGGATCAATCGTTTCGCCCGGGATCATCGGGCCGGGACCGATGAGCAGGGCCGAGGCCTCCAGTTCTTCCCGCAGATCGGGCGGAAGCACCGCCGAGATGCGCGTCAGCGCGCTGCGGGCCGCGGTGCCGAGCCTGCCGTCGGCGCGTTCGGCCACCCAGCGTGACCCCAGCGCCAGCGCTTCGATCTCCTCGAGCGTGAACATGAGGGGCGGCAGGAGGAACCCCGGCTTCAGCACATAGCCGACGCCCGGTTCGCCCTCGATGTGCGCGCCCTGCGCCTGAAGGCTGGCGATGTCACGATACAGCGTGCGGATGCTGACGCCGATCTCCTGCGCGAGCACCCTCCCGCTCACGGGATGGCGGTGGCGACGCAGGACGTCGAGCAGATCGAAAAGGCGTTCGGAACGGGACATGAGCACACGTCTGCGGGCGGCCGTGGCCAGTTCAGGGCGGCAGGTGCCGCGTCCGGGCGCAGCTTTCAGCAGGTCCGGCCGGCGTCAGGCCTCAAAGATAGCGCTTCAGCTCCGCCGCCGCCTCGGCCGGCGGCCGCTTGGAATTGAACGGGGCGACGAAGCTGCCGTTCTTGTCCATGAGATAGACCACGGCGGTGTGGTCCATGGTGTAGTCCCCGTCCTTCAGCGGCACCTTGCGGGAATAGACGCGGTATTCCTTCTTGATGGCATCCACCGCCTCCGGCGTGCCGGTGAGGCCGCGGATCTGCGGGGCGAAGCTCGAAAGATAGGATTTCAGCGCCTCCGGCGTGTCCCGCTCGGGATCCACGCTCACGAAGAAGACCTGCGCCTTGTCGGCGTCGGGGCCGAGGGCGGTCAGGATCTCGGACATCTCGAACAGGGCGGTGGGGCAAACATCCGGGCAATGGGTGAAGCCGAAGAAGATCAGGCTCGGCTTGCCCTTGAGCGCGGCTTCCGTGACCTGCGCGCCGGTCTGGTCCACGAGGCGGAACGGCCCGCCCACCGCGGCGGTGCCGGTGCTGGTGACAGTGCCGGCGATCTGGGGCCTGGGCCCGCCCATCAGGAACGTGGCGGCGATGACCATGACGAGGGCGCCGGCCGCGAAGGCACAGAACAGCGCGATGATCTTCGTGCGTTGCGACAGCTTGATCTGCGACATGGGCTGGCGATCCTGGCCTTTGCGTTCCGGAGCGCCGCCACGACGCCCGCGGGGAACCGGCGCGGCGCTCGAAAGTGAGGGGTCACAGGCAGGCGGCGATGCCCGCGCTCATGAGGTCGAAGAAGACGGTGGCACCGTGACGCGCCCACAGCAGGGCGGCGGCGGCGAACAGCGCCACGGCCACGGCCACGCTTCCCGCCACCGCGAGGCGCACGCCGAGCGGCCCGCGGCCGAACCGCGACCCGGCAGGCTCCGACCCGCCCGCATCCGGCCGGCGCGCGGCGGGACCGGCGCTGTCGTCCATCTGGCGGGGAAGGGTGAGGGCCATGATCGTTACCTGTCCCGGCGGCGGTCCGAGCCGGCGGATCCGCAGGCTCGGAGCGGAAGATAGCGCGGGCGCCGGGGCAAATCCAACCGCAGCCGGCTCACCGCTGCGTGACAGGGCGACGCGCCGGCGACCGCTCCCCGGGGTCCTGCGCTCTTGTTCCGGGCGCCCCCCTCGGGCATCGTGCGCGCCTTTGCGGGGGCGCCAGCCCGCGCGGACCGCTCCAAGGACCCTTCCATGTCGCCCTCCCCCCGCCCGCTCCAGCCTGGCGACCATGTGTTCCTGGTGGATGGCTCCTCCTTCGTGTTCCGGGCCTATTTCCAGTCCATCAACCAGGACCGGAAGTACAATTTCCGCTCGGACCGGCTGCCCACGGGGGCGGTGCGGCTGTTCTGCACCAAGCTGTTCCAGTTCGTGCGCGACGGGGCCGTGGGCATCAGGCCGACCCACCTCGCCATCATCTTCGACAAGTCGGAGGATAGTTTCCGCAAGGAGCTTTATCCCGACTACAAGGCCAACCGCTCAGATCCGCCGGAAGAACTGATCCCCCAGTTCCCGCTCATGCGCGAGGCGGTGCGCGCCTTCGGCCTCATCCCGGTGGAGCAGGCGCGCTACGAGGCCGACGACCTCATCGCCACCTATGCCGACCAGGCGGTGAAGGCGGGGGCGGACGTGCTCATCGTCTCCGCCGACAAGGACCTGATGCAGATGGTTGGCCCCAAGGTCGCCATGTACGACCCCGCCTCCGGCGAGAGCGGCGGGCGCGGGGCGCGGCCGGAGCGGCGCATCGGCCTCGGCGAGGTGCTGGACTATTTCGGCGTGCCGCCCGAGAAGGTGACGGACGTGCAGGCGCTGGCCGGCGATTCCACCGACAACGTGCCGGGCGTGCCCGGCATCGGCATCAAGACCGCGGCCCAGCTCATCGGCGAGTATGGCGACCTCGAGACCCTGCTCGCCCGCGCCGGCGAGATCAAGCAGCCCAAGCGGCGGGAATCCCTGCTTGGCAATGCCGAGGCGGCGCGCATCTCCAAGCAGCTGGTGACGCTGGTGCGCGACGTGCCCGTCGAGGTGCCGCTGGAAAACCTCGTGCTGGAGGCGCCCGACGCCCGGCAGCTCATCGCCTTCCTGAAGGCCATGGAGTTCACCACCATCACCCGCCGGGTCGCCGAGGCCTATGGGGTGGAGGCCGCCGAGGTGGAGCCGGATCCCCGGCTTGCGCCCACGGGCGGCCTCTTCAGCCCCGGCCCCGCCGAGGCGGAGGAAGCGCCCGCCCCCGGAGCCGAAGCCGCCCCGGCCTCGGCAGTGGCCAAGGCGATGGACGGCACGCTCCACCCCGCCGACCTCGCCCGCGCCCGCGCCGAGGAAGGTCGCGCCACCCCGGTGGACCGCAAGGCCTACCGCACCGTTCTCGACCTCGCCGAGCTGAAGGCGTGGTGCGCCAAGGCCCAGGACCAGGGCCTCGTCGCCTTCGACACCGAGACCAACTCGCTCGACCCCATGCAGGCGGACCTCGTGGGCGTCTCGCTGGCGCTGTCGCCCAACGAGGCCTGCTACATCCCCCTCGCCCATGCCGGGGCGGGCGACGGCCTGTTCAGCGAGGGGCTGCTGCCGGGCCAAATCCCGCTCGCCGACGCCATCGCGGCCCTCAGGCCGGTGCTGGAGGACAAGGGCACCCTGAAGGTCGGGCACAATGTGAAATACGACCAGCTGGTGCTCGCCCGCCACGGCATCGACGTCGCGCCCTTCGACTGCACCATGTGCATGTCCTACGCGCTGGACGCCGGCAAGAACGGCCACGGCATGGACGAACTGTCCGTGCTGCATCTCGGCCACCAGCCCATCGCCTATGCCGACGTGACCGGCAAGGGCAAGGGCAAGGTGACCTTCGACAAGGTGGCGCTGGAGCCCGCCACCCACTATGCCGCCGAGGATGCCGATGTGACCCTGCGCCTGTGGCAGGTGCTGAAACCCCGCCTCGCCGCCGAGGGCAAGACCACGGTCTACGAGACCCTGGAGCGCCCGCTCATCGCCGTGCTGGCGCGCATGGAGAGCCGGGGCATCTCCATCGACAAGGCCATGCTGGCGCGCCTCTCCTCCGAGTTCGCCCAGGGCGCGGCGCGCATCGAGGACGAGATCGCGGAGCTGGCCGGCGAGCGGCTGAACGTGGGCAGCCCGAAGCAGATGGGCGACATCCTGTTCGGCAAGATGGGCCTGCCCGGCGGCACCAAGACCGCAACCGGCATGTGGTCCACCAAGGCCACCGCGCTGGAGGAGCTGGCCGAGGCCGGCCACAAGCTGCCGCAGAAGATCCTGGAATGGCGCCAGCTCTCCAAGCTGCGCTCCACCTATACGGACGCCCTGCCGAACTTCGTGAACCCGCAGACGAAGCGCGTCCACACCTCTTACGCGCTCGCCGCCACCACCACGGGGCGGCTGTCCTCCTCCGACCCCAACCTCCAGAACATCCCCATCCGCACCGAGGAGGGCCGCCGCATCCGCCGCGCCTTCGTGGCGGAAGACGGCAACCTTCTGGTCTCGGCGGACTATTCGCAGATCGAGCTCAGGCTGCTCGCCGAGATCGCCGAGATCCCGGCCCTGCGCGATGCCTTCACCGAGGGGCTGGATATCCACGCCATGACCGCGTCCGAGATGTTCGGCGTGCCGGTGAAGGACATGCCGGCCGAGGTGCGCCGGCGCGCCAAGGCCATCAATTTCGGCATCATCTACGGCATCTCGGCCTTCGGCCTCGCCAACCAGCTGGGCATTCCGCGCGAGGAGGCGGGGCAATACATCAAGCGCTATTTCGAGCGCTTCCCCGGCATCCGCGACTACATGGAGGAGACCAAGGCCTTCTGCCGCGAGCACGGCTATGTGGAGACCCTGTTCGGCCGGCGCTGCCATTATCCGGAGATCGCGGCCAAGAACCCCTCCATCCGCGCCTTCAACGAGCGCGCCGCCATCAATGCGCGCCTCCAGGGCACGGCGGCGGACATCATCCGCCGCGCCATGATCCGCATGGAGCCGGCGCTGGTTGAGGCGAAGCTCTCCGCCCGCATGCTGCTGCAGGTGCACGACGAACTGGTGTTCGAGGTGCCGCAGGCCGAGGCGGAGGCCACCATCCCCGTGGTGCGCGAGGCCATGGAGGGCGCCGCCGCGCCCGCCGTCACCCTCGCCGTGCCGCTGAAGGTGGACGCACGCGCCGCGAAGAACTGGGAAGAGGCGCACTGAGGGGGCGTCCGGTGTCCCGGCCGACTCAAGTTCTGGAGCCACCGCGCCCCCTCTCCCGCTTGCGGGGGAGGGTTGGGGAG
>NZ_JAIVFN010000135.1 GCF_030015065.1 Xanthobacter autotrophicus | reverse complement strand
CTCCTCCGTCGCGGCCACGGCGCGCGTCCCCTCGAAGATGCGCACCCCGGCCCCGGCCGCCGCTTTGGCGAGGCCGAGGGCGAAATTGAGCGGATGCAGGTGCCCCGCGCCCCGGTCGATGATCCCGCCATGATAGGCCTGCGTACCTACCAGGGCGCGGATCTCCTCGCGCGTCAGCGGGTCGATGGCGTCATAGCCGTAGTCCTCCCGCAGGAGGCGGGCATAGTCGTGGCTTTCCTTGACGAAGTGCGGCTTGTGGTCGGCATGGATCAGGCCGCCCTTCAGGTCGCAGTCGATGCCGTGGCGCGCGATGAGGCCCTTGACCAGCGCCTTGCCCTCCTCGGCAAGGTCCCAGAGCTTGTGGGCATCCTCGCGCCCCATGACCTTTTCAAGGACGTCCTGGGTGCGCCGCTGGCCGGAATGGAGCTGGCCGCCATTGCGGCCCGACGCCCCGGAACCGACCCGCGCCGCCTCCAGCACCACCACCCCGAAGCCCGCTTCGGCAAGATGCAGGGCGGCGGACAGGCCCGTATAGCCGCCGCCGAGGATGCACACGTCGGCCTTCGCCTCGCCCTTGAGCGCGGGAAAGGCGGGACAGGCGATGGCCGTCGCCGCGTACCAGGACGCGGCATGGCCGGCGGGATCGAATGCCGCCGGCGGCCTGGATTGAGCCTCGTCCACCTTGCGCGCCTTCAGACGTTCAGCAGCAGATATTCCCGCTCCCAGGGCGAGATGACCCGCATGAAGGTCTCGAACTCCGCCTGCTTCACCGCCGCATAGGCGGCGACGAAGCGATGGCCGAGCACCTCCGCGAGGGCCTCGTTGTCCGAGAAGGCCGCCACCGCCTCCAGCAGGCCGCGCGGCAGGTCGAAGTCGAGATTCTTGGCATCGCCTTCCAGCGGGTCGGTGGCGCGCAGGTTCTCGGTGAGGCCGAGATAGCCGCAGGCGAGCGACGCGGCGATGACCAGATAGGGATTGGCGTCCGAGGACGGCACCCGGTTCTCCAGCCGCCGCGCCTCGGGGGTGGAGGGCGGCACCCTGAGGCCGGCGGTGCGGTTGTCGTAGCCCCATTGCAGGTTGATGGGCGCCATCGAGTCGCGCGTCAGCCGGCGGTAGGAGTTCACATAGGGCGCCATGATGCACATGACCGACGGCAGGTACTTCTGGTGCCCCGCGATGAAGGAGAAAAACTCCGGCGTCGGGTCGCCATCCTCGTCGGAGAAGATGTTCCTGCCGGTCTGCGCGGACACCACCGACTGATGGATGTGCATGGCGCTGCCCGGCTCGTTGGCGATGGGCTTGGCCATGAAGGTGGCGTAGATCTTGTGCGCCAGCGCCGCCTCGCGGATGGTGCGTTTGAACAGGAACACCTGATCCGCCAGCGTCAGCGGGTCGCCGTGGCGCAGGTTGATCTCCATCTGCGCGGCGCCGTCCTCGTGGATCAGGGTGTCGATCTCCAGCCCCTGGGCCTCCGAATAATCGTAGATGTCCTCGAACAGGGCGTCGAACTCGTTCACCGCCTGGATGGAATAGGACTGGCGGCCGATCTCCGGCCGGCCCGAGCGGCCCACGGGCGGCTTCAGCGGATAATCGGGATCGGTGTTGGGCTCCACCAGGTAGAACTCGATCTCCGGCGCCACCACCGGCTTCCAGCCCTTCTTCTCGTAGAGCGAGATGACGTGGCGCAGCACCTGGCGGGGTGCCAGCTCCACCGGGCGGCCGTCGCGGTGGTAGGCGTCGTGGATCACCTGGGCGGTGGGGTCCTGCGCCCAGGGCACCGAGCACAGGGTGGAAAAGTCCGGCTCCATCACGAGGTCGCTGTCGGCGACCACCGAATCCACCAGCCCCTCATAGTCCGGATATTCGCCGGAGATGGTCTGGAAGAAGACCGACAGCGGCAGGTTCATCACCGGAGAGGAGAAGAATTTCGAGGCCGGCATGATCTTGCCGCGGGCGACGCCCGCAAGGTCGGGCACGGTGCACTCGATCTCCGTGATGCCCCGGCCGGCCATCCAGGCCTTGGCCTCGGTCAGGGAGGTGACGCCCCGCGGCGCCGTGACTTGAGCCTTTTGCGCACCCTTGCTGCGTTTCGCCATGATGTCCTCGCGCGTGAACCGCTCACGCCCCTTGAGGGAACACCTCAGCCATGGCGGGTGTCAACGCGATGCCGTCAAAGCCGGGCCCGCGATGGAACAGGCATCGAACGAATCGCGATCGAATCGAACCCGCGGCGCCGTTCCCGCTTCCCCCCTACGACATGTGGGGTCCCGGCGGGACCGATGGCGGATTCGGCAAATCAGGGGCGCGGCGCGCTCACCGGAACGGCCCCGGTCCTGGCCTGGGTCTCGAACGAGGTCGCCTCCAGCACGGCGGTGCCGATCATGGTCGCCACCGACACCTTGAAGGGCGCCAGCAGGCGGGTACCGGCGACGGGCACCAGCCAGACGAACATATCCTTGTTTTCCATCATATATTTCACGGTGTAGCGGGTCGGCCGATGGCCCGCGACCGGGCTGTAGCGCACGCCGCACACCACGGCGGGGCCGGCATAGCCCTGGGTCTTCACCTTTTCCGTGCGCAGGTAGGAGAGCTTCACGTCGTAGCGCTGGCGGCCGTCGAACACCGGGATGGCGCGTTCGCACGCGGCGGCGGACAGGAGATCGCCGGAGCCGGGCACGTAGACGAAGGCGCCGCTCATGGGATCGATGACGTTCTGGAGCGCGTCTGGCGTCAGCGGCACGCGGTCGGGCAGCGGCTTCAGCGGCGGCTCCACGTCCATCTCCTTGACCGCGCCGCCGGCGATGGCGATGCGCGCGGTCTCGGCCTTGCCGTCGGCCTCGGCGTTCATGGCATAGACGCGCGGCACCATCCTGCCCCCGGACAGCGTGCCGCGCGAGGCGGCCACGCCCTTGCCCGAGGACACCGCGCGCAGCACGCCGGTGACGCGGGCCGAGCCGGAGATCTCGTAGTTCGCGTCCCCCGCCTCCACCACGATGGAGCCGCGCCCGAGTTCCACGCTTCCGACCGTCAGCGTGTACTTGGCTTCGAGGCGGCCCTCGGCGCGAACCGCGCCGGGTGAGGCCAGAATGCCGGCGAAGACGGCGCCGGCCGCCAGGGCCGCGCGCAGGGCGGCGCGCGCGGAACAGGGGCGCGCAGACAGGAAGGCGGAACGGGCGTCGGTCATGAAATGCGTCCGTGGCCGGGAGGCCGGTTGTCCGCGGGAAATACCCGCGGTTTGGCGGCGCCCCCACTGATGCGCAGGGAAGGCGGCTGAACTGTGGCCCATTTCCCGTCAGGAAAGCGCGGCCGGCGCCCCCGCGAGGGCGCCCCGCGAATCCTCATCGGTCATTGACTTTACGACCGTTTGTCACGATCTTTCCAGCCTACCCTGAGACGCGGGTCACGTTGACGACGGCAAGAGCCGGCGCCGTGGCCCATTCGCCTCGGGTATTTCGTCAATGTCTGAGGAGTGAAAAGCCATTCGTCGCCCCATGAGACCCGTCGCGCCGGAGAAGGATGGTCCGCGCGTCAACGAGGAAATCCGCATCCGCGAAGTCCAGCTGATCGACCAGGATGGGCAAAACCGCGGCGTGGTGGCCATTCGCGATGCTCTCACCCTTGCGCAGGAAGCCGGCCTCGACCTCGTCGAGATCTCGCCGAACTCCGCGCCCCCCGTCTGCAAGATCCTCGATTACGGCCGCTTCAAGTATCAGAACCAGAAGAAGGCGAGCGAGGCCCGCAAGAAGCAGAAGGTGGTCGAGGTCAAGGAGATCAAGCTCCGCCCCGGCATCGACACCCACGATTACGAGGTCAAGATGCGCTCCATGGAGCGTTTCTTCGAGGAAGGCGACAAGGTGAAGGTCACCCTGCGCTTCCGCGGCCGCGAGATGGCGCACCAGGACATCGGCTTCAAGCTGCTGCAGAAGCTGAAGGAAGACGTGGCCGCCATCGCCAAGGTCGAGGCCGAGCCCATGCTGGAAGGCCGGCAGATGATCATGATCCTCGCCCCGCGGTGAGGATCGCCTGAAGCTGATCACGCCGGGACAAGTGGCGGCATCAGGCGAGGCCCTGCGACGGGCCTTTCGCGATTGCCGCGCTTTTTCCCGAACATGACCCGCCCGCGCTCCCCGCCGGAAGCTTCGCTTTCCGGCTGGCCCGGACGGGGCTACCCCTGCCACTGGTGCGACATCTTTCGCACACGGGCCGAATGGAATTGCAGCACCCCCGAGCTTGCTACCTCCAGCAGCGCCGCCCCGCCTGAAATGCGGTTGCGCTCCGGGGCGGTTTGCGAGACACGGAAACATTCCAAACTGCTCCTACGTCCGGAATGCTGGTTCTCCTGATCAATCTTGCCCGCCGCCCCGACCGGCTCGCCTTCGTGCGCAGCCAGTTCGATGCGCTGGGAGTGGCGTTCGAGCGAATCGACGCCGTGGATGGCAAGGTTGAAGACGTGGGGCCCGGCACGGCGCTGATTTCGCCGGTGGAACGCGCCTGCGCGCTCAGCCACCGCAAGGCCTGGACGCGGTTCCTCGCCAGCGGCGAGAGCCATTGCCTCATCCTCGAGGACGACGTGCTCGTCTCGCCGCAGGCGAAGCGCTTCATCGAGGACCCCCGCAGCTTTCCCCCCGGCGCGGACATCCTGCGGCTGGAGACTCGGCTGCAGCTGTCGCTGCTCGGTCGCGGCCGGCGCTGCGGGCCGCCGGGCTTCCGGGCGCACCGCCTGCTGTCGCGGCATCACGGCTGCGCCGCCTATGTCATCACCCGCGCCTTCGCGGAACGCGCCCTCAAGGACCTCACCGTATTCGTCGAGCCGGTGGACGAGGTTCTGTTCGAGGTGAAGAGCCCGAACTACTACCCGAACGTCACCTACCAGATCCGGCCCGGCGTGTGCCTCCAGGCGGAGCTCTACGAGCCGGGGCAAGGCTCGACCCTTGCCCACTCCGACCTGGAGATGGACCGCCGCATCCGCTTTCCCCGCCACGAGCCGGGGCCCCGGATCAAGATCAAGCGATCGTTCCTGAGAAAATGTCTGCGCGAGGTCGCCCGCTGGTGGCGCCGAAGCCGGGCCAAGGTGGAGTTTCTCTATGCACGGTTCATTGTCGGGCGCGCCTGGCGCGACGTCCCCTTCGCCGGCGGGGTCCTCCCGGTTGCTGCCACCGCGCTTTCTGTTCCTGGAAGTGAACAAACGCTGCAACCTGAAGTGCAAGCACTGCGACTTCTGGCAACGGACCGATGACGACCGCGCCAACTACCTCTCCGTCGCCGGCCGCGCGCAGCTGATCGCGGAGTTCTCCCAGATCAGCCCCAGCGGCAATGTCGTGATCTGCGGCGGCGAGCCCATGCTCGACCTCGAGGATTACTTCACGCTGGCGAAGGCGTGCCGCAGCAACGGCCTCAGGGCCCTGTCGGTGGTCAACGGCACGCGCATCCGCGAGGACAAGCTGGCCGAGCGCATGATCCTCGAAGGGCCGCACGAGATCTCCATCTCGCTCAACAGCCCGGTCCCGGCGCAGCACGACGAGACCCGCGGCGTGCCCGGCGCCTTCGACAAGGCGGTCCGCGCCCTGCGGCTGCTGGTGGCGGCGCGCAAGCGCCTGAACGCGCAGGACAAGACCCGCATCTATGTGATGGGGCTCATCTATGGCGACAATTACCGCTCCATCGACGCCTTCTACGACCTCGTCCTGAACGACATCGGCGCCGACAAGCTGAAGCTGAATTTCCTCCAGCCCAGCTTTGGCCAGTCCGGCGAGCAGGATCCCTTCTTCGCATCCCAGACCCAGGTGGACCCCGACGAGATCGTGGCGATCCTCGACCGGTGCAATGCGAAATACGGCCTCAACTACAACCCGCTCTGGGTCGCGCAGGTGGGGATGTATTTCCGCTCGCTCTATGGCGCATCGGACCTCGACCGCGGCTGGCACTCCAAGACCGCGACGCAGGAGCACATCTGCAATTCGTATGACCGCAACATCATGGTCAATCATTACGGCGTCGCGCGCCTGTGCTTCTCGGGCCAGTTTCCGGGCAAGACGATGCAGCGCAGCGGCGACCTGAAGCGCTTCTGGCTCGGCGCCGACAACATCCGCAAGCTGATGCGCTCCTGCAACCAGTTCTGCGGCATCAGCCATTCCGTGAAGCGCGAGAGCAGCACGCTCGACGGGCGGCAGAAGATGCTCGACCACCAGGCCACCGCCGCCCCCATGCGGCCCGACCTCGGCATCGCCGGCGACCTGACCTGGAAGCTCATGTCCGGCATCCAGGCGGTCGCCCGCTTCACCGAGCGGCCCTTGCCCTAAGGGCCGGAAGCAATGCGCCCTGCGCCGGATGCAGGGCCTCCTCCCTGACCAGCCTCCACAAGCCCGCGGCTCGGCACGCGCGGTGGCGCGCGACCGCGCTCGTCGCCGACCTGAACATTTCCACAGCTGCGTCAGCGCGGCGGTATCGCAGGCATCCGAACGATGCTAAAAATTGTATAGTTCCAATCTACAGCTTAAGCGTTGCAGTTGCTGATCCTGCTCATCAACCTCTCCCGTCGGCCGGATCGGCTTGCATTCATGCGCAACCAGCTGGATGCGCTCGGGCTGCCGTTCGAGCGCATCGACGCCATTGACGGCGCCGTGGCGAACCTCGGTCCCCGCATGGGTCGGATCACATCCGGCGAGCACGCCTGCGCCCTCAGTCACCGCAAGGCGTGGGAACGCTTTGTGGAAAGCGGCGCGCCGCACTGCCTCGTCATGGAGGATGACGCGCTGGTCGCGCCGCAGCTGAAGCGCTTTATCGAGAACCCTCCTGCCTTTCCGCCCGACATGGACATTCTGCGGCTGGAGGCGACGCCCCAGCACTCGATCCTCGGGCGCGGCCGGCGGGGCGGGCTGCGGGGCGTGAAGATGCATCGCCTTCACTCCAAGCAGCATGGCACCGCCGCCTACATGGTCACCCGCGCCTTCGCGCAACACGCGCTCAAGGAACTGGTCGCGTTCGCCGCGCCCATCGACATGGTGCTGTTCGACCCGGCGAGCCCCGGCCACTACCCGAGCAACACCTACCAGCTTCGGCCCGGCCTGTGCCTTCAGGCGGAATTCTACGGGCCTGCGCGAAGCTCTGCCCTCGCCAGTTCGGACCTGGAAATCATGCGCGGCCCCCGCCCGGCCCCGGCAAAGCCGGCGCCACAGTCCAAGGCGCAGCGCTCGATCGCCGAAAAATGCCTGCGCGAGGTGGACCGCTGGGCGCGCCGGTCCCGGCGGCAGGTGGAATTTCATTACGCCCGCATCGTCACGGGGCGCGCCTGGCGCGACGTTCCGTTCATCGGAACCGTCCTGCCGGTCGCAGCGGCTGCGCTTGTCCCGCCCGACCCGGCGCACAGGCCCTGCGCCGACGCGACGCGGCCGCTTCCGGAACCGCAGCGTTGCCAGCCGGAGCGGTCCACCATGTCGCTGAACCGCTGAAGCGGGGCTGCGCCCAGGCAGCAAAAAGCCCGGCGCGGTGCGCCGGGCTTCCTTGATCTGCCTGCTCCCTCAGGGGCAGGGATGCTGATACCCGTCATAACCGGTATAGGTGCCGGTGGCCGGGTTGTAGGAGCGGTAACGCTGCATGCAGTACGCCACGGCGTCGTCGCCATAGACCGGCTCCGCCGTCGCCGCCACCGCGCCCAGGGCCAGCCCGCTGGCGACGCCGAGCGCGACCCACGCCCCGGTGTTGTTGTAGTAACCCCACCCCCCGCCCGGACGGTACCAGCCCCAGCCCGGACGCCACGCCCCGGGACCCCACGCGCCCGGCGGCGGGCGCCAGCCCGGATGGCCCCAGCCCGGACGCCAGCCGGGATAACCGGCCACATAGCGCGGCCCCCCGACCCTCGGACCAACATAACGGGCACCGCCATAGCGCGGAGCCATATAGCGTGCCCCGCCGTAGCGCGGCGCCATATAGCGTGCCCCGCCATAGCCGGGACCCACAAATCGCGCGCCGCCATAGCGCGGGCCGGCAAAACGCGCCCCGCCGACGGGACCGACCCGGCCAGGGCCGCGAAATCCACCCCCACCGCGATAACCGCCGCCGCCGCGATGTTGGACACTGTCCACCTCCGCGGCGCTACGCTGCGCGTCCGCGTTCACGAGACCGAGCCGTAGCGCCTGCGCGCCGGCCGGTGCGCCGGAAAACGAGAGCATGCCGCCGGCAACCATGGCGGCCGCGAGCAGTGCCACTCTTTTCGTTCCGAACATGATGGTCACTCCCTTTACGCACTACAGGTTCGACCGTGTTTGTGTGTTTCTGTCGCCGGACCTATGGCAAGTTACGGCTACAACGCGGCGAAGTTGTTGCCGTTGCTCAAATCCCCCCTGTCGCCGTTCAACCCTGCGTGACGCTGCGACACACCCGGATTCCTTCGCACCGCAGCGCCCGCCGCGGGGCGGAGCCGGCCGGCGCTTGCCTTTCGCGCCGTCCTCCTGTAACGACTGCCGCCTTCGGGCCGGCCGGCGAATAAGGGCTGCCGCGCTGGCTCATACCGCTCAACAGCAACAAGAGGCTGAGCGTTCCCCGCCGCAAGGCGTGGCGAACCCATGCCACGGAGAGCCAAATGCCCAAGATGAAGACCAAGTCGGGAGCCAAGAAACGCTTCCGCCTCACGGGTACGGGAAAAGTGATCGCGGCCCAGGCCGGCAAGCGCCACGGCATGATCAAGCGGACCAACAACCAGATCCGCAACCAGCGCGGCACCACCATCCTCGCCGAGTGCGACGGGCGGATCATCCGCAAGTCGTTCCTGCCGAACGGCTGACGCCAGCGATCTGAAGGAGCTTTTCCATGGCCCGCGTGAAACGTGGCGTTACCTCGCACGCCAAGCACAAGAAGGTCTTCAAAGCCGCCAAGGGCTTTTACGGCCGTCGCAAGAATACCATCCGCGCTGCGAAGTCGGCCGTCGAACGGTCGATGCAGTATGCCTACCGCGATCGCAAGGTGAAGAAGCGCAACTTCCGTGCGCTCTGGATCCAGCGCATCAATGCCGGTGTGCGCGCGCTCGATCTCGACCTGACCTATTCGCGATTTATCGATGGTCTCGGCAAGGCCGGGATCGAGGTCGACCGCAAGGTGCTCTCGGATATCGCCATCCACGAGCCCGACGCGTTCAAGGCCCTGGTGGAGAAGGCCAAGTCCGCGCTGGCCTGAGCCTCCGCGCCGGCCTGAGCTTTCCATCCCGTCTTTCCGAGACCTTCAAGAGCCCCGTGCGGTCATCCGTCCGGGGCTTTTGCGTTTGGGCGGCCCCCGTCTATAAGCGGCGCAACCGTCCGCGAGCCGCCCCCCGCGGGACTTCAAGAACTTCAAGAGCATCGACATGTCCGACATCGACGTGACCGACCAGAGCGCCATCGCGGACCTGGAGCAGGACATCGCGAGCGCCATCCTGCGCGCCGAGGATGAAGCCGGCCTTGAGGAGGTGCGCATCGCCGCCCTCGGCAAGAAGGGCTCGGTCTCGGAGCTGCTCAAGTCGCTCGGCGCCATGAGCCCGGAGACGCGCAAGGTGATGGGCCCGGCCATCAACGGCATGCGCGACCGGGTGAGCGGCCTCATCACCCATCGCCGGTCGGCGCTGAAGACGAAAGCGCTGGAAGCCCGCCTCGCCACCGAGACGGTGGATGTCACCCTCCCCGTCCGCGAGGCCGCCGCCGAGACCGGGCGCGTGCACCCCATCGCCCAGGTGATGGAGGAGCTGACCGCCATCTTCGCCGACATGGGCTTCTCGGTGGCGGAGGGTCCCGATATCGAGGACGACTTCCACAACTTCACCGCGCTGAACTTCCCCGCCGGCCATCCGGCGCGGGAGATGCACGACACCTTCTTCCTGCCCCCCGGCAAGGACGGCGAGCGCAAGGTGCTGCGCACCCACACCTCCCCGGTGCAGGTGCGCACCATGCAGACGAAAAAGCCGCCCATCCGCGTCATCTGCCCCGGCCGCACCTATCGCTGCGACAGTGACCAGACCCACACCCCCATGTTCCACCAGGTGGAGGGGCTGGTGATCGACAAGGGCGCGCATCTCGGCCACCTCAAGTGGATCCTGGAAGAATTCTGCAAGTCCTTCTTCGAGGTGGAGGGCGTGAAGATGCGCTTCCGCCCGTCCTTCTTCCCCTTCACCGAGCCGAGCATGGAAGTGGATATCCAGTGCGACCGCTCCCGCCCCGGCGAAATCCGCTTCGGCGAGGGCTCGGACTGGCTGGAGATCCTCGGCTGCGGCATGGTGCATCCCAACGTGCTGCGCAATTGCGGGCTGGATCCCGATGAATACCAGGGCTTTGCCTGGGGCATGGGCATCGACCGCATCGCCATGCTGAAATACGGCATGAGCGACCTGCGCGCCTTCTTCGAGGCCGACGTGCGCTGGCTCTCCCACTACGGCTTCCGCCCGCTGGATTTCCCCACGCTGGCCGGCGGCCTGAGCGCGTAGGGGCAACCCTGCCCCCTCCCCAGCCCTCCCCCGCAAGCGGGAGAGGGGG
>NZ_JAIVFN010000134.1 GCF_030015065.1 Xanthobacter autotrophicus | reverse complement strand
CCCCTCCCCCGCAAGCGGGAGAGGGAGCAACCTTGGTTTGAGCGCTCATTCCCATCACGCCGCCCTCCTCTTCCCGTCGTCCTTGCGGGGCGATGGCGCGCCGAGGTCGATCACGTCGAGCTTCGTCTTGATGCGCTGGCGCGTGCCGTCCTGGAAAGTGATGGTGGTGTCCACGTCGATCACCTTCTCGCCCCCATACATGGCGTCGATGATGGGGCCGTAGCGCTCGTTGATGACGCCGCGGCGCACCTTGCGGGTGCGCGTCAGCTCGCCGTCGTCGGCGTCCAGCTCCTTGTAGAGCAGGAGGAAGCGGCCGATGCGCTGCTTCTCCGGCAGGGTGCGGTTCACCGCCTCCACCTCCTTGCGCAACAGCGCGATGACTTCGGGCCGCGCGGAGAGGTCCGTATAGGTGGTGAAGGAGATGCGGTTCTTCTCCGCCCATTTGGAGACGATGGAGAAGCGGATGCAGATGAGCGCGGCGAGGCTGTCGCGCCCGTCGCCCAGCACCACCGCCTCGGCCACATAAGGCGAGAACTTCAGCTTGTTCTCGATATATTGCGGCGAGAAGCGGTCGCCCTGCGCCGTCTGCGCCATGTCGCGGACGCGGTCGATGACCACGAGATGGCCACGCGCGTTGAAGAAGCCGGCATCGCCCGTGCGCATCCAGCCGCCGTCCACGAACGACTTGGCGGTCTCTTCGTCATTGCGGAAATAGCCGGTGAAGGCGTTGGCGTGGCGCGTCACCACCTCGCCGAGCCCGTTCTTGTCGGGATCGTCGATGCGGATCTCCACCCCGTCGAAGGGCACGCCCACGGTGTCGAAATCCACGTCTTCCGCCTTGTGCAGCGTATAGGCGCCGAGCAACTCGGTCTGGCCGTAGAGCTGGCGCATGGGCACGCCCAGCGCCAGGAAGAAGCGGAAGGTGTCCGGCCCCAGCGCCGCACCGCCGGTGGCGGCGGACTTCAGGTGCGAGAAGCCGAGCCGGTCGCGCAGGGCGCGGAACAGGATGAAGTCCGCCAAAGGCGAGCGCCGGCCCTGCTCCAGCGCCTTGAGCCCCAGCTTCATGCCCAGCTCGAACATGCCGCGCTTCAGCGCCGAGGAATCCATCATGCGCGAGCGCACGTCGGCGGCGATCTGCTCCCACACGCGGGGGGCGAACAGCACGAAGGAGGGGCCGATCTCGCGCATGTCGGCCATGAGCGTCTCCTGCTCCTCCACGAAGTTCACCTTCATGCGGGAGATCAGCGACTGACCGAAGGCGTAGATCTGCTCCATGATCCACGGCATCTGGAGCACGCTGACATATTCGTCGGCGCTGGTGCGCGGGTCCATGTCCAGATAGGCCCGGCAGTGGCGCAGCAACGCGCCGCCCGCGAGCATGGCGAGCTTGGGATGGGAGGTGGTGCCCGAGGTGGTGCACAGGATGGCGATATCCTCGCCCTTGCCCTGCGCCACCAGCCGCTCATAGGCTGCGGGATCGCGCGCCGCCTCCGCCGCGCCACGCGCTTCAAGATCCTTCAGCGAGATCAGGCGCGGGTCGTCGTATTTGCGGATGCCGCGCGGGTCCGAATAGACGATGTGGCGGACGGTGGGGATCTTCTCCTCAAGGGAGAGCAGCTTGTCCACCTGCTCCTCGTCCTCGGCGAACACCACCGCCACGTCGGCATAGGTGACGAGATAGGCCACCTCGTCGGCGAGGGCGTCGCGATAGATGCCGAGGCTCATGCCGCCCAGCGCGTGGGTGGCGATCTCGCCCATCAGCCATTCGGGGCGGTTGTCGCCGAGGAGGCCCACCACGTCGCCGCGGGCGACACCCAGCGTGGTGAGACCGAGGGTGATGTTGCGCACCCGCTCGGCCACCTGCGCCCAAGTGTAAGAGATCCAGATGCCGAGGTCCTTCTCGCGCAGCCAGGTGTCGTTCGGGTGGGTGCGGGCGTTGAGCGCCAGCAGCTTCGGCATGGTGTCGTGGACGGCAACGTCCGGATAAGCGGCGAGGGGAGCGGCGATCGCGTCGGCCATGGCGTGCCTCACGCAGTCATGGCGGCTGGCGCCGCGTCGTCGAGGTCCTCCTCGCCCAGATAGGCCTTGCGCACATGGGGATCGGCCAGCACCTGCGCGGGCTCGCCCTCCACCAGCTTCCGGCCGAAATCCAGCACCATCACGCGATGGGAAATGTCCATCACCACTCCCATGTCGTGCTCGATCATGATGGTGGTCATGCCCCACTCCTCGTTGAGATCCACGATGTAGCGGGCCATGTCCTCCTTCTCCTCCAGGTTCATGCCCGCCATGGGCTCGTCGAGAAGGATGAGCTTGGGCTCCAGCGCCACCGCGCGGGCCAGCTCCACGCGCTTCCGGAGGCCGTAGGAAAGGGTCCCGGCGGCGGCCTTGCGCACATGCTGGATGTCGAGGAAGTCGATCACCTCCTCCACCTTGCGGCGATGCTCCAGCTCTTCCTTCTGCGCCCCGCCGATCCAGTAGAGCGCGCCGGTCAGGAAGTTGTTCTTCAACAGATGGTGGCGGCCGACCATGATGTTGTCGAGCACGCTCATGTGGCTGAACAGAGCGAGGTTCTGGAAGGTGCGACCAATGCCGATGGCGGCGCGCCGGTTGGGCTTCAGCCGCGTCACATCCTGACCGTCGAACACGACCCGCCCCTCGCTGGGCGTATAGCGCCCGGAGATGCAGTTCAGCATGGAGGTCTTGCCGGCGCCGTTCGGCCCGATGATGGAGAACAGCTCGCCATGGCGCACATGGAAGCTCACGTCGCTCAGCGCCTTGAGGCCGCCGAACCGGAGCGAGATGTTCTCGATACTCAAGAGGGCAGCCGTGCCCGGATCAGCCCCAGCCGAAGCTGCTGGTAGCGACATATTCCCCTCCCTCATTCCCGTACACGGGGCGGCTTCTCTGAGCCATTGTCTCATATTGTGAGACGCTATTGATCACCATTATCCAGCGGCAACTCGAATGTTTCAAGAGCATCCGGACAACTTCGAAAAAATATTGCCAACACCCCCTATTAGTCTCACATTATGAGACATGACTGCACCTTTGGATCCCAACTCTTCCTCCCCCAAGGGGGCTCAAAGCTTGTCCCGTGCCGTTGCCGTCCTGCGGGCGGTGGCCGACGCGCCGACCCATGGCGCACGGCTGGCCGATCTCATGGCGCGCACCGGCCTGTCGAAGCCCACGACCCACCGCCTGGCTGCGACGCTCGTTCACGAGGGCCTTCTCGCCTATGATCCGGCAACCCGCCTCTACACGCTCGGCGTCTTCTGCCTGAGCCTCGGCCGCCGCGCGGGCACGATGCCGGCGGAAACTGCGACGGAACCCGATGCCGCATCGGTTCCGAGCCTGTACCAACGGCCGGAGTATCGTGGAGACGCCATTGCCCTCGCTCATCTGCTCTGCGACCGGCATCTGCCCGGCAAGCGCTCGCATCCGGCCATGATCCATGAATCCGTCTCGGGCCAGACTTCGGAACTGAGCTTTGGCAGGCTTGCCGAATATTCATCACGCTTTGCCCGTGTATTGGCGACCATCGGCATCAGGAAAGGCGATTGCGTTGCCGTCATGCTGCCCAAGGGCGTCGAGCTAATCATCGCCGCGCTCGCCATCTGGCGGGTCGGCGCCGTCTACATGCCGCTGTTCTCCACCTATTCCGCCTCGGCGGTGAACGCCCGCCTGGAGTCGAGCGGCGTCAAGGCCATCGTTGCAAATCGGGTGCTGGTGGAGCGCGCCCGCAAATACATCAAGCCGTCAACGCCGGTCTTTCTCGTGGAAGGGGACCACATCAACCGCATAGAAGGCCGGGTCACCCAGTTCTGGTCATCGATCTACGAGGCCGAGCCGTTGGCCGAATCCGCGACCTATGCGGCAGACGACCCTTTCATCATGACCTATTCAACAAAGACGGTCGAACCCAGGTACGGCCTGCTCACCCCCGTCCGCGCCCTGGCCGCAATCGAGCAATATATGCGTCTCGGGCTTGATGTCCGGGACGAGGACGTGTTCTGGAACATGACCGACCAGGGCTGGGAATACGGGATCTTCTACGGTCTCGTCGGCCCGCTCCTGATCGGCAGCTCCATCCTGTTCTGCGATGGACCCTACGATGTCTCGCAGGGCTATCGCGTCCTTTCGAAATTCCGTGTCACCAACCTCACCGCCGCACCCTCCCAGATCAAGGCCTGGTGGCGCGGCGATCCCACCACCGCGTCGCACCAGCTCGCGCTGCGCGTGGTGACCGTCGGCGGCGAGCCGTTGCCTCGGGACATCATCGCCTGGGTGACGCAGAAGCTCGGCGTGCCCCTGATCAACCAGTACGGACACCGCGAAGCGGGGATGATCATAGGCATGAAGCATGATCCGCATGACCCCCGCTCCCTGAACCGGGTTTCCGTCGGCCAGGTCGCCCCCGGCTTTTCCCTGGTCGTACTCGACGACAATGGTGCAGAACTGGGCGTAGGCACCGAAGGAATACTGGCAATCCACGTCCGGCGCTCACCGCTTTTCTGGTTTCGTGCCTACAGGAAGGACGAGGCCGCAACGAAAGCCAGATTCAGGTTCGGAAGCGCCTATTACATCATCGGGGATACCGGCCACATGGATGCCGACGGCTGTGTCCACTACAGCGGACAGGCATCCCACGCCATCTCGATGCACAAGGACTGATGTCGCGTCCTGTCGGTCGCCATGACTGCGTCTCCCTTGGTTCTTCGCGCCCCGCTTATGCGGCTGGCTTGGCGCATGCCCGGTCGTTCTGCCGGGCTCAAGAAACAATCAAGCGTTCTTTTTTATTGTGGTCAAGCGGCAATTCTTGTCGCAGGATGCCATTGCCGAGCAGGGGCGGCGCACGTCAGACTAAAATCGCCCTCCGGCCGGATCCTCGATCCGAACGTCCCACCTGCTCCCGACCGCCCGGCGGCCGGGCGCCCAGAGTTCCAGAAGGCCATGGCGCGCACCATCGGTTCCAACGGCGCCCGTACCGCCGAAGCCATCCGCCAGGCGGGCGTCAAGCTCATCTACAAGCACGGCTACGAGGCCATGAGCCTCAGGCAGCTCGCCGCCGAGGTGGGGCTGCAGTCCGGCTCGCTCTACAAATATTTCGAGAACAAGCAGAACCTGCTGTTCGACATCGTGCGCGACCACATGGAGGACCTGCTCGGCAAGGCCGAGGCGGACCTTGCGGGCATCACCGACCCGCTGGCGCGGCTGAAGACCTTCTCCGCCTTCCATTTGCGCTACCACATGACGCGCATGGCCCATGTCTTCATCGCCAACATGGAGATCCGAAGCCTGGAGGACGAGCACCGCGCCGTGGTGGTCGCCCTGCGCCGGCGCTACGAGGGCCTGCTGGAAGAGATCCTGCGGCAGGGCGCCAAGGACGGTGTGTTCCAGGTGCGCGAGCCCAAGGTCGCCACCTACGCCATCATCTCCATGCTCACCGGCATCTGCATGTGGTACCGTCCAGGCGGGCGCCTCTCCCAGGACGAGCTGGTGGAAATCTATACCGGCCTGGTGGTGAACGGCGCCACGGGACCCGGCGCGGCAGCCGCCAAGCCGTTTGAAGCCAATCCGCTTGAGGCCGTCACCGCCCAGCCCCGCGACGGCGGAACGCGCGCCAAGCCGCGCGCCGCGCGGCCCAAGGCAGTCCGCGCGTAAGACGGCCCGCGCGTAAAAGCCCTTTTCACGCCGCATGGCCCTTGCGCGCCCAAGAAAAAAACGTACGATCGTTTCTAAGCCGGCACTGACCGGCACCGGAGGATGACACGCCCACCCGCCGCCCGCCCATCAAGGCGACGGGCGCGCGTCCCTCTCCGTTCGGTCGGCAGCAGATGT
The DNA here is from genome assembly GCF_030015065.1 of Xanthobacter autotrophicus. GTDB lineage: Bacteria > Pseudomonadota > Alphaproteobacteria > Rhizobiales > Xanthobacteraceae > Xanthobacter > Xanthobacter autotrophicus_D. The sequence continues at coordinate 5,697 of NZ_JAIVFN010000134.1, read as the reverse complement.
GCCGGGGTCACCGGCCAGTCTTTTCGGGGGCGAGAGCGCTCATGGCGATCATTGAGGACGCGGTGGACCGCCGCTCCGACACCTTCCGTCGCAACAGTCAGGCCCTGGAGGCCTCCGTCGCCGACCTGCGCGCCACGGTGGAGCGCGTCGCCGAGGGCGGCGGGGAAGTGGCGCGCGAGCGCCACCTGAAGCGCGGCAAGCTCCTGCCGCGGGACCGCATCCGCACCCTTCTCGATACCGGCTCACCGTTCCTGGAGCTGTCCCAGCTCGCCGCCCACGGCATGTATGGCGACGAGGTGCCGGCCGCCGGCATCATCACCGGCATCGGCCGGGTCTCGGGCCGCGAATGCGTCATCGTCGCCAACGACGCCACCGTGAAGGGCGGCACCTATTATCCCGTCACGGTGAAGAAGCATTTGCGGGCCCAGGCCATCGCGCGGGAAAACCACCTGCCCTGCATCTATCTGGTGGATTCCGGTGGCGCCAACCTGCCGAACCAGGACGAGGTCTTTCCCGACCGCGAGCATTTCGGCCGCATCTTCTTCAACCAGGCCAACATGTCTTCCGAGGGCATCCCGCAGATCGCGGTGGTCATGGGCTCGTGCACGGCGGGCGGCGCCTACGTGCCGGCCATGGCCGACCAGTCCATCATGGTGAAGAACCAGGCCACCATCTTCCTCGGCGGCCCGCCTCTGGTGAAGGCCGCCACCGGCGAGGTGGTCACCGCCGAGGAACTGGGCGGGGCCGACGTGCACACCCGCACCTCCGGCGTCGCCGACCACATGGCCGAGAACGACGCCCACGCGCTGGGCATCGCCCGTTCCATCGTCGCCGATCTCAACACCACCAAGGCCCATTCGCTGGACATCCGCGAGCCGCGCGCGCCGCTCTACGACACCAGGGACATCTACGGCATCGTCTCGGCCGATCCCAAGCAGCCGTTCGACGTGAGGCAGATCATCGCCCGCATCGTGGACGGCTCCGAGTTCGACGAGTTCAAGCCGCTCTACGGCCAGACTTTGGTGACCGGCTTTGCCCGCATCTTCGGTTATCCGGTGGGCATCGTCGCCAACAACGGTATTTTGTTCTCCGAGAGCGCGCTGAAGGGGGCGCACTTCGTGGAACTGTGCTGCCAGCGCAATATTCCCCTCGTCTTCCTGCAGAACATCACCGGCTTCATGGTGGGGCGGAAGTATGAATCGGGCGGCATCGCCAAGGACGGGGCGAAGTTCGTCACCGCCGTGTCCTGCGCCAGCGTGCCCAAGTTCACGGTGGTGATCGGCAATTCCTTCGGCGCCGGAAACTACGGCATGTGTGGGCGCGCCTTCGATCCCCGCTTCCTGTGGATGTGGCCCAATGCCCGCATTTCAGTGATGGGCGGCGAACAGGCCGCCGGCGTGCTCGCCCAGGTGAAGCGCGACGGCATCGAGGCCCGCGGCGGCAAGTGGTCGGCGGACGAGGAGGAGGCGTTCAAGGCGCCCATCCGCACCCAGTACGAGGTGCAGGGCCACCCCTATTACTCCTCGGCCCGGCTGTGGGACGACGGCGTCATCGACCCCGCCGACACCCGCATGGTGCTGGCGCTGGCTTTGTCCGCCGCGCTCAATGCCCCCGAGCGGGAGACACGCTTCGGCGTGTTCCGCATGTGATGGCGCTGCCCTGCTCGCGCACCGCCCCTTCCTTCCCCCGGCGGGCTCCCTCTCCCGCTTGCGGGGGAGGGGTGGGGAGGGAGAATGCGCCACTCTCCACCGTGCACCGCCTGATCCATCGGCCCAAGTCCCGCCCCCACCCTAACCCTCCCCCGCAAGCGGGAGAGGGGACGCCAGCGCGGCCAGCCAGGAACACCCCATGAGCCTTCAAACCGGCCTTCACACCGCCGTCGAGGACGGCGTCGCAATCATCACCCTGGATCGGCCGGACGTGCGCAACGCCTTCGACGATGCGCTCATTCTCGCGCTCACTCGCGCCTATGACGCCGCCACCGTCGATCCGGAGGTCTACGCCGTCCTGCTCCGGGCCAACGGCCCCGTTTTCTGCGCCGGCGGTGACCTCAACTGGATGCGCCGCATGGCCACCTATTCGCGGCAGGAGAACCTTGCCGACGCCATGGCGCTGGCAACGCTCATGCGCACCATCGACCTGTGCCCCAAGCCCACCCTGGTGCGGGTGCACGGCTCGGCCTTCGCCGGCGCCACCGGGCTGATTGCCGCGAGCGATATCGTGGTGGCGGTTCCGGAGGCGGAATTCGCCGTCACCGAGGTGCGCATCGGCCTCATCCCCTCGGTCATCAGCCCCTATCTGGTGCGGGCCATGGGGGCGCGGCAGGCGCGGCGCTATTTCCTCACCGCCGAGCGCTTTTCCGCCGAGACCGCGCTCGCCCTCGGCCTCGTTCACGAAGTGGTGCCGGCCGAGGAGCTGGACGCCGCCATCGCCCGGCATCTCAAGGCGTTGAAGGCCGCGAGCCCCGGCGCCATGGCCGCCACCAAGGCGCTGATCGCCGCCGTGGACCGGCCCTTCGACCAGACCGTGATGCAGGATACCGCCCGCCGCATCGCCGACCAGCGCGCGAGCGCGGACGGACGCGAGGGCGTTTCCGCCTTCCTCGAAAAAAGAAAACCCACATGGGGGAACGCATGACCTGGGGGGCCGCATGACCCGAGCGATCCGCACCCTGCTCGTCGCCAATCGCGGCGAGATCGCCGTGCGCGTGATGCGCACCGCCAAGGCCATGGGCATCCGCACCGTGGCCGTCTATTCGCAGGCGGATGCCGACGCGCTCCATGTCGCCACCGCCGACGAGGCCTACCCCATCGGCCCGGCGCCGGCCCGCGACAGCTACCTGCGCATCGAGGCCATCCTCGACGCCGCGAGGAAGAGCGGCGCCGATGCCATCCATCCCGGCTACGGCTTCCTGTCGGAAAACGCGGCCTTCGCCGAGGCCTGCGAAAAGGCCGGCATCGTCTTCGTCGGCCCGCCGGCCGCCGCCATCCGCGCCATGGGCTCCAAGAGCGCGGCCAAGGCGCTGATGGACATGGCCGGCGTGCCGCTGGTGCCGGGCTATCACGGCGAGGACCAGGATGCGGGCCTCCTCGCCCGCGAGGCGGAGCGCATCGGCTTCCCGGTGCTCATCAAGGCCTCCGCCGGCGGCGGCGGCAAGGGCATGAAGGTGGTGCGGTCGGCGGAGGACTTCCCCGACGCCCTCGCTTCCGCCCAGCGCGAGGCCAAGAGCGCCTTCGGCGACGACCGGGTGCTGGTGGAGAAATATCTCACCACGCCGCGCCACATCGAGGTTCAGGTTTTCGCTGACAGCCACGGCAATGCGGTCTATCTCCACGAGCGCGACTGCTCCATCCAGCGCCGTCACCAGAAGGTGGTGGAGGAAGCCCCCGCCCCGGGCATGACGGCGGAGCGCCGCGCCGCCATGGGCAAGGCCGCGGTGGATGCGGCGCGTGCGGTGGGTTATCGCGGCGCCGGCACCGTGGAATTCATCGCCGAGGGCGAGCATTTCTACTTCATGGAGATGAACACCCGCCTGCAGGTGGAGCATCCCGTGACCGAGAGCATCACCGGGCAGGACCTGGTGGAGTGGCAGATCCGCGTGGCCGAGGGCGAGACGCTGCCCCTCGCCCAGGCCGACATCCCGCTCAAGGGCCACGCCATCGAGGTGCGCCTTTATGCCGAGGACCCGGCGCGGGATTTCCTGCCGCAGGTGGGCCGGCTCGACCATCTGGTGCTGCCCTCCCACCTTCAGGGCACGCGGGTGGATACGGGCGTGCGCTCGGGTGACACGGTCTCCATCCACTACGATCCCATGATCGCCAAGATCATCGTCTCCGGCGCCGACCGCACCGAGGCGGTGCGCCGGCTGGACGCCGCCCTCGCCGCCACCGAGGTGGTGGGCCTTGCCACCAACCGGGTGTTCCTCAAAGCCATCGCCGCCCATCCCGCCTTCGCCGCGGCGGAGCTGGACACCAATTTCATCGCCCGCCACCAGGACCAGCTCCTGCCCCCGCCCCGGCCGGTGGACGACACGGTGCTGGCGCTGGCCGCCCTCTCCATCCTGAAGGAGGAGGCGCGCCAGTCGGCGGAGGCGGTGGATGCGGCCGACCCCTGGTCGCCCTGGGGCCTCGCGCCGGGCTGGCGGCTGAACCGTGACGCCCATGTGGACCTCACCTTCGCCGACCGCGAGCGGCGCATCACCGTGCGTGCCCATTTCCGGCCCGCGGGCTTCATCCTCTCGCTGCCGTGCGGCGACATGAGCGTGGAGGGCGACGCCGAGGCTGACGGCACGATCCGCGCCCGGCTCGATGGCGTGGCACTCTCCGCGCGGGTGATCCGCAGCGGCGCGCACCTCACCGTGTTCGTGCGCGGCGGGGAATACGGCGTCGAGTTCATCGACCCGCGCCTCGCCTCCCAGGCCGCCACCGGCACCGCCGGCCGGCTCGTCGCGCCCATGCCCGGCACCATCATCCGCATCGCCGTGGAGGAAGGCCAGGAGGTGGCGAAGGGCGCCGCTCTGGTGGTGGTGGAGGCCATGAAGATGGAGCACACCGTCGCCGCCCCGCGCGACGGCAAGGTGAAGGCGCTGAAATTCGCCGTGGGCGACCTCGTGGACGAGGGCGCCGAGCTGCTGGTTCTGGAGGACGCGTGATGGCAGCCCCCGTGATGACCCGCCCGGCATCGGTGCGCATCGTCGAGGTGGGCCCGCGCGACGGGCTCCAGAATGAGCCCGGCCTCGTGCCCATCGCCGCCAAGGTGGCGTTGATCGACGCCCTCGCCGGCGCCGGATTGAAAGTGATCGAAAGCGGCTCCTTCGTCTCGCCCAAATGGGTGCCGCAGATGGCCGACACTGCCGAGGTGCTGGCCCGGATCGACCGGCGCGACGGCGTGCGCTATCCGGTGCTCACCCCCAACCTGAAGGGGCTGGAGCTGGCGCTCGCCTCCGGCGTGGAGGAGGTGGCGGTGTTCGCCGCAGCGTCCGAGGCCTTCAGCCAGAAAAACATCAACTGCTCCATCGCCGAGAGCCTGGAGCGCTTCGCGCCCGTGCTCGATCTTGCGAAGGCAAACGGCGTGGCGGTGCGCGGCTATGTGAGCTGCGTGCTCGGCTGCCCCTATCAGGGCGAGGTGCCGGTGGCCAAGGTGGTGGAGGTCTCCGAGCGCCTCGTCGCCATGGGCTGCTACGAGGTCTCGCTGGGCGACACCATCGGCGTCGGCACCCCGGACAGGGCGAAGGTCATGGCGCGGGCGGTGGCGGACCAGATCGGCGTCGCGCGCACCGCCCTGCATTTCCACGACACCTACGGGCAGGCGCTGGCCAATGTGCTGGCCTGCCTGGAGCTGGGCATCGCCACGGTGGATGCGGCGGTGGCCGGCCTCGGCGGCTGCCCCTACGCCAAGGGCGCCTCGGGCAACCTCGCCACCGAGGACCTCGTCTACATGCTCGACGGCCTCGGCGTGGAGACCGGCGTGGACCTCGACGCCCTCGCGAGCGCCGGCCGGGCGATTACCGCCGCTTTGGGCCGCACACCGGCCTCGAAGGTGGCGCAGGCGCTGGCTGCCAAGGCCGGGTGAGGCGGGCAGTACCCGTCGCATGTGCTTCGGCTGAGCGCGATGGAACCCTCTCCCGCCCGAGGCCGGAAACATCCGGCCTCGGGCCTTAGGAGCTGAACTCGGCTGTTGCCGAGTTCAGGCGGGGGA
>NZ_JAIVFN010000133.1 GCF_030015065.1 Xanthobacter autotrophicus | reverse complement strand
GTTGGAACCCCGTGCCGGTCAGGGCTTGGCACGGGATTCCAACCGAGCGGTCTTGAGAAGAAGTGCGCTAAACTTGAGCAAATTTGCAATATGCGAAACGCGAGACCGACCTCTCCCCTCGGCGTGGCCGGACTAGAGGGCGATCCGGGCAAATTGATTCAATTTGCTCGGCGAATCGCCCTCTAAATTCAAGAAAGAGAACGCGTTGCCCGATCAGCTTGCGATGCAAGCAGATCGGCGCGTGCTCTAGCCCATAGACACGAGAAAAGTCTAGCATGCACAACCGGAGCCGATGGCAGGAGACTGATCCAAAACGGATTGAAACCGCCCGCCTCCACATGCCGGAACCGGCCCTGGCCCGCATCCGGCCTGCCCTGCGGCGCGACGATGGACCGGCGACGCAGCGGGCGGCGAATCGCTCAGCACTGATTCGCGCTCCGGCTTGAGAACACGCGCTCGCGCTTGAGCCGGGCCCGCCCCCTGGGTGCTGCGGCCGAACCGGAAATCCTATGAAACGGCGCGCTTCCGTGCGGCTTGCCGCGAGAGTGCTCTTGCCGCGAGAGTGGTGGAGCCAGGCGGAATCGAACCGCCGACCTCTTGAATGCCATTCAAGCGCTCTCCCAACTGAGCTATGGCCCCACGCGGGGAAGCGTGGTCGCGTCCGGGACGGCGCCGACCGGAGCCGGTTCCGAATGCCGCACGCTTATGTGAGATTTGGTGGAGCCAGGCGGAATCGAACCGCCGACCTCTTGAATGCCATTCAAGCGCTCTCCCAACTGAGCTATGGCCCCACTAGGCCGCGGGCTGCGCGCAGGACGCTCCGTTGGGGGGAAGCGCCGGATCTGCGTGCCGGGAAATCCCGCGGCAGGTGCCCGGTGAACCCTGGTCTTGCAACCGGGCCCGCCGAGCGAGAGCGGCCTTTAAGCACAGGCCGCGCCGGGTATCAAGCCTCTTCGTCGTCCTCGAGGCCTTCACCGATGAGATCGGAGACGTCGTCCCCATCATCTTCATCTTCTTCAAGGAAGGTGTCGTCGTCACCGGCCTCGATGTCGTCGTCCACGTCAACGTCGTCGCCCACGACCACCTTGGCCGGGCCGGCGGATTCCTCATCCGCTTCCTCGAGGCTGATGACCTCGGCCTCGGTCTCCTCGCCATCCGCCTCCTCGGGGACGCCTCGGGGCTCGGCACGGCTCGACCCGCGGGCAGCGGGCTCGAAATAGGACCGCGGATAGGATTCCCCCGTGAACGGCGACACGATGGGGTCCTTGTTCAAATCGTAGAACTTGCGCCCCGTAACAGGACAGATGCGCTTGGTGCCGAGTTCAGCTTTCGCCACGGCCAAGATCCTCGGAAGGGCTCAACAGGAGCGTGCTCCATTGGCGCCTGACGTATCCCCTGTCAAGGCCCGATCATCAGTCAGGCGCGGGGCGGTGACGCCTCGCCGCGCCCTGTGCTAGAGCACGCGCCGGCCGGCTCGCATGCGCAGGCGGCCGGATCCGGCTCCGCATGGGCCGTCCTTTGAACAGAAACCATCGCCGAACAGCCGTTCCCCAGGGAACCGTCGCCGAAACGAGGCCCCCATGTCCGCCACCCGCAGCGCCGCTCCCGCCTCCGGTCACGGCGACGGCCCCGCCGAGCCCGCGACCGCCCGCCGCTCGCCGGCGCTCACCGGCCGCGTGCGCGTGCCGGGCGACAAGTCCGTGTCTCACCGCGCCCTGATCTTCGGCCTGTTCGCGGAGGGAATCACCCGCATCACCGGGCTGCTGGAAGGCGAGGACGTGCTGAACACCGCCAAGGCTTGCGCCGCGCTGGGCGCGCGGGTCACCCGCCGCGGTCCCGGCGACTGGGAGGTGGAGGGCGCCGGCGCCAACGGCCTGTCCACCCCCGCCGCCCCGCTGGATTTCGGCAATTCCGGTACCGGCGTGCGCCTGATGATGGGCGCGGTGGCCGGGCAGGACGTGACCGCCACCTTCGACGGCGACGCCAGCCTCAGGCGGCGCCCCATGAAACGCGTGCTGGACCCGCTCACCGCCATGGGGGTGGAGATCGTGGACAGCGCCGAGGGCGGGCGCCTGCCTCTGACCCTTCGGGGCAGTGCCGGCACGAAGGCCATCACCTACGAGACCCCGATGCCTTCGGCGCAGGTGAAGTCCGCCGTGCTGCTGGCCGGCCTCGGCGCCGCGGGCGAGACCGTGGTGATCGAGCGCGAGGCCACCCGCGACCACACCGAGCGCATGCTCGCCCATTTCGGCGCCGACGTGCGGGTGGAACCCCACGGCGCCCACGGCCGCCGCATCGCCCTGAAGGGCCGGCCCACCCTCGTGGCCGCCCCGGTGGACGTGCCGGCCGACCCCTCCTCCGCCGCCTTCCCGCTGGTGGCCGCGCTGATCGTGCCCGGCTCCGACGTGACCCTGACCGACGTGATGATGAACCCGCTGCGCACCGGCCTCATCACCACCCTCCTTGAAATGGGCGCCAGCATCGAGGTGGTGGCCGAGCGCACCGAGGGCGGCGAGCGTGTCGCCGACCTGCGGGTGCGCCATTCCCGCCTCAGGGGCGTGGAGGTGCCGCCCGAGCGCGCGCCGGCCATGATCGACGAATATCCCGTCCTCGCCGTGGCCGCCGCCTTCGCCGAGGGGGTGACCGCCATGCGCGGCCTCTCCGAGCTGCGGGTGAAGGAAAGCGACCGCCTCGCGGCGGTGGCGGACGGCCTTGCCGCCTGCGGCGTGGCCCACGAGGTTCAGGGCGACGACCTGCTCGTCACCGGTGCTGCCACGGTGAAGGGCGGCGGGCCGGTCGCCACCCACATGGACCACCGCATCGCCATGTCGTTCCTGGTGCTGGGCCTCGCCAGCGAGGAGGGCGTGAGCGTGGACGACGTGGCCTTCATCGCCACGTCCTTCCCCACCTTCATGCCCATGATGCGCGCCCTCGGCGCCGTCATCGCGTGAGAATGACGAAAGTGGTCATCGCCATCGACGGGCCGGCGGCCTCCGGCAAGGGCACGCTGGCCCGCAAGCTCGCCGCCCACTATGGCCTGCCGCACCTCGACACCGGCCTGCTCTACCGCGCCGTGGGGGCCATCGTGCTGGCCCAGGGGCGGCTCCAGGACGAGGCGGCCTCGGTGGAGGCGGCGCGGGGGCTGGACGTGACCGCGCTCGATCCCGAGGCCCTGCGCACGGCGGAACTGGGCGAGGCGGCCTCGGTGGTGGCGGCGCGCGGCAACGTGCGCGCGGCGCTGCTGGATCTCCAGCACCGATTCGCGGCGCAGCCCGGCGGCGCGGTGCTGGACGGGCGGGACATCGGCACCGTCATCTGTCCAAAGGCGCAGGCCAAGCTGTTCGTCACCGCCTCGCCGGAGGTGCGCGCCCAGCGGCGTCACCGCGAATTGCTCGGGCGCGGCGAGGACATCGCCTTTGCCGCGGTGCTCGCGGACATCCGCAAGCGCGACGAACGCGATTCGGCTCGCGCCGCCGCGCCGCTGGTGCAGGCGGAAGACGCGGTGCTGCTCGACACCTCCACCCTCGACATCCCCGCCGCCTTCGCCGCAGCCCTCGCCATCGTGGAGGCGCGGCGGGCGGGGCGGTGAAACGTCAGGCCTTCAACCGGTCGAAGGTGCGGGCCATTTCCTCGCGGCTCACATGGTCGATCATGGCGGCCTGGAACACGTCCGTGCCGGCGGCGAAGGCTGCCTCCGCATCGGGCCGCGCCAGGGCGATCCTGAGCGCTCCCACCAGATCGTAGAGCGCCCAGGGGTGGCCGGCGTCGCGCAGCGCCGATTGCAGCGCGCCCTGCACCAGCGCCCGCACCGTGCGATGGGATTCGGAGACCGGCACCTCGTCGGCCTCGCCCTCCAGCGCGGCGACGCAGGCCTCCTCGTTGAAGGAGACGTGGCCGCGGCAGGCCAGCGGGCGCACCGGATAGATCACGCAGATGCCTTCCACCAGGAACGGGCATTCCCGTCCCAGCGCCATGGTACCGGCGGTCTCGGGCGAGGCGGCGGACGCGGCGGCAAGGCGCGCGGGCAGGTCGATGCCCACCTTGCGGAAGCCCTCCGCCATGGCCCGCACATAGCGCGCCACCATCAGCACCTCGGGGGCGGTGGCCACCACCTGGATGCGGCAGCAGGTGCCGCAGCCCTTGCGGCAGGCCAGCGGCGGCAGGTCCCTGGTCTGCTCGGCCACATTGTGCTCGTAGCTGGAGAAGGCCTGCATCCAGAGGCGATCGAGAAGATCCGCCGCGCCCTTGTGGACGCCGAGGGTGCTGCCGAAGGCGGCATGCTGGGCCCGGAAGAACACGGCCGGCCCGGCCTCCCCGCCCGTCTCCTCCGACCGACTATCTGAAGCGATCGCCACCGCAAGCCTCCAAATATGCCATCCGCCCGCAACGGGCGCCGCGCCACGCTCCCCGAGACGGTGAGCCGGCGCATTGAGATGGAACAAGCTATGTTTCGTTGGATATAACGATCAACATAGGGAAACTGCGTAGGGGGCTTGGGGGGACGGTCACAAAGGGGAGCCCGCACCGGCGCGGCGCGGGCTCCCGGCCCATCAGAAGAAGGTGCCAACGACGCTGGTATGCTCCACCGACGGCGCGCTGGCGAAATGGGGGCTGGCGAGGCGGCGCCATTCCTGGAATTCGGGGGCGTTGCGGAAGTGGACCATGTGGTCCTCCACGCTGTCCCAGGTCACCACGAGATAATAGCGGCTGGGTGTCTCCACCGAGCGCTCGAGCGACAGGCCGCGGCAGCCGCGCGACTTCTGGAAGAAGGGGGCGGCTTCCTTCACCGCGGCCTCGAAAGCGGCTTCCGAACCTTCCTTGATGTCGAGCGTGGCGATCTCATAGACCATGATGTTTTCCTTCACAGCGGCGGCCCGTCCGCGCCGCCGCGGGGACATTAAGGCTTCGCCTTGTCGAGGCAAGATCGCCCGGCACCGGACCTTGCGCCCGCCAACACACTTGCCAATGGACTTGCCAAGCCGGGATGGAAGAGGCAAACCCGCACCATCATTGCGAAACACGAGCTTTGCCATGGCCCATTGGCTCTACAAGTCCGAACCCTTCAAATGGTCGTGGGACATGCAGGTGAAGGCCGGCGCCAAGGGCACCCACTGGGACGGGGTGCGCAACCACCTCGCCAAGCAGCAGCTCCTGGCCATGAAGAAAGGCGATCGGGGCTTCTTCTACCATTCCAACGAGGGCAAGGAGATCGTCGGCATCGTCGAGGTCATCAAGGAGGCCTATCCCGACCCCTCCGACCCCTCCGGCAAGTTCTTCATGGTGGACATCAAGGCGGTGAAGCCCTTGAAGACGCCGGTGACGCTCGCCGCCGTCAAGGCCGAGCCGCGGCTCCAGGAGATGGCCCTCATCAAGTTCTCCCGCCTCTCGGTGCAGCCGGTGAGCGACGAGGAATGGGATATCGTCTGCGGGATGGGCGGGGTGTGAGCTCCCCCATCGCCGATCCGCTCGCCTTCATCCGCGCCGAAACCCGCCTCAACCCGGTGCCGCTGGTGCCGGAAATCTCGCTCCATGTGGCCGACGAGGCCGTTCCCCTCTGGCAGCGCACCGAGGAGGAGCTGGGCGAGATGGGCCTGCCACCGCCGTTCTGGGCCTTCGCCTGGGCCGGCGGGCAGGCGCTGGCCCGCCATGTGCTCGACCATCCCGAAACGGTGGCGGGCCGGCAGGTGCTGGATTTCGCCTCCGGCTCGGGCCTCGTGGGCATCGCCGCCATGAAGGCGGGCGCGGCCGCCGTCACCTGCGCCGACATCGACCCCTTCGCCCGCGCCGCCATCGGCCTCAACGGGCAGGCGAACGGCGTTGTGCTCACCGCCACCGGCCATGACCTCATCGGCACCGACGCGGGCTGGGATACGGTGCTCGCCGGCGACATCGCCTATGAGAAGGACCTGTCCGCCCGGGTGTTCGACTGGCTTCTCGCCCTGTCGGCGCGCGGCGCCACCGTGCTCATCGGCGATCCCGGCCGCACCTATTTGCCAAAGGAGCGGCTGGAGCGCCTCACTGAATATAGCGTGCCGGTGACGCGGGAGCTGGAGGACATGGAGATCAAGCGCACCAGCGTCTGGCGCCCCAAAGGGGCGTAGATTGGGCGCCCTCAGCACGGCCCCTCCGGCTTGCTGCAGAAGGCCTTGTGCAGCGCCTCGATGATGTGGAGCACCTCCTCGCGGGCGATGCGGTAATAAACGCTCGTACCCTCCCGCCGCGCCTCCACCAGCCCGTCGGCGCGCAGGCGCATGAGCTGCTGCGACATGGGCACCTGCTCGATGCCCAGCTCGTCCCGCAATTGGCCCACCGATTTCTCCCCCCTCCCCAATGCGCACAGCACCAGAAGGCGCTGGGGATGGGAGAGGCTGCGCATCAGCTCGGCCGCCCGTTCCGAAGCGGGCATCATATCAACAACATTCATGATCTTGAATTTATGATATTTGAATGTTAACTGCAACCGAAGTGGCGCGGGCACGGGGCCGGCGCGTTTTCAAGGATCCAGGATAATGTCGGTTGATCGCGCCGTCATGCTGTTTGCCGGGTTCATGGTGCTCGCCTCCCTCGGCCTCGGCCTTTTCGTGTCGCCTTACTGGTTCTGGCTTACCGCCTTCGTGGGCGCGAACCTGATGCAGGCATCCGTCACCGGCTTCTGCCCGGCCGCCATGCTGCTCAAGAAGCTGGGCCTCAAGCCTGGCGTTGCCTTCTCCTGAGCCTGCGCCCGGCGCCGGCCGGGCCGAAGAGATCCAAGATGCACCTGCCCTCCCTCGCGGTTCTCGCCGCCCTCCTTGCCGCTCCCCTGGCCTCCTCCGCCGCAGGGGCGGAGGATTTCACCGTGCGCCTCGAACAGGTGCCGGAGCTGAAAGCCGTGTTCGGCGAGGTGGAAAGCCGCACCGTGGTGCCCGCCCGCGCCCGCATCGGCGGCACCATGCGGGCGGTCTCGGTCTCCGAGGGGAGCCAGGTGAAGGAAGGCGACGAGATCGCTTTGGTGGTGGACGACAAGCTCGCCCTCACCCTCAACGCCGCAGAGGCCAAGATCAAGGAGCTGAGGTCCCAGCTCGACAATGCCCGCATCGAGCTCGACCGCACCCAGCAGCTGGTGGCCAGGGGCGTCGCCAGCCAGAGCCGGCTGGACACGGTCAAGACCCAGTTCGACGTGGCCACCAACCAGGTCACCGCCGCCGAGGCCGACCGCGCCGTGGTGCTCCAGCGCGCGCGAGAGGGCGCGGTCCTCGCGCCGGCGGATGGGCGGGTGCTCACCGTTCCGGTGACGCCGGGCAGCGTGGTGCTGGCCGGCGACGAGATCGCCCGCATCGCCTCCGGCCCCTATTATCTGCGCCTCAGCCTGCCCGAGCGCCACGCCGCCGACATCCGCGAGGGCGGCACGGTGCGCATCGGCCGGCGCGGCATCACGCAGGATGCCGCCGGCACCCCCGCCGCCGCGCGACCCGGGCGCGTGGTGAAGGTCTATCCGGAGATCACCGCCGGTCGGGTCATGGCCGACGTGGAGGTGGACGGCCTCGGCGATTATTTCGTCAACGAACGCACCCTGGTATGGGTGGAGATCGGCCGCCGCGCGGTGCTCGCCATTCCCCCTGCCCTGGTCTCGACCCGCCACGGCATCGACTATGTGCGCGTGGTGACGCCGCGCGGCGCCCTCGACGTGCCCGTGGTGCTGGGCGCCCGCCTCACCGACGCCGCCGGGGAGCGGGTGGAGGTGCTCACCGGCCTTGCCGACGGCGACCAGATCCAGGCGCCGGGGCGCTGACATGACCCAGCAACCCAACCACCAGCCCCGTCCCCTCGGCCTCGCCGGCGTGCTGACGCGCGCCTTTATCGCCTCGCCGCTGACGCCGCTGCTGCTCATCGCCGCCTTCGCCTTCGGCCTCATCGCGCTCATCACCCTGCCGCGCGAGGAGGAACCGCAGATCTCCGTGCCCATGGTGGACATCTCCGTCTCGGCCCAGGGCCTGAAGGCGGAAGACGCGGTGAAGCTCGTCACCGAGCCGCTGGAGACCATCGTCAAGGCCATCGACGGGGTGGAGCACGTCTATTCCACCACCCAGGACGACGGCGTCATCGTCACCGCCCGCTTCCTCACCGGCACCAGCCCGGATGCCGCCATCCTGCGCGTGCACGAGAAGGTCCGCGCCAATCTCGACCGCATCCCGGTGGGCATCACCGAGCCGCTCATCGTCGGCCGCTCCATCGACGACGTGGCCATCCTGGTCCTCACCTTGACCCCGAAGCCGGAAGCCGCCGGGCGCTGGACCGCCAACGCCCTCACCCGCGTCGCCCGCGAACTTCAGGCGGACATCGCCAAGCTGCCGGACATCGGCCTCACCTACGTGGTGGGCGAGCAGCCGGAGGAGATCCGCGTCGCGCCCGATCCCGAGCGCCTGTCGCTCTACGGCATCACGCTGGCCCAGCTCGCCGGCAAGCTCGAAGGCGCCAACCGCACCTTCAATACCGGCACCGTGCGCGAGGCCGCATCCCAGCGCACCCTCGTCGCCGGCCAGACGCTCCAGACCCCCGCGGAGATCGGCAACATCCTCGTCACCGCCCGCGACGGCCGCCCGGTCTATGTGCGCGACGTGGCGCAGGTGACGCTGGCCACCGACACCGCCGAGAGCCGCGTCTTCCATGTGGCGAAGACGGCGGAGGGACTTGCCCGCCGCCCCGCCGTGTCGCTGGCCGTCGCCAAGCGGCCCGGCACCAATGCGGTGGTGATCGCCGAGCAGGTGCTGCGGCAGATCGAGGCCGCGCACGGGGGGATTTTGCCGGCGGACGTGGAGGTCGAGGTCACCCGCAATTACGGCGAGAGCGCCAACGAGAAGGCCAACGAGCTGCTGCTGCATCTCGGCCTCGCCACGGTGTCCATCGTGGTGCTGGTGGGCTTTGCCATCGGCCGGCGCGAGGCGCTGGTGGTGGCGGTGGTGATCCCCACCACCATCCTGCTCACCCTCTTCGCCGCCCGGCTCATGGGCTACACCCTCAACCGGGTGAGCCTGTTCGCGCTCATCTTCTCCATCGGCATCCTGGTGGACGACGCCATCGTCGTCATCGAGAACATCGCCCGCCACTGGGCCATGAAGGATGGCCGCACCCGCGCGCAGGCCGCCATTGATGCAGTGGCGGAGGTGGGCAACCCTACCATCGTGGCGACGCTCACCGTGGTGGCGGCGCTGCTGCCCATGCTGTTCGTGTCCGGCATGATGGGGCCGTACATGAGCCCCATCCCGGCCAATGCCTCGGCGGCCATGGTGTTCTCCTTCTTCGTGGCGGTGGTGCTCACCCCCTGGCTGATGCTGAAGCTCGCCGGCCGCGACACCGGCACCGCCGTCCATGCCGAGGCGGCGGACGGCGGGCGGCTGGGGCGCTTCTATCGCCGCGTGGCCGCGCCCATCCTCGCCTCGCGGGCGCGCTCGGGGGCCTTCCTCGCCGTGGTGGGGGTGGCGACACTGGCCTCGCTCAGCCTGTTCTACACCCACGGCGTGACGGTGAAGCTCCTGCCCTTCGACAACAAGACCGAGCTGGCCGTCATCCTGGACCTGCCCGCCGACACCTCGGTGGAGGCCACCAACCGCACCCTGCAGGACATGGTGAACGCGCTGGCGGACCTGCCGGAGGCGGTCGCGTTCCAGACCCATGCGGGCACGGCCGCGCCCTTCAATTTCAACGGGCTGGTGCGCCATTACGGTCTGCGGTCCGCACCCCGGCAGGGCGACATCGAGATCACCCTCCAGCCCAAGGGCGAGCGCAGCCGGGCGAGCCACGCCGTCGCCCTCGACGTGCGCGAGCGGCTCAAAGCCATCCCCCTGCCCGCCGGCAGCGCGCTGAAGGTGGTGGAGCCGCCCCCCGGCCCGCCGGTTCTGGCGACCCTGCTCGCCGAGATCTACGGCCCGGACCCGGACACCCGCCGCGCCGTCGCCCGCAAGGTGCGCCAGGCGTTCGAGAGCGTGCCCTATATCGTGGACGTGGACGACAGCTTCGGCACGCCGGGCGAGCGGGTGCGCCTTGCCATCGACCAGGACAATCTTGAATTCTACAAGGTCGAGCAGGCCGACGTTTACGACGCCATCCGCTCGGTCTTCACCGGGGCGACGCTAGGCTATTCCCATCGCGGCGGCGGGCGCGCGCCCATTCCCATCCGCCTTGCCTTGCCCAAGGGCGAGCAGGCGGTGGACCCGCGCACCCTCTCCACCCCGGTCCCGGCCAACGCCCTGCCCGGCGGGCGCGGCGTGGTGGAGCTGGGCGACGTGGTGCGGGTGGTGCGTGAGCCGGCCTCCTTCCCCATCTTCCGCCACAACGGCCGCGCCGCCGAAATGGTCTCCGCCGACCTCGCCGGGGCCTATGAGGCCCCCGTCTACGGCATGCTGGCGGTGTCGAAGGCGCTGGCGGCGGCGGATTTCGGCGACCTGCCGAGGCCCGACATCACCCTCCACGGCCAGCCCACCGACGAGAGCCGCCCGACCCTGCTGTGGGACGGGGAATGGGAGGTGACCTACGTGACCTTCCGCGACATGGGCGCGGCGTTCGGCGTGGCCATCCTCGGCATCTACATCCTGGTGGTGGCGCAGTTCGGCTCGTTCAGGCTGCCGCTGGTGATCCTGACGCCCATCCCGCTCACCTTCATCGGCATCATGGCGGGGCACTGGCTGTTCGGCGCGCCGTTCTCGGCCACCTCCATGATCGGCTTCATCGCGCTGGCGGGCATCATCGTGCGCAATTCCATCCTGCTGGTGGACTTCATCCGCCACGCTCGCGCACCGGGCCGCCCCCTCACCGACGTGCTGCTGGAGGCGGGCGCCATCCGCTTCAAGCCGATCCTGCTCACGGCGCTCGCGGCCATGATCGGGGCGGCGGTGATCCTCACCGATCCCATCTTCCAGGGCCTCGCCATCTCGCTGCTGTTCGGCCTCGCCTCCTCCACGGCCCTGACGGTGCTGGTCATTCCGGCCATCTACGTGGTGCTGCGGGGCGAGCGGAAGACAGCCTGAGGCGAGCCTGCGGTGGACAGATCGGGAGTGGCACGGATTTCGCGCGCCGGGGCGCTTGACAGCATGGGGGCCCAACTCATAAATGGCGCCTCCCATGGATCGGGGCCGTAGCTCAGATGGGAGAGCGCTGCAATCGCACTGCAGAGGTCAGGGGTTCGATTCCCCTCGGCTCCACCAGCCTGATCCTGGCCTGAAGTTTCCTTTTAAAAGCAGCATCTTACCGCATTGCATGATCGCGCTGCGTACCCCAGTTCGTACCCGTCGCGCGTACCCGCAATTGGCCCTCACGAATGCTCGCCCCTGAAAAAGATGGGGCCTTTGCCCCCCTCACCCCGCAGTCCCCACCACCCTCTGCACCGCCGACACATCCACCCTGCCTTGTCCGCGATGGCCTGAAGCTCGCGGCGCTGGTTCTCGGTGGTCTGTTCGGAGGTGGAGACGCGGAGATAAAGGGCGACGCGGCGGCGGGCTTTACAGGACACGACGGGCTCCACGGGCTGGCGATGATCTTCCCCCGAAACAGTGGACGGGGTTAAGAGCGCCTAACAAAACTTGGCGATGGCTCTGAAGCATATGATTGCGGCGGCGAGGACGCAGAATGCGCGGTAGAGATCGGCGTGGCGCTCGTATCGGATGGCGAGGCGCCGGAACTGGTTGATCCAGGCGAAGGTGCGCTCAACCACCCATCGGTGCTTGCCGAGGTGCTCAGAACTGTCGACGCCGCGGCGGGCGATACGG
>NZ_JAIVFN010000132.1 GCF_030015065.1 Xanthobacter autotrophicus | reverse complement strand
GTCGCCAGGAGCTTCGCGACATTGCCCGTGAGCAGGGTGACGATGTTCTGCAGAACGGTCTCGATACCGCCTCCGGTTGCCTGGGCGGCGGCCGGTTCCGCCATCCCGATCGCAAATACGGTCGCCACCAGCATGATGGCTGCGCCTGGGCGAACGCGCACTCTCTTACTCATTCGGCTCACTCCGATTGTTCGTTCTGGAAGACGAGAGCGGAGGATTTCCGCGCTGTTGCAAAAACATCCCAGGACGCCGGTTTCGCTTCACGGCGGGCGACTGGTGGTGCGGCAGCCGGAGGCGGCAGTGCCGACCCCTCCCCTGCTCGATCTCTTGTGGTGGACCGGCCAGCGGAGCCGATCGTGAGTGAAGCAAGCTTCGGCGCGAGACGCTTTGCCTCTTCATGCACTTGCTTGTCGTAAGCGGCCATTTCGCCGACCGAGGCGTCGCCGCGGCCGTAATAGGCCTGCAGCATCACAGTGACCGCCGCGGCAGGGCGGACGCCACTGCCGATCGCCACCCGGTAATAACGGTCGAGCAGACGGGCGGTCGCCTTCAGGTTCAGGCAGGGGTCGAACGCATCGGCGACTGTGAGTTCGAGGCGGCCAAGGTCATCAACGTTGATGCCGCCAAGGCCAAGGTCGACGTCCAGATGCTGGGCGATCAGCGTGCTGGCAACCTCGATCGCCTCCGCCTTGCTGTTCGGCGGGTCGCGCAGGGGCGTGCCGCTGTTGATGCGGATGGCAAACGGCGAGAAGCCACTTTCGAGGCTCACGACCGCCGCGAGGGTCTCCACCTGAACGGTCGGGGCGCAAGTCTGCGCAAGATCGGCGAATGCGACGGGCATGACCTAGAACCACACCCGCTGAGTGGCCATGCCGTCGATCGTCACGTCGACAAAGTGGGGTTGCGAGCGCACGCTTGGCCGAGCCGTTACATAAGCCATGCATTGGCGCTGGCCGCTGCTCGACACCCAGCGCGCGGTCCCATTGCCAGCCCCTGATGTGCATTGGCTGGTGTCGACCACCTGGCGTGTCGCCGACACACGGGCCGCTTCTTGCCCCTGGGGGCCGAACCGTGCGGTCACGCGGTAATCAGCCTCGCATGAGTACGGTTCGTATCCAGGCGTGGACGCTTGGAATCCGATTCCACTGCAGGTTGGAAAGGGGCGTCCTCTGGCGAGTTCGTTCCAAAGCCTCTGAACAGGAGGGACGCATTCGGCGAACTGCATCGGACCGCCCGGGTTCGAAAGGCAAAGGAGAACCTGACAGCCCCAATCGTCCGCGCGCGCTTTACTGCTGGAAATGCAGTAGGATGACAGCAATACGAATGCGCAGGAAAGCGCCCTGGCAGTAGGGGAATTCATGCCTTCCACCCTCCCGAAACGACCCCGGAAAGGCTTGTCAGCCGCAATCTCATATCCGGTTAACTATCATATATAGAGCAGTTAAGCCGATGCCAAGAGCCCTCGACGCCGAATGGCACAGCCTCTCGTTCTCGGCGCTTATCTTGCGGCTGATCCTCGACAATCCGCTCGACGATGAGACCCCTCAGTCGCGCCTGAAGCAAATCGGAATGATGAGCGTCCTCTATTATATGCATCAGGGCAATCAGCGCCTGACGTTAACCAATATAATTGAGTTGACGTCGCTAACACGAGGCGGCGTCACCGAGACGATTGATCAGCTCGTTAGCCGTAAGATCTTGACGGAGACGATGGTGAAGAATTCGATGGGGCGTGGACAGGCGCGCGAATTCAAGATTGCGCCCGATATCTTCAAGAGGCTCCGCAGCCTACAGGGCGGTTGATGGGCCGGGCGACACAGCTGCCGAGAGCCGGTGCCGTCTCATACTATCGAAATTTAGACAGTATGACGCCTCTGGTCGAGTTCGGTCCGTGCCCCGTGATCAGGTCGAATCGCACGTAGGCAGCTCTTGGCGGGCAAGTCGTAGGGTCGTCTGGACCGGGGGGCACCTAGGCCCCTCCCCTCCCCTTCCCTTCAGTTCCCGCTTCGAGCAGCGCCCGAGGGGACGGACGGCAGGTTGGTGCTTCTCGTTGCGCGTCCGGTATCTCCCCGGGGGGAACGCGGCTCCTGCCTCGGCGCTCGCATTTGATTGCACGTTGAAAAACCCACGCCGGCCATATATGGTTATATTAGTCATTATGGTCATTGTGGGGGAGCTCATGGCAACGCTCAGAAAGTCCGCACCCGATCAATCGGAGAGCTGGACGGTCGCCGATGCCAAGGCGCGCCTGTCCGAGGTCATCGAGCGCGCGCAACGCGACCCCCAGGTCATTACACGGCACGGCAAGCCGAGCGTCGTTGTCGTTTCGGCGGAGGAATGGTCCCGCAAGACGGCGCGCAAAGGCACGCTGGCCGAGTTCCTGCTTGCATCACCGCTGCGAGACGTCGATCTCGATCTCGAGCGCGTCCGTGACCAGCCGCGCGACCCAGACCTGTGAATGTTCTGCTCGACACCAATGTTTTGTCGGAGGTCCGGCGACCGGCGCCCGACCCCAGGGTTCTTGCCTGGCTCGATGCGATCGACGAGGACCGGACCTACATCAGTGTAGCCTCGATCGCCGAGCTCAAGCGTGGGATCGCATTGATGGATGACGGCCGGCGGCGCACCGCGCTCTCCGATTGGCTTGCACAGGATCTCCCAGAGCGCTTCGCTGGTCGTATCCTGCCTATCGACCCCGCGATTGCCGGACGATGGGGGGATCTGATGGCGGAGGCCCGCATGAGCGGCCTTTCGCTCTCCGTGATGGACGGGTTTTTCGCCGCTACGGCACTCGACCGCAATCTCGTGCTGGCCACCCGCAACACTAAGGACTTTGCGCCGCTCGGCGTGTCGCTTTTCAATCCCTGGACCGATGGCGGCCAATCGAGATGATGGCCTCTGTTCGTATACCCGACGTCGCATCGCTCGAAACCGTGCTGGCCGGGCTTGATCCGGCGTCGGCCGATTCGGCGCTGGTCCCTGCCCTCACCCGAGCGTTCCCGGGTTTTGAATTCAGTCTCGCCCAGATCGATGACGACTATTGGCGCGATGCTCGCAGCGTCATCCAGCCGGACGGCACTCGGATGGGCGAGCTACAAACGTGGATGACGGCAGAGGTTGCCAGGGAGCGTGGCGACATCGGAGCGCTGTGGCGCCGTCTAAAAGAGACCGAGCTGCAGATTACCGAATGGCGCGGCACCAGCGCGGTTGTGTTCGCACCGACAGGTCCGGGGTCCGCCGATTATTTGCAGATATGGGAATAGTTTCCGCCATAGCGACACTCGGTTCCCAGGTTTCTAATTATCGATAACTGTCCCTTATCGGCTGTCATGGACAGCCGCCGGCAAATCGGCGATCTCGTGGCCTGGAGCCCAAATATTCGCGCCCGCCGGCGCCGAGATCGACGAGAGGACGCCGCCTGCACGCCTCCTCCCCGCTTCCGGACGAGATCCGATCCGCCTTCTCGGCCGCGGAGCTCGCCGTGGCGCGGCGGGCCTATGCCCGCCAGATGCTGGCCATCCTCGGCGTCGACAACGCCGCAATCGAAACCGCCTTTGCGACCGTGCCGCGCGAGGCGTTCCTGGGGCCGTCGCCATGGACGGCATCGTCGCCCTTCGACGGCTACCGGCCCATTCTCGGCACTGATCCGGTGGTCCTCTACCAAGACCTCGTCGTCGCCCTCGACCCCGCCCGGGGCGTCAACAACGGCAGCCCGTCGCTGCACGCCAAGCTCCTCAAGGCGCTCGGGCCGAAGCCCGGCGCGCACATCGTCCATGTGGGCGCCGGCGCCGGTTACTACAGCGCGGTTCTGGCCGAGCTGGTGGGTCCCGCCGGCCAGGTCACGGCGGTCGAGTTCGACCCCGCTCTGGCCAGGCGCGCCGCGGCGTCGCTGTCCGGTCGCCCGAACGTGCGCGTCGTCTGTGGCGACGGCAGCCGCTGGCCCGAAACGTCGGCCGACGGGGTTTACGTGAACTTCGCGGTTTCCCGTCCCGCCGACCGCTGGATCGAGGGCCTGTCGCCAGGGGGACGCTTGGTGTTCCCGCTCGGGGTGCCCGGTCCCCAGCGGCCCAATTCCGGCGGCCGGCACAGCGAGCGCGGCGCGGCGCTGCGGATCGAACGGCGCGGCGTCGGCTTTGCGGCGCGCGCCATCAGCCCGGCCTACTTTGTGTGCGCCGAGGGGGCGGTCGGCGCGGGCGATGCGGCAGACGTCGCGCGCCTGCGCCAGAGTTTTGCCGCGGGGGGCATCGACGCCGTGCGCAGCCTCATCTGGAAGGGCGCGCCGGATCCGGAGGCGTGCTGGTTCGCCGGCGCGGACTGGGCGTTGTGTCGCGACGAGGCGCCATGACGCGCCACGCGGCACATCGGCCGCCGCGCTGCTCATACCAACGGCCCTTATGAATGACCGATGTGCGCCCATTGGCGCCTGCCGATGGATGTGATGGTTTCTGGGTTTTCGGTGAGGCTGCGCCACGCCTCGCAGGCGGCATCGACGATGTCGGCGTAGGTTTCGAAGACGCGGTTGGAGAGAAAGTTCGATCGCAGATACTGCCAGATCTGCTCGACCGGGTTCAGCTCCGGCGATCGCGACGGCAGGAAGATCAGCGTCATGTTCTTCGGGATGCAGAGCATCCTCGTGGTGTGCCATCCGGCGCGATCGAGCAGCAGCACGCCGTGCGATCCCCGAGCCACCATGGTCGAGATTTCGTCGAGATGCATCTGCATGGCCTCGGTACCGATATAGGGCAGGGCCAAGGCGGCACCGACGCCGCGCGCCGGGCAGATCGCCCCGAACAGCCAGGCATTGTCGTAGCGCTGGTCGGCGGCCTGGCGGGGCCGCGTTCCCCGCCGCGCCCACTGCCGGACGATGCCGTTCTTCTGACCGATCCGGGCCTCGTCTTATGGGATGGTTCGCCTCCTCCCTCTGGCGGATAATCAGTCCGTCCAGCAACGGAGGTACATCATGCAGTTCAAGCAGATTGGCATTGATATCGGGAAGGCCACTTTCCATCTGGTCGCATTGGGTCTTGACGGCGATATCGTCTTGCGCAAGCAATTCACGCGGTTAGGGCTGATCGCCTTCTTTCGAGATCGGGCGGGGCAGTACTTGAACGTTGCATTCGAGGCGTGCTCGGGTGCTCACTGGCTGGCACACCAACTCATTGCAATGGGACATGCCGTCCGACTTCTTACCCCGGAAAGCGTCCGACCATTTGCGAAAGCCCAAAAGAATGACTGGAATGATGCACTGGCGATTGCCGAAGCGGCTCAGCGCCCAGGCCGTCACGCGGTGGGCGTTAAGTCGCAGGAGCAGCTCGATATCCAAGCTCTTCACCGGGTACGACAGCGTCTCGTCACGGCGCGTACAGCGATCGTGAATCAGATCAGAGGCTTGCTTCGCGAACGCGGATTGGTGTTCGGTTCGGGCAGGATGCGTTTCGAACGGTTTCTCGACGACTTGCAAGCCAAAGAGGAGATCCAACTCAACCCTGTCTGCCGTGCATTGTTTGCAACCTTGGCCGCCGAATATCAGGCGCTCGATGCGCGTGTCGAGTCAATCGACGCGGAACTCGCTGAATTCGCCAAAGCCAATCCCATCTGCAAAGCCCTGCTCTCAGTGCCCGGTATCGGCATCATCGTCGCCACTGCCTTGTTCAGCGCAGTCGCCGACATCGCCGATTTCCGAAGTGGGCGCGATCTCGCCGCCTTCCTTGGGTTGGTTCCAAGGCGGAAGTCGACCGGGGGAAAGACGACGTTGCTCGGTATCTCGAAACGCGGCAACACCTACGTCCGAACGTTAATGATTCATGGCATGCGATCAGCGTTCTACAACCGGAAGAAACGAGAGAACGGGATCACCGTGTTCATGGACCGTCTGGTCGAGCGAGGAATGCATACAAACAAGATTGTTGTCGCATGTGCAAATAAGGTCGCACGTGTCATTTGGGCACTTTTAACCCACAATACGATTTTCGAACCGCGCCCTGCATAAGGCTTGTTCGAATGACTTGCGAGAGGAAAACGATGGCACCGTGGATATGATCGGATGCGCAACCTGATGGTTCCAGTAGATTGTTTCTCTGCTTCAACTGGATATGCGAAACCTGGTAGTGGCAGGAGATCAAAGGATCTGGTCGTCTTGTAAGGAACGCATCCCAGCGGCTCCCATTGTGGCTCGGGCATGATCTGCCCTCAAACAAGCCGGATACGCTGAAGCAGGGTCTTCTGGGCCGTCGTTTCTTCTTGCAAACCGGAGGCGAACCATACACTGGAACCAGACCTCGATGCGGCGCCCCTTCGGCAGGTGCCCGACGTGGGCGTTCAGGGTCCGAAGGAAGTTTTTTTGAAGTCCTCCATGACCTTGGGGTCCTGTCCGGGATGACGGGGGCGAGCGCTGATGTGCGAGAAGCCGATCGCCTTGAGGATCTTGCCGATGGTTCGCTCGTGGTATGCGACGCCGAAGCGGTCCGCGACGACCTTCCTCAGGTCGAGGCGCCGCCACCGGACGACGCCGTGGACCCTGCGATCGGGGCCGGTCTCGACGATCTCGGCGAGTTCGGCCAACTGCGCCTTCGACAGCCGGGGCGGGTGGCCCTTGGGGCGGATGTCGCGCAGCCCGTCGGGGCCGAGCGCGTTGAAGCGGTGAACCCAATCGCGCAGGGTCTGACGATCCGAGCCGCCTCGGCGCGATCCATCCCATCAAGGACCGCTGCCAGCGACAGCAGCCGCCGGCTCTGGCTGGCGTGTTTCGAAGCTGCGGCGAGCCGCCGCAAATCCGAAGCCGAGTAGTCCGTCCGAAGCTTCACCGCAGAGGCCATGACGCGAATCCTCCCCGCACCATGGAATCAGAGATCGCACTCAACCGAAAGCCCCTGAGAGTCACCCTCAATGGCCGTTGGTATCAGTCGGTGCGCGGCACGCTGGCGTGCCGCGTGGTCGCCACCTCGCCGCGCGCGATCGCCACGAAGCGGCGCTTCACCTCGGCAAAGAGCCCGGGCGTCAGCGCGCCGAAATAGCCGCTGTCGCTCTCGACGGGGCGCAGGTCCGGACCCGGCCAAGTGAAGCGGTTGCTTTCGGTCAGCACGATCCAGGAGCGCTCGGCGTCGAGCCGGAGGCGGCTCTTGACCTCGGCCGGGATTTCGATTGCGTCGGCCGGATCGGCCGGCGGCGTGTGGGTGATCGGCAGGACGCGCACCACCGGTGCGCCCTCCTCGGTGGTCATGACGATGGCCAGCACCAGGCAGGGGCGGTCCTTGTCGCCCTCCTCCCGGCCCTCGCGGTGCTGCCGGTCCCAGAGATAGGCGTAGCGGAAGATCCAGCCGACCCTGACCTCAGTCGGCAGCATGCGTGCCGGGGGTGTTGAGATGGTCGGGCTCCGGCGTCATCTCGGCCGCCTCGACTGCGGCGATCTCGGTGTCGTTCAACTCGGCGGTGCGCTCGACTCGGCGGTCGCGCTTCGACAGCCGCACGAAGTCCTCGTAGGCCAGCAGCACGGTGCGCGGGCGGCCGTTCTTGGTGATTACCACCGGCTCGCGCACGGCGGCGTCCTGATAGGCGCCGAAGTTCTTGGAGACTTCGGCCGCGGTCACAATGGAGGCCATGACGCATTCTCCTTTGATCCGGAATATACGGAAATCCCGGAAATCCCGCAAGAGGTCGTTCCATGACCCCTTCCCCCATCCGCCTCCCCGACCCGGCATCGCTTGAAGCGATTCTGGCCGGCCTCGATCCCGCTTCCGCGGACGCGGATCTTATACCCGCCATCAGCGTGGCGTTTCCCGGTTCTGATTTTAGCCTGGCGCCCATCGAAGACGACTACTGACGGGACACCCGCTCGGTCATCCGGGCGGACGGCACGCGCGTCGGCGAACTGCGGCCGTGGATGACGGCCGAGATCGCCAGCGACGGCGGCGATCTCATCGCGCTCTGGCGCCGGCTCAAGGACACCGATCTGCAAATCACCGAATGGCGCGGAACGAGCGTCACCATCTTCGCGCCGACCGGACCGGGCGCCGGCGACTATATCCAGATCGCGCTCCATCGCGAGATTGAATGGCGTGCGGGTCCGATCGTCAACCCGGGCTATCGCCCGTGGCGCGAAAGCGAACTCCTCGAACCGAGCTTCCCCCGGCAGCATCCCCTGCCCGACACCGACCGGCTCGCCGGCCCGGTCCATCGGTTGCGCGGCCGCGCCGGCGGAGCTGTTGTGCATGTGCGCGGCTTTCTCGGGCGCTGCGCCCGCCTGGAGCGCGAGAGCCGCGAGGCCCGCCGGCCGGAGATAGAGCGCAGGCGGATCCAGGAGATCGATCCGGACGGGACGCGCGAAACGCCGTTCCTCGAGGCGGTGCCCGACGGGTTCGAGCACGTGCCGCGCGAGGTGCTGTTCTTTCAGGACTGGGACGCGTCCAGCGCGTCAGGGTCGCGCGTGTTCACCCATTGGGCGCTGGACATCCGCGACTATGAAGATCACGGAAAGCGCGAGATAGGCTTCATTCCGCGACCGCTGCGCGTCCCCAGCGAGCGGCTGCAGATGACCGACGGTCTGTCGGTTCACATTCTCAGGGACCGGATCGAGGCGATCGACCGTGAAGTCGGGCTTCCGTTCGGATGGTTCTTGCTGAAGACCGCGGCAATTGGGCCTCCCCCGATGTTGGCCACGCCATCGCCCTGGGCTTGAAGGCTCAGCGAGTGCGTCTGCCCGATCTCGACGCCGGCGTGTTGATGCACTGGGCGGGTCAACCGTGCAGCTTCTGATCTCCGAGACGACGACTCTGTCTAAGGTACGGGGACTTACCGGCCCGCTCTCTCATCTGTCGTTGTTGGTGCGACAGGCTGGCCGACGGGTCCACGAAATGTGCTCCAAGGCCGCATCGGCACGAATGGCTCATCTATTGGCTGCCGTTGGGTGCCTGCGGCGAGAGAAGTGACTATCGTGGAAACGGAGTGGGCTTGTCTGGAGATCGAGTTGCCACCTGGCAACTCACCCTGGTGTCATAGCGGTAAACCGGCGTTAACGTTAAATCCCTTGCCAATAGGCCCGACTCGGTTTCATTCTGCCTACGATTAAATGCCGTAGTTGGAATGGGCATCGTAGTTATGCAGAAAGCACGTAGCTCAAAGACTCTTACATCGGGGCCGAAGCCGCTGATGACGGATGTCATCGCCGGCGACGGCGCCGCGCTGTCGGCGGAGCTGCTCGCTATGCGCGAGGCTCTTTTCCCGCCGGTCTCGAAGAAATCCCTCCGATCGTTTTCCTCGGTAGAGGCTGCGAAGCTGATTGGAATCGCCGACGCCTATCTGCGGCAGCTGTCGCTGGGGGGCAAGGGGCCGCAGCCCTCGCTCGGGGCTGGAGGACGACGGTCATATACACTCGAGCAAATCAACGAGCTACGCGTAACGCTAGAGGAAGGGTCGAAGGGAAAGAGGTACGTGCAGCATCGCCGTGAAGCGGAGCACTGCCAAGTGATGGCGGTGGTGAATTTCAAAGGTGGTAGCGGAAAGACCACGACCGCCGCGCATCTGGCCCAGTATCTCGCCCTCCATGGATACCGTGTCCTGGCGGTCGACCTCGATCCCCAAGCGTCGCTGACAGCGCTCCACGGTTATCAGCCGGAGTATGATATTCAGCCGAACGAGACCATGTATGCGGCGGTGCGATATGACGAAAACCGTCGACCGCTTAGGGACGTCATTCGCAAGACTTATTTCGCTGGTCTCGATCTGATTCCAGCCAATCTTGAGCTGATGGAATTTGAGCACGATACGCCGCGGGCGTTAGCCGAGCGCGACGCGGAGCCGTTCTTTGGCAGGGTTGCGACGGCGCTTGGAACAGTCGCGGACGGGTATGACGTGATGATCCTAGATTGTCCGCCTCAGCTCGGCTTTCTAACGCTTGGCGCGCTCTGCGCCGCGACAGGGCTTCTAATCACAGTGCATCCTCAGATGCTCGATGTGATGTCTATGTGCCAGTTCCTGCTGATGGCGTCGGACATCCTGAGTGTGGTGCAGGAGTCCGGCGGGGATCTTGATTACGATTTTATTCGGTATGTCGTCACCCGATTTGAGCCCGCGGACGCGCCCCAGACGCAGATGGTTGCTTTCATGCGGTCGCTCTTCAGAGAGCGCGTGCTCAACAGCACGATGGTGAAGTCGACAGCGATCTCTGACGCCGGGCTTTCAAAGCAAACGCTCTATGAAGTCGGGAGGGAGAATTTCGGAAAGCAAACTTACGACCGCGCGATGGAATCGCTCGATGGCGTGAATGGCGAGATTGAGAGCCTGATGAAGCTAGCGTGGGGACGCGAGACATGAGCCGCAAGGACACGCTGAAGGCGATGCTGACCCGCCGGACGGAAGAGTTGCCAGGTGGCAACTCGGCCGCAGATCCGGCTGCGCCGACGCCAGTGGCGCATGTGAGGTCTGGCGCCGTCGGGGCTATGGGCCGTTCGCTCGGACAAATCGCGACTGCCGCTGAACGTGCAAGAGCGCTCGTGGCATCAGGCGCGGCAGTCGTAGACATTCCCGCTGAGAAACTCTCGGGATCCTTCGCACAAGATCGTCTCGACGACGATGGCCCCGAATACGAGACACTCTTTAACGCTATCAAGGAATCGGGTCAGAAGAGCCCTATTCTTGTCCGTCCACATCCCGACAGGCCGGATCATTTCCAGATCGCCTATGGTCACCGGCGCGCAAAAATACTCGCCAAGCTCGGACGGCCAGTGCGCGCGGTGGTCCAGGATCTGACCGACGAAGAACTCGTCGTCATTCAAGGCCAGGAGAACTCGGCCCGGAAGGACCTCAGCTACATCGAGCGCGGTCTCTTCGCCCTCACACTCGAAGGTCAGGGCTTTGATCGCGCCGTGATCATGTCGGCGCTGAGCATGGAAAAGACCCAGCTGTCGCGCCTTCTGGCATTGACGAAGTCGATTCCGACAAATCTCATCCACGCAATAGGGCCTGCTCCAAAGGCCGGCCGCCCGAGATGGACAGCGCTTGCCGAGCGTCTGTCGGAATTCCCAGATATGTCACGGCTGGATGACGTGTTGACCGACCCGAAATTTCAGCAGGCTGATACGGATCAGCGGTTCGTGCGCCTGTTCAATGCCACTGCGCCCAATAGGGAAGCCACCAAGCCGCGAAGGGTCGCGGTAAAAGCAGCGGCGGGCAATAAAATCGCGACGGTCGAACGAGCGGGCGACGCGGTCACCATCATCGTGGACGCCGACGGTGCACGGGATTTTGGAGAGTTCATCGCGGCAAAACTGCCGGAACTCTACCGGCAATTCGAAGAGAAAAAGGAGGCGCCAATTTAAGCAGCAGCCCAATCCCTTAGGCAGCAAAAGAAAAAGGCCCCCGAAACAGCGTCCCGGAAGCCCTTCTCAGTCCTTAAGCAAGCAGAGAATCGCACTTCCGCGAATCGCAGTCAAGAGTCCCATCGTGGGACGTGCCGTTTCGGCGAGCGGATTTCTTTTGCCTCAACACAGGTAAAAGGAAATGCATACCCACTTACCCACGACGCCCTTTGGGCGGCGGTCGATGTCGCTTGGCCTGATGGCCAGCCAAGTGACAGCTCAGGCCGTCACGCCCGATGTGGTGGTTCATAAATGGAAGGTCTTCCAGCATATCCGGGAGGCGCGGGAAGCGATCGGCGCGACCGATCGGGCGCTCGCGATCCTCAGCGCACTACTTTCGTTCCACCAGGAGACGACGATGTGCGCAGATGGCGATCTCGTCGTCTTCCCGTCCAACGCGCAGCTCAGCGATCGAGCGAACGGCATGTCGCCGGCGACGCTTCGCAGGCATATCGCCATCCTTGTGCACTGCGGC
Source organism: Xanthobacter autotrophicus (assembly GCF_030015065.1). GTDB lineage: Bacteria > Pseudomonadota > Alphaproteobacteria > Rhizobiales > Xanthobacteraceae > Xanthobacter > Xanthobacter autotrophicus_D. Next base: position 28 of record NZ_JAIVFN010000132.1, on the reverse strand, counting down.
TTGGTCATTCGCAGAGACAGTCCGAACG
>NZ_JAIVFN010000131.1 GCF_030015065.1 Xanthobacter autotrophicus | reverse complement strand
CTCTATCTCAGAGCGGGTGCCCCCGTGCCCGCCCTACACCAGCCCCCGGAGCAGGTCCGGGTCGTAAAGCATGGCCAGCCGCGTGGCGGCGGCGCGGGCGAAGCGCAGCGTCAGCGCCTTGCGGGTGGCCGGCGCCAGCGGATGCAGGGGTGGCTGGCGCAGGCATTCCGCCCCGAAGGCGTCCGCCACCAGCAGGCCTGTCTCCTCCGGCAGGATCTCCACGGGAAAATCGAGCGGCACGGCGAACATGAGCCGGTCGCAGAAGGCGCGGTACTCCGGCCACTTGGCGTCGGCGCGGAAATCGGCCACCGACGACTTGATCTCGATGATGGTGATCTCGCCCTTCGGCCCGAGCGCAAGAGTGTCCGCACGCCGCCCCGAGGCCAGCGCGAATTCCGGCACCCCCGCCAGCCCCGCCAGCGCCAGGTGCCGCAGCACGCCGCGCTGCACGGCACGCGCGGTCTCGGATTGGCGCCCGTCGGGGCGGGGCTCCGGCAGGAGCCCCCTCACGGCATCGCCTCCGGCAGGAGCCCCCTCACGGCATCGCCTCCGGCAGGAGCCCCCTCACGGCGCCCTCTCCGGTGGGGCCGGTCTCATTGCTTCGCCTCCGCGGGGGCGGGCGTGGCGCCGGCGTCGGTTCCGGCGGCGGCCGGCGCGCCGCAGAACGCCCGCTTGATGGCGGCGTTGAGCTCGCCGCCGAACACGAAGATGGATGCCGTGAGGTACAGGAAGACGAGGGCGATCATCACCGAGGCGAGGCCGGCATAGGTGGTGACGTAATTGGCGGGGAACTCGGCGAGGTAGAAGCCGAAGGTGGTGGCCGCCACCAGCCACAGCACCAGCGTGACGAGGATGCCCGGCGCCACCTCGGCAAGGGAGCGCCGCCCCGCCGGCAGCCACAGGTGGGCCACCACCAGCGACACCACCAGGATAATGGAGGTGGCGCCGAAGCGGATCAGGGTGATGGCGCCCGAGAACGGCTTGAGCGCCGGCACCTGCGCCACCGCGGCCTGCCAGATGAGCGGTCCCAGCACCACGAGGAAGGACAAAGCCAGCATGGAGACGGCGGCAAGCAGCACGTAGCCGATGGATTCCAGCCTCAGCCAGTACCAGGAGCGCATCTCCTTCACCCCATAGGCGCGGTTGAGGCCGATGCGCAGGCTCTCGATGCCGTTGGAGGAGAAGTAGATGGCGAGCACCACGCCATAGGTGAGTACGTCGGTGCGCACCTGGTTCACCACGCTGTAGATCTCGCGCGAGATCGGCCCCGCCACCTGCTGGGGCCAGGTTTCCAGGATGAGCTGGATGGTCTCGTTGGCCAGAGGCTGGAGGTTGAGGAAGCCGGCCAGCGCGGTCACGAAGATCAGGAACGGGAACAGCGACATGAGCGCCGACAGCGCGATATGGCTCGCGATCGCCCAGCCGTCGTCGGCGGCGAAGGTCCAGAATGCATCCAGCGTGATATGGATGATGCGCCGCAGCATGGGGTCTCCCGTTTCCTGTCACATCGGGCTTTCCGCGGCGAATGGCAAGCGCGCGCCTGCTGGCGGAGGGCGGGGCCATGGGATAGGAACGGGCAGGCGGCGGCCGCGCTGCCGCGTCCGAGCGTTTGCGGATAGGACCATGCCGAGCCCCGACCCGGGACCCGCCTTGCCCAGCTTCCTTGAGCGGCTCTCCGGCCTGCTGGGTCCCAGCCATTTCAAGCTCGGGCTGCGGGCGGCCCTCGCCGGGCTCGTGGCCTATGGGCTCGCCACGGGCCTCGCCCTTCCCAACGGCTATTGGGCGGTGCTCACCGCGGTGTTGGTGGTGCAGGCCACCATCGGCGCCAGCCTCGCGGTGGCCATCGACCGGGCCCTGGGCACGGTGGTGGGCGGTGTCGTGGGCGTGGCGGCGGCCATGCTGGCGGGCAATTCGGCAGTGCTCACCTATGCGGCGCTGGGCATCGCGGTGTTCCTCACCGCCACCCTGTCGGCCCGCTCGGCCAGCTACAAGCTGGCGCCGGTGACGGTGGTGATCGTGCTGCTCGCCGATCCGAGCCACGTGGAGCCGTGGCTGTCCGGCCTGCACCGGGTGTTCGAGATCGCGGTGGGCGGCGTGGTGGGCATGGCCTCGTCCATCCTGATCCTGCCCGAACGGGCGCTGCTGCGCCTCTTCCCCCATTGCGCCAAGGCCCTGCGCCTCAATGCCCGGCTGCTGGAGCTGGGCCGCGACGGCCTCGTCGGCCGCGGCCTCGATCCCGGCGACCTCGACCGGCTGAACGCCGAGGCGCGGGTGGCCCTGCGGGCCGCCGATGCCCGCATCTCGGAGGCGCTGACGGAGCAGGTGGGCGGCCTGGTGGGGCAGGCGGACCCGGCGCCGGTGGTGCGCTCCTGCCGGCGGCTGTGGCACTCGGTGATCATCCTGCTGCGCGGCGCCGACCGGCCCATGGACAAGGACGTGGCCCAGCGCGTGGCGCCGAGCCTGGACGCGGCGGTGGCCGCGCTGTCGGCCTCCATGCACGCTCTGGCCGATCGCCTCGACGGGCAGGAGGTGGCGGGCCTCGACGAGAAGGCGCAGGCGGCGCGGGCCGCGGTGGCGGCGCTGGAGGCGGAGGCCGAGCGCCTGAACGGCGAGGGCGTGCTGGAGACGGCGGGCGCCGACACGCTGACCTCCCTGTTCGCGGCGGTCTCCGCCTGCAACCACGTGCGCGAGAACCTGGAAGACCTCGCCGCCCGGTTCGAGGAGGTCGAAACCGACCGGTAGCAGGCTGCGCGGCCTTGCGATGCGTGTGATAGGAGCGCGCGGAAACAATTTAGTTTCCAATGGAAAACATATTCCCTGTCCCTGGCGCATGGGAAGAAGGTCGGATCGACCCCTGGCGGAAATTCCTCTCTAACGCGAAGACGCCTGCGGGCACCGCACAATGGCGGCGAACCCTCCGTCGCGGCGCGGGCCGCTGCCGGAATCAGGCGTTGCTTTGGAACGGTTCCGGGGCAAGGATAGGTCAATTCTGCAACGCACAATCGGGGAGAAAGCCTTCATGAGCGCCAGCGCCGCCCTTCAGACCGTCGAAACCGACACCCTGGATGCCGTCGCGCTCGGCCGCACGGCCACGGCGCGGCTCGAAGCCCTGCTGGCGGAGGCCACCTCCCTGGTGAAGGCGCAGGTGACTGAGGGCGGCCGTATCTCCCCGGCGCTGCTGGAGCGCGAGCAGCGCTCCACCCACGCCCTCGCCTGGTTCGCCACTTATGTCTTCTCCGTGCGCGAACTGGTGCATTATGCCGACCGCCTGACCGAGATGGGCAAGTTCGGCGCCACCGAAAAGCTGATCGTGCAGATCGGCCTCGGCGAATATGTCGCCCAGATTCTCGGCGGCATCCCCATGAGCCAGGGCGAGATCGTCCGCCTCGGCGACCTTTATGTCTCGGACGAGACCGCGGCCGCCCTGCGCGCCGATCCGGCCATCGCGACCCTCGCGGCCAAGGGCAATACGGCGGCGAGCCGGGCGGCGCTGGCGGACATCATCCGCGGCGCCCACCCCACCGGCACCATCGGCGAGGCCGGGCTCGACGAGACCATGGAGGCCATGCGCACCGAGATGCACCGCTTCGTGGAGGCGGAGGTGGCTCCCCACGCCCACGAATGGCATCTGAAGAACGACTATATCCCGTTGGAGATCATCACCCACCTCTCCGAGATGGGCGTGTTCGGCCTCACGATTCCCGAGGAGTTCGGCGGCCTCGGCCTGCCGAAGGAGGCCATGTGTGTGGTCACCGAGGAATTGTCGCGCGGCTATATCGGTGTCGGCTCGCTCGGCACCCGCTCGGAGATCGCGGCGGAACTGATCCTCGCCGGCGGCACCGACGACCAGAAGGCCCATTATTTGCCCAAGCTGGCATCGGGCGAGATCCTGCCCACCGCCGTCTTCACCGAGCCCAATACCGGCTCGGACCTCGCTTCCCTGCGCACCCGCGCGGTGAAGGAGGGGGACGTCTACAAGGTGTCCGGCAACAAGACCTGGATCACCCACCCCGTCCGCGCCGACGTGATGACCCTGCTGGTGCGCACCAATCCGGCCGAGCCCGGCTACAAGGGCCTGTCCATCCTGCTCGCCGAGAAGCCGCGCGGCACCGACGAGAACCCGTTCCCCGCCGAGGGCATGACCGGCGGCGAGATCGAGGTGCTCGGCTATCGCGGCATGAAGGAATACGAGATCGGCTTCGACGGCTTCACCGTGCCGGCGGCCAACCTGCTCGGTGGCGAGGAGGGGCAGGGCTTCAAGCAGCTCATGACCACCTTCGAGAGCGCCCGCATCCAGACCGCCGCCCGCGCCGTGGGCGTGGCCCAGGCGGCCATGGAGGTGGGCCTGAAATATGCCGAGGAGCGGGTGCAGTTCGGCAAGGCGCTCATCGCCTTCCCACGCGTCGCCGACAAGATCGTGATGATGGCGGTGGAGACCATGATCGCCCGCCAGATCACCTACTTCGCCGCCCGCGCCAAGGACGAGGGGCGCCGCACCGACCTTGAGGCCGGCATGGCCAAGCTGCTGGGCGCCCGCGTCGCCTGGGCGGCGGCGGACAATGCGCTGCAGATCCACGGCGGCAACGGCTTCGCGCTGGAATATCCGGTGTCGCGCATCCTGTGCGACGCGCGCATCCTCAACATCTTCGAGGGCGCGGCCGAGATCCAGGCCCAGGTGATCGCCCGCCGCCTGCTCGATGGCGGCAACTGAGGCCCGTCCCGTCGGGCGGGGCGCGGGCCATGAGCGAGGCGGTGGTGATAGAGGATGCCCAGCCGGCGGACGAGGCCGGCTGGCGTCGGCTCTGGGCGGGCTACAACGCCTTCTATAAGGCGAGCGTGGCCCCGCAGATCACGGACCACACGTGGCAGCGCATCCTCGATCCCGCGTCCCTGCTGCTGGGCCGCGTCGCCCGGCGCGACGGGGGGCTGGCGGGCTTCACCATCAGCGTCCTGCATGAGGGGACCTGGGTCGCGGCCCCGATCTGCTATCTGGAGGACCTGTTCGTGGATCCCGCCTGCCGGGGCCTGGGGATCGGCCGCAGCCTGATCACCGATCTCGTCAGCCTCGGCAAGGAGAGGGGCTGGTCGCGCCTCTACTGGCACACCCGCCAGGACAATCCGGCGCGTGCGCTCTATGACAGCTTTGTCGAGGCCGACGATTTCGTCCGGTACCGCATGGACCTGTGACAGCCCGGGCTCCGCTCGCGGCGCCTATTTCAGCCGGTCCGCATTGTCGCTCGCATAGGTCGCCAGCGACCGGGGGGCGTGGCCCGTCAGGGTCTCCACGTCGGCGGTGACGGCGGAGGTCCACCCCTCGCGCACCGGCCCGAAGATGGTGGCGAGGAAACGGGCATAGTCCTGCGGCACGCCGGCGCCGGCGAGGATGCCGACGAAGGTGTCGTCGTCGATGGGCGTGTAGGCGACCGGCTTGCCGATGACCGTGGCGAGGATCGCCGCCGCGTCCCCATAGCCCAGTGCCTCAGGACCGGTGAGGTTGAAGGAGCGGCCGTCGAAGCGGTCGGAGGTCAGCGCCGCCGCGGCGCTTTCGGCGATGTCGCGGGTGTCGATGAAGCTGGACTTGCCGGCGCCCGCCGGCAGGGCAATGACGCCGTGGTCGAGGCCGGGCTTCCAGAAGGTGTGGAAATTGTCCGCGAACCAGTTGGGCCGCAGGATCACGTAAGGCGTGCCGGAGCGCTCCAGGGCGATCTCCACCTGCCGGTACGGGATCGAATCGTCGGCATCGACGCCGAACACGCTCTGCAACACCACCTTCACCTTGCGGGCGCTGGCGGCCTCGATCAGCGGCAGAAGCTGTCCCTTGGGGTCCATGGAACCGGTGGGCAGCATCACGAAGGCGCTTTTCACGCCGTCCAAGGCCGGGCCGAAGGTGGCCGGATCGGCGATATCGAAGACCACACCCTCGGCCCCGTCCACCGCCTTGCCCGTGCGCGAGGCGGCCTTCACCTTGGCGCCGCGCGCCGTCAGCGCCTTCACCAGGGGGCGCCCCACATTGCCCGTGGCCCCGATCACCAGAATCGCATCGTCCATTTCCTGCTCCCGAAATCCGGTTTGATAGGTTTCTGTTGGAAACCATCTATCGAGGGGATACATATAAGCCTTGCCGGCGGGCCGAAAGAGAGCACCTGAAGCTCACATGGTCACCGCCGGGAAACCGGGCGCGGCCAAGGGCCGGCGCCGGTACAGGCTGCGCGGTGGAGGGACGATGGATCAGCCCTATGACGTCTATCAGGACCGCTGCCCCACCCGCATGGTGCTGGACCGGCTGGCGGACAAATGGGCGCTGCTCATCCTCGACCGGCTGCGGGACGGCCCGGTGCGGTTCAACCACTTGCGCCGCGACATCGCCGGCATCTCGCAGAAGGTGCTGTCGCAGACCCTGAAGAAGCTGGAGCGGGACGGCCTTATTTCACGGCAGGTGTTCCCCACCGTGCCGGTGACGGTGGAATATGCCCTCACCGACCTCGGGCGGACCCTCACCGATACCGTCGCCGCCCTCGCCCATTGGGCCGAGGCCAACATGGATGCGGTGCTCGCCGCCCAGAAGGCCTATGATTCCATCGCGCGGTGATCGGGAGCCGGCGCGGCGGAGCTAGTCCGCCTCCTCTTCCGGCCCCGGCACATATTCCAGGATGTCTCCCGGCTGGCAGCCGAGGGTCTCGCAGATGCGCGCCAGCGTATCGAACCGCACGCCCCGCACCTTGCCCGACTTCAGCAGCGAGACGTTCTGTTCGGTGATGCCGATGCGCTCGGCAAGCTCGCGCGAGCGCATCTTGCGGCGCGCCAGCATCACGTCGAGATTGACGATGATGGGCATGTTGCTCCCATTGCCCTTCGCATCAGAGCGTTTTCGAGCGAAGTGGATACCGGTTTGCGTGAAGAAAACGCGTTAAAACAAAAATCTAGAGCGATTGCCGTGAGCCAGGGAGAACGGAAAGCGCTCTAGAGCATGCGCCGCTCAGATCGCACTGCGATCTGAGCGGCGCATGCTCTATCTTGGAGTTAGAGGGCGATTCACCGATCAGATTGGTTCAATCTGACTGGATCGCGCTCTAGACGAAGCTTGCATTTTCTTCGGCGATTCGCGCCGCCTCGCGCATGACCGCGCCGACCCCGATGATCAGCAGCCCGACGATCACCGCCACCACGTCGTGGCTCGACAGCGACACGGCGAGGGCGCGTTCCCCAGGGGGATTGCCCAGGGTGAGCGCGACGCTCAGCGCCGCGCTGGCGAACGGGCTGATCAGTCCCTGAACGGCAATCGCCGCTCCGAAGCGTTCGAGGCGGTGCGCCAGCATCTGCGAGATGAGTTCGCCGCGTCCGAAGTCGCGGAAGATCTGGCGGACCTGCAGCAATCCATAGGCAAGGATGCCGAGCGGCACGGCGGAGATGACGAGGCCCGCGCACAGGCTTGCGCCGTCGAGCGAGACCTGGTGCCCGGCGAGCCCGAGGCGCGGCACCACCATCTGCTCCACGAGGGCCGGGCGCAGCCAGATGCCGAGGCCGGATGCCACCAGCAGCAACACCACCACGAGGGTGGCCATGGAGAAGGCGCGGCCGAGACGCACAACGCGATCGAGGCGGGGGTCGAGGGGAGGAGGATACATGAGGGGACTTTCCTTGACGCATTCAAAATTTATCGTAAAACAATAAATATGCAATCTTTAATGAGAATAGATATGCGTCTCGGCCGTGCCTTCGTCCGCCGCTCCCTGCTCCTGCTGTCGCTGGCCCTGTCCGTCGGCGCCTGCTCGCATGTTCCCGTCGCCAGCCTGCCGCAGCTGGCCAGCCTCGACCTGGATACGGCGGACCTCTCGGTGCTGCGCGCCGCCGTGCGGGCGCCCAAGGAGATCGTCGCGGTGCCCGGCGGGGCGTTCGTCATCATGTCCTACTGGAGGCCGGGGGAGGAGGGCCGCAAGACCACCGTCCAGGCGTCGCTGGAGGTGGAGGCCGACCCGAAGGCGCTCGCCGCCCTGAAGGAGGAGGAGCACGAGGGCCAGCGCATCACCGTGTTCCGCCTGACCGATGAGGGGCGGCGCAAGCTGGAGGCCGCCCGCAGCGAGATGCTGGCGCTCAAGTCGGACGAGCTTGCCAAGGGGCGCCGCCTCCACGGCTCCCTCGCGGTGTCCGCCGAGGGTTGCGTGCGCGGCATGCTGCCGTCCGGACCGCTGCCGCTCAGCACCTACTTGCGGCTGAAGCCAGGCGGTAACTTCGTGCCGCTGATCCAGGGCGTGGATCTGCGCACCCTCCTGGCCCAGGCCGGCTCCGACGAAACCGTCATGAAGGCCTGTGCCGGCTGAGGGAGCCTTACGCCTCCGGCGCCGGCGGGATCTCGATGACCAGAGGCTGGTGGCCGGTGAGGCGGAAGAAGGCGTCGAGGGCGTCCGGGGTGAGGCAGGTGGTGCGTGCGTTGGTGAGGGGGTGGCAGCACACCGCCTCGGCTTTCAGCAGCGTGTCGTCGATGGCGATCTTCACCAGGCCGGCCGTGTCATTGGCCGCGGCGAGCAGCGTCACCGATCCCGGCAGCACGCCGAGATGCTCGTAGAGCGCCTCCGCCGAGCCGAAGGATAGCGAGCCCCTGGCCCCCAAAGGCTCCTTCAGCGCCTTGAGGTTCACCGGCGTGTCCTCGGCGATGGCGACGAGGAAATAGGTCTTCTTGGCGTCCCGTAGGAACAGGTTCTTGGTGTGCGCGCCGGGAATGTCGCCCCGCAGGGCCTGGGATTCGGCCACCGTGTGCACCGGCGGATGGGTGTAGGTGGTGGCGGGAATGCCGTTGGCGACGAGGAAGTCGAGCAGCGCGTCGGGGGTCAGGGGCATCGGACGGGATCGCAGGGGAGGGCAGGGAGGCGTGTCGTACCGGCTCCGCCATAACCCCGCGACGCTGCGCCGCGCAAGCGCGGGCGGCGCGGGCCAGCCATGCCGGAAGGGCCGCGGTCCGCGGCGGATGCCTCTCACGCGTGCAGACGGCAAGAGTGTTCTGCCGCGGAGTTACCCTTTCGCTCCTGCACAAATTCCGTAAGACTAACGTCGAAAAGCGGCTGCGATCCGCTCCGGGGGAAGGGTTGTCAGATGACGAGTGCGGTTTGGTCCATCGAGGCGCCGGGCGACGAGGAAGTGAAGGATCGGCCCCTGCGCGAGGATATTCGCCTGTTGGGGCGGATTCTCGGCGACACGGTGCGCGAGCAGGAGGGCGAGGAGGTGTTCGATCTGGTGGAGCGCATCCGCCAGACCTCCATCCGCTTCCACCGCGATGACGACGAGGCGGCCCGCGAGGAGCTGGGCGCGCTGCTGGAGGGCCTCTCCTCCCAGCGCGCCGTCGATATCATCCGCGCCTTCAGCTACTTCTCCCACCTCGCCAACATCGCCGAGGACGAGCACCACATCCGCCGCAACCGCGCCCATGCCATCGCCGGCTCGGCGCCGCGGGCGGGCAGCCTCGCTTATTCCCTCGCCCGCGCCGAGGCGCAGGGCATCGGGCCGCAGCAGCTCACGGCGTTCTTCTCCGGCGCGCACATGAGCCCGGTGCTCACCGCCCATCCCACCGAGGTGCGCCGCAAGAGCACGCTCAACCGCGAGATGGAGATCGCGGCCCTGCTGGACCGGCGCGAGCGCGTGGTGCCCACCCCGGCGGAGCAGGAGCAGGACGAGGAGACCCTGCGCCGCGCCGTGCTCACCCTGTGGCAGACGGCGCTTTTGCGCCGCATCAAGCTCACCGTGCTGGACGAGGTGGCCAACGGCCTGTCCTATTACGACTACACCTTCCTCACCGAGCTGCCCCGGCTCTATTGCTCCATCGAGGACAGCCTCTCGCAGGATGGCTCCGAGGTAGCGCTACCTTCGTTCCTGCGCATCGGCAGCTGGATCGGCGGCGACCGGGACGGCAATCCCTTCGTCACGGCTGACGTGCTGAAGGCGACGGTGCGTGTCCACCGCGACCGCATCCTCGCCCATTACGAGCAGGAGCTGACCGCGCTGGGCGCGGAATTGTCCCTCGCCGCGCGGCTCATCAAGGTCTCGCCGGAACTGGAGGACCTCGCCGCCCGCTCGCCCGACCGCTCCCAGGAGCACCGCGAGGAGCCCTATCGCCTCGCGCTGGCCTATGTGCTCGGGCGCCTGCGCGCCACCGCCCGGCAGCTGAAGGACGAGGCGCCGGAGGCCGACGATCTCGCCCCCTATGCCGATGCCGCCGCCCTCAAGGCCGACCTCGACATCATCTCCGCCTCGCTCTGCGCCAACGGATCGAAGGTGCTGGCGCGCGGGCGGCTCAGGCTGCTGCGCCGGGCGGTGGACTGCTTCGGCTTCCACCTCGCCTGCATCGACCTCAGGCAGAATTCCGACGTGCACGAGCGCGTGGTGGCCGACCTGTTCGAGAAGGTGGCGCCCGGCACCGATTATGCCGGCCTCGACGAGGAGGCGCGCATCGCCCTCCTGCTTCAGGAACTGGCCACCGCCCGGCCGCTGGCCTCGCCCTTCCTCGCCTATGAGGAGGAGACCCGCTCGGAACTCGCCATCCTGCGCACGGCCGCCGAGGCGCACCGGGCGCTGGGCCGCGCGGTCATCCCCAACTGCATCATCTCCAAGGCGGAGGGCGTCTCCGACCTGCTGGAAGTGGCGCTGCTGCTGAAGGAAGTGGGCCTCGTCACCGCCGACGGCACCACGGCCATGAACATCATCCCGCTGTTCGAGACCATCGGCGACCTCCAGGTCTGCGCCAAGGTGATGGACCGGGTGTTCTCCATCCCGGCCTATCGCAAGCTGGTGACCAGCCGGGGCGACGAGCAGGAGGTGATGCTCGGCTATTCCGACAGCAACAAGGATGGCGGCTTCGTCACCTCCGGCTGGGAATTGTACAAGGCCGAGATCGGCCTCATCGAGGTGTTCCGCGCCCACAACGTGCGCCTGCGCCTGTTCCACGGCCGGGGCGGCTCGGTGGGCCGCGGCGGCGGGCCGAGCTACGACGCCATCCTCGCCCAGCCGGGCGGGGCGGTGAACGGGCAGATCCGCATCACCGAGCAGGGCGAGATCATCGCCTCCAAGTATTCCAACCCGGACATGGGCCGGCGCAACCTGGAGATCCTGGTCTCGGCGACGCTGGAAGCCTCGCTGCTCCAGCCGCAATACAATGCGCCGCGCACCGAGTTCCTCACCGCCATGGAGGAGATCTCGGACACGGCCTTCGGCGCCTACCGCAATCTCGTCTACGAGACCGAGGGCTTCGAGGATTATTTCTGGTCCTCCACCGTCATCAGCGAGATCGCAACGCTGAACATCGGCTCGCGCCCGGCCTCGCGGGCGAAGACGCGCTCCATCGAGAAGCTGCGCGCCATTCCGTGGGTGTTCTCCTGGGCCCAGTGCCGGCTGATGCTGCCGGCCTGGTACGGCTTCGGCACGGCGGTGGAGGCTTTTGCCGAGCGGCGGCCGGACTATGGCCTGTCCTTCCTGCAGGCCATGTATCGGGAATGGCCCTTCTTCCGCACCCAGCTCTCCAACATGGACATGGTGCTGTCGAAGTCCTCGCTCGCCATCGCCTCGCGCTATGCCGAGCTGGTGCCGGACGTGGAGTTGCGCACCAAGATCTTCGGCCGCATCCGGGCCGAATACGAGCGCACCATCAAGTATGTCCTCGCCATCATGGGGCAGCAGAAGCTCTTGGAGGACAACCCGCTGCTCGACCGCTCCATCCGCAACCGCTTCCCTTATCTCGACCCGCTGAACCACATGCAGGTGGAGCTCTTGCGCCAGCACCGCGCCAATTCCGGCGACGACAAGGTGCTGCACGGCATCCAATTGTCCATCAACGGCATCTCGGCGGGCCTGCGCAACTCGGGGTGAGGGGGCTGAAAAGCGCCAGCGTCGCTCCCTCTCCCGCGTGCGGGGGAGGGG
>NZ_JAIVFN010000130.1 GCF_030015065.1 Xanthobacter autotrophicus | reverse complement strand
GATGAGGATCTTGTGACCCATCTGCGCAAGCGCAGCCAGGGTGTTCTGAGAGGTGGTGGACTTGCCGATACCACCCTTGCCGTAAAACGCGATCTGTCGCAGCGACATCTTGCTCTCCTTCGAACCTATGCAGAAGACCACCGCGCACCTGGCGCGAGGCCGTTTCTCTCGTCAGCAATATCGGTCGGAAACGCCCCGCGGGTTACGGGAAGGAGCGCATCGCTGGCAGACCGGCCTAGGCGTGCACTCAGCCCTCACTCGCTGTTGCGCCAATGGAGGAGCAACCAGCGTGCCATTCGCGGGGCGTACCTCCAAATCTTTGATTTGCATCAAAATTACCGGAGCAAGGAGCGCCTTTGCGTGGTGTGCAGAACCTGACAGCGGGATGGGCTGTGTCGCAATTGGAACAACGCGAAGTCGTGTCGCCGCGGGATGTGTCGCGGGGGCCGAGACCGAACCTGCGGGCACGCGGCCGCCGGGCGTGGCCGCCCAACAGGCGGGATCCGCTCTGGCGGCTCCGGCGGCACGACAGGAACGGAACTTGCTTGAGGCCCTTTTCGTGCGCCCGGCCCGCTTCCTGAGCGGGCGAGCGAACGGGGGCACGAAACGCGCGTTGACGACCGGAGCGAGGGTGAGATGCAGATCGGCGTTGAGACTTCCAAGGCTGTGGACCAGCGGCGTGTCTTCGTCGTGGACGAGGACGAGATCACGCGCGCGGCGCTCCAGTTCATGCTGCACGACGAGATCGAGACCCACGAGCTCGCCACCCCCGAGGAGGCCTATGAGAAGGGCACCGGCTGGCTGGTGCCGCATGTGATCCTGCTCGGCGTCTCCCTGCTGAAGACCCGCGGTGACGGGCTCATCGCCGAGATGAAGGCGAAGTTCCCGGACGTGCGCATCCTCATCGTCACCGACAAGTCGGACGAGGCGGTTGCGGTGGGGGGCCTCAAGGCCGGCGCCCATGGCGCGGTGGTGAAGCCGCTGACGCTGGAAAGCGTGCGCAAGAAGGTGGACACCGTGCTCGGCCGCGGCGGCGCCGCCCCGCTGGTGCAGCTCTCCGTGATGAAATAGGCCCGCCGTGGCCAACGTCACCTTCTACGAGAAGCCGGGCTGCGGCACCAATGCCCGCCAGAAGCTCGCGTTGGCCAATGCCGGCCACACGCTGGAGGTGAAAAGCCTGCTGGCGGAGCCCTGGACGGCGGAGCGCCTGCGCGGCTTCTTCGGTGACACTCCGGTCGCCGCCTGGTTCAACCCGGCGGCGCCGAAGGTGAAGTCCGGTGCGGTGGATCCGGCATCCGTCGAAGCGGATGTCGCCATCGCGCTGATGCTGGCGGAGCCTCTGCTCATCCGCCGTCCCCTGGTGGAGACGGAGAACGGGTGCTGCGCCGGCTTCGACCGGGAGCCGGTCCTGTCCCTGCTGGGTCCGTCCCAACCGGGGGCGCGGCCGCTTGAAGGCTGCTCCAGCCCGCATCCGCACGAGCCGTGCCCCGAACCGGCCGAACCCAAGGCGCCCTGATCCATGAACGCAGCACTGCCCCCCGCGGCTCCGGCCGATACGGCGCTCGCCTATCATGTGCGCACCAAGCACAGCCTCAAGGGCTACGCGGCGGGGCCGGAAACCCTCGACTGGGACATGCAGCCCAATCCCTTCCGGGAGTTCGAGGGGTGTCCCCGCCTCACTTTGCCGGTGGCCGCCGAAGGGCTTCGCGTGGGCTTCGGCGAGATGGTCACGCCCGGCTCGGTTGCTGCCGCGCCGCTGGATCTGGCGGGCGTGGCGCTGCTGCTGGAACTGTCCTTCGGCCTCGCCGGCTGGAAGCAGTACGGGCCGGACCGCTGGGCCGTGCGCTGCAATCCCTCGAGCGGAAATCTGCATCCCACCGAGGCCTATGTGCTGGCGGAAGGGGTCGCGGGGCTGGCGGACGGCGTCCATCATTATGTGAGCCGGGACCACGCGCTGGAGCAGCGCTTCACCCCGCCGGCGCCGGCCTCGGTGGTGGTCGCGAGCTCCGCGGGCTTCGTGATGGAGCAGAGCTTCGCGCGGCCCCGGGTCGGACCGGCACGGCTTCATCTCGCGCTGTCCTCCATCCATTGGCGCGAGGCGTGGAAATATGGCGAGCGGGCCTTCCGCTATTGCCAGCTGGATCTCGGCCATGCGCTGGCCGCCGTGCGCTATGCCGCGGCCTGCCTCGGCTGGACCGCGCGCATGGTGGAGGGAGTCGGCAGCGCGGACATCGCGAAGCTCGGCGGCTTCGACCGGGCGGAGGATTTCGCCGGTGCGGAGCGGGAGGACCCCGACATCCTCATCCAGATCGCGCCGGGCACCGGTGCCGCCCTCCTGCCGGGCGCACCGGCCGCGACGGGCTGGGCCGGCAGGGCCAACGTGCTGGACCGGCATCCGCTCTACCGCTGGCCGGTCATTGATGCCGTGAGCGCGGCCACCCACGGCGGCGCGGCGAGCCTGGACCCCGCTCCCGACGGCGCTGCCGACCTGCCGCCGCGCGCGGTGACGAGCGCGGCCACGGCGTCCGCCGTCATTCTCGGCCGCCGCAGCGCCCAGCGCTTCGAGGCGAAGGGCAGCAGCATGCCGAAGGAGGTCTTCTTCGGCCTGCTGGACGCGCTGCTGCCGCGCGCCGCCGCGCCCTTCGATGCCTGGAGCTTTGCGCCGCGCCTCCATCCGCTGCTGTTCGTGCACCGCGTGGAGGGACTTGCGCCCGGCCTTTATGCGCTGCCGCGGCGGGAGGACATCATGCCGGCGCTGAAGGCGGCGCTCCGCTCCGATTTCCAGTGGACGCGGCCGGAAGGCTGCCCCGATTACCTGCCGTTCTATCGGCTGGTGGAAACGGACTGCCGCGGCATTGCCCGCACCATCAGCTGCCACCAGGCCATCGCCAGCGACAGCAGCTTCGCGGTGGCCATGCTCAGCGAGTTCGAGGCCACCGTGACCGCCGACCCCTGGCGCTACCGCCAGTTGCACTGGGAGGCCGGGCTCATCGGGCAGGTGCTCTATCTGGAGGCCGAGGCGGCCGGGTTCCGGGGAACCGGCATCGGCTGCTTCTTCGACGATGACCTGCACCGGCTCATCGGGCTCGAAAGCCTGCAGTTCCAGTCGCTCTATCATTTCACGGTGGGACGCCCCGCCATCGACACCCGCATCTCCTCCGAGCCGGCCTATCCCGGCCGCTCGGCGTGAGGGAGCTTCAGGAGGACGCCATGAGAGCGCGCATTCCCTTCCGCTGCATCGGCGTTGCGGAGGCCGCCTCCATCCTGGGTGAAGGCAAGGCCGTGCTGCTCGACGTGCGCGACGCCAACAGCTACGCTGCGGGCCATGTGGCGGGGGCGCGGAACATCACCTTCTCCGGCCTCTCCGACATCATCGGCGCCACCCCGAAGTCCCAGCCGGTGCTGATCTATTGCTATCACGGCAATGCCAGCCGCGAATATGCGCAGACCCTGTCGGACTTCGGCTTCGCCGAGGTGTTCAGCGTCGATGGCGGCTACGAGGCGTGGCGGGCCTTCGAAAGCGCGGGCGGGTCATCCGCAAGGCTCGATGCTGCCCTGTCCGCCTGGTTGGTCGGCGTCGGCTTTCCGGCCGACGGCGTGAACGCGACGGCGGAGAACGGCATGACCCCGCTCATGAAGGCGTCCCAGGAAGGGCTTGCCGATGTGGTGGGCGGCCTTATCGCCGCAGGCGCGGCGCTGGACGCCCGCAATGGGGACGGCAATACGGCGCTGTGGCTCGCCTGTGTCGGCAATCACCGGCACATCATCGACGTGCTGGTGGATGCCGGCATCGCCATCGACAGCCCCAACGACAATGGCGCCACCTCGCTGATGTATGCTGCATCCGCCGGCAGGGCCGAGGTGGTGGAAAAGCTGCTCGCCCGTGGCGCGGACCCGCGTCTGGAGACACAGGACGGCTTCTCCGCGCTGGATCTCGCCTCGACGATCGAATGCCTCAGGCTCCTGCGCAGCGCCACGAAGCGCGAGGCGGCTTCGGCGTGAGCCCCGCACGGGCTCGCCGCAAGCGCCTCAATTCTTGAGTTGACGCGTTTTCTTCATGCGAACGGGCATCGGCCTCGCTCGAAAATGTTTTCAGGCCGGTGCACCGCTGCCTATAAGCCTCCCAGCTGTATCGGGTCCGGCATAGGCGGGGGCGTGGCATGACCTATAAATGGTGGACACAGGCGAGTGTGGATGCCCTCCTCGCCGAGGACGCGCCCTATGGCGACCTGACCACCGAATCCCTTGCCCTCACCGGCCGCAAGGCGCGCCTCACCATGGCCATGCGGGCCGACGCCACCCTGTGCGGGGTGGAACTGGCGCGGGACCTGTTCGCAACCGCCGGGGCGGAGGCCGATGTGCTCGCGGCCACCGGCGCGCGGGCGCCCGCGGGTGAGACCATCCTGATGGCGCAGGGCGCTGCCGGCCCCATCTTCCGCGCCTGGAAGGTGGCGCAGACGCTGGTTGAATACCTCACCGGCATCTCGACCCTCACCGCCGACATCGTCGCCGCCGCCCGCGCCGTGAACCCGGACGTGGCGGTGGTGACCACGCGCAAGACCCTGCCGGGCGCGAAGGCCCAGATGATTGCCGCCATCCGCGCGGGCGGCGCCTTCCCCCACCGGCTCGGATTATCGGAAACGCTCCTGCTGTTTCCGGAACACCAGGCTTTCCTCGCCGACGCCGCAGCCGGGATCGCCGCGCTGCGCCGTGCCGCGCCGGAAAAGAAGGTGGTGGTGGAGGTGAAGACGCTGGACGAGGTGGACCATGTGCTGCCCGCAAATCCCGACGTGCTCCAGTGCGAGAAGATGACGCCGCAGGACATTGCCGAGGTCGCGCGCCGGGTGGCCGCCCGCGCGCCGGCGACGAAGGTCGCGGCGGCTGGCGGAGTCAACCTGGCCAACGCCGCCGCCTACGCCGCCGCGGGCGCCGACGTGCTGGTGACCTCGGCGCCCTACTGGGCCAAGCCGGCGGACGTGAAGGTGGTGATCACTCCGGCCTGATGCCATCGGTTGGTGGTCGTGAGCCCGCACGGCGCCTGATCTGAGCCCTCCAGCATCGGACAAGGGCCGGGGCCGTTGGCATGATGGCTTCGGGACCATGGACGTTTTATGCACCGGAAACTGCTTTTCCGTTCAGCCGGCCGCGACCATGAGCGGTTGTTCCACGGCCCGGACAAGAAAAAGCGCGCGCACGTCCGCAATGACTACGTAGTTCTACGGAGGTCTGCGCGACGAAAGCGTGGACCTTCTCTGTCACGAACCTGTCGAACCTCACACAAGCGGATCGGCTGTCACGTTTGCGACATCCTTGAAAATCGGTCTTTTTCTTCTAGTTCCAAAGACTTGTCCGGGTGGCACGGGCCTTGCCAGTCACGGTGGCAGGGGGCGCTCAGGCGCAGGTGGACGGACTGATGATCACGCTCACGACCAATGCTCTGTCGGCAATCAAGGCAGCCCTGTCGGGCTCGGCGCAGGCGGACGGTCTGCGCGTGGTTGCCAAGGCCGGCACGGGGGCTAGCGTGAACTACCTGATGCATCTCGAGAGCCGGGCGCGCGACGGCGACCTGATCCTCGAGCAGGGCGGCCTGAAGCTGTTCATCGACGGGGCGTCGCGATCGGTCGCCCGCGGCATCGTCATCGACTTCGTGGATTCGGCGACGGCGCGCGGCTTCGTGTTCGAGGACGATCCGGCGGCGCTGATGATGGCCAGCGGGGGCTTGCGGAACTGACGGGGGTCCGGGCCCAGCCCGGTGGAGTTCATTCATCCCCGGCCGACGCGGCGGGGGTAGATCGGAAGGGACCCATGCTCGCGAAGTCACCATCGGCCATATTGGCGCGCTCCAGCCGGGTATCTGCGGATGCCAGCGGTGCTGCTGCAGGGACGGTGCCGGCCCGCACGGTTTTTCTGAACGATACCACGCTCCGGGACGGCGAGCAGGCGCCGGGCGTCGCCTTCACGCGCCGTGAGAAGATCGAGATCGCCGAGCAGCTGGCCGCGGCCGGCGTGCCGGAAATCGAAGCCGGAACCCCGGCCATGGGCGACGAGGAGATCGAGACGCTGCGCTCCATCGTCTCCCTCAAGCTGCCGCTGCGCGTGGCCGCCTGGTGCCGCATGAGCGAGGAGGATCTCTTCGCGGCGGTGTCCTCGGGTGTGAGCTACGTGAACCTCTCCATCCCCACCTCCGACCGCCAGCTGAAGGGCAAGCTGAACCGCGACCGTGACTGGGCGCTCGGCGCCCTGCGCCATGTGGTGACGCTGGCGACGAAGCTCGGCTTCACCGCCGCCGTGGGCTGCGAGGACGCCTCCCGCGCCGATCCCGACTTCCTGTGCAGGGTGGCCGAGGTGGCGAAGGAGGCGGGCGCCTTCCGCCTGCGCCTCGCCGACACGCTGGGCGTGCTGGATCCCTTCTCCGCCTACGCTCTGGTGCGGCGGGTGGCCAATGCGACGGATCTCGAGATCGAGTTCCATGCCCACGACGATCTCGGCCTCGCCACGGCCAACACCCTCGCCGCCGTCACCGGCGGGGCGCGGCACGCCAGTGTCACGGTGGCGGGACTGGGCGAGCGGGCGGGCAATGCGGCGCTGGAGGAAGTGGCCATCGCCCTGCGCCAGACCTCCCGCTCCGAGACCGGTATCGACCCCCACGCGCTCCGCCCGCTGGCGCAGAAGGTGATGGAGGCGGCCGGTCGCCCCATGCCCCGCACCAAGGCCATCGTGGGCGAGGACATTTTTACCCACGAGAGCGGCATCCACGTCTCCGGCCTGCTCAAGGACCGCGGCACCTACGAGGCGCTGAGCCCCGAGATGCTGGGCCGGGCGCACCGTGTGGTGCTGGGCAAGCATTCCGGCCTCGCGGCCATCCTCAAGGCCCTGTCCGACCAGGGGCTGGCGGTGGACGAGGTGCGGGGCCGCGCCATCCTCGCCCGGGTGCGCGACTTCGCCACCCGCAGCAAGAATTCGGTGTCCCCGGAAGTGCTCAAGCGCTTCTACGAGGACAGTTTCACCGAAGAGGCGCTCAAGCGCCGCCACGCCGCAGTGATGGGAGTCTGACCCATGATCATGGGAAGCCCGAAATGGCAGGGGACGGACGTTCCGCTCGCATCCGCGTCGGCGGAGGCCGAAGCGGCGTCCGCCCTCTCGGTGTGGCGCCTCATCCGCGAGGATGTGGACTGCGTGAAGTCGCGGGATCCGGCGGCCCGCAACACCGTCGAGATCGTGCTCACCTATCCCGGCGTGCATGCGGTCATCTGGCACCGGCTCGCAAGCCGGCTGTGGCGGCGGGGCATCAAGTTCCCGGCCCGCTTCCTGTCCTGGCTCGGTCGCTTCCTGACCAATGTGGACATCCATCCCGGAGCCACCATCGGCCGGCGCTTCTTCATCGACCACGGCGCGTGCGTGGTGATCGGCGAGACCGCCGAGGTGGGGGACGACGTGACGCTGTATCATGGGGTCACCCTGGGCGGCACGTCCTGGACCGCGGGCAAGCGCCACCCCACCCTGCGCGACGGCGTGCTGGTGGGCGCGGGGGCCAAGATCCTCGGTCCCATCACGGTGGGAGCGGGCTGCCGCATCGGTGCCAATTCGGTGGTGATCGAGGACGTGCCCCCGGCCATGACGGTGGTGGGCATTCCCGGCCGGGTGGTGAAGCCCATGGCCGACCGCCGCCGTGTCGGCGACGGCCGCATCGACCTCGAGCATCACCTGATGCCGGACCCGGTGGGCGAGGCCATCGTCTCGCTGCTCGACCGGATCGAGTTCCTGGAGGCGCGCCTCGCGCACCTGCAGAGCGAGCGCCCGCGCGGTCGCAGCGCCACAGCGGACGAGGCGGCGTAAAGGCTGGCAGCGTTCGACAAGAATGACGAAAAGGAGGTCGCAATGTCGGTGGTCGACAAGCTGAAGTCCCTGCACAGCGCGGAAGAGTTCTTCGATCTGCTGCAGGTGGATTATCAGCCGGAAGTGCTGCAGGTGCTGCGCCTGCACATTCTGCGGCGCATGGGGCAATACCTCGTCTCCGCCGAGTTCGACGGCATGAGCGAGGAAGAGATCTTCTCGGCCGCCCAGTCCATGCTGGCCCAGGCCTATGAGGACTTCATCAAGTCCAATCCGATGGCCGAACGTGTGTTCAAGGTGCTGAAGGAGCACGATCCGAGCCGCCCGCCCGAGCCCGGCCCGAAGCCTGCCTTCGTGCCGTTGTCTTCCCTGAAGACGGGAAGCTGAGACTTTCGCCCTCACGTCGCGGCGCCCCCTGAGGCTCACCGTTTTGGTGTCCTCCGTCCGCGGCCTGACCACTCCCGCCGGAGGCTTTTGCCCCCGGTCGGCTGCCCTCTCCCCGCCCATTGTTTGTTGAATTTCAGACTTTTGTTTATGTTTTTCATTCGGCTGGTCGCTCGGCCGCATGCGGGGAGAGGGCAGATTTTTTGAAGGGTGGCGCCTTCGGTTGCCCGAACGGCTCGGGAGAGCCGGGTTTGCCGGTCCCGCGTCGGCTTGCAAAGCCGATCGCGCATCGCCGGCATTGCAGCGGCGGTTTCGGGAAATCGTCTTTCTCACTTCTGATCGGCCAGGGCCGCTTGTCCTCGGGCGACGCGGCGTTCTCCCGTGACGTGTCGCGGCATGGGGCTCCCTGGAGCCGGTCGCGCTCAAGTCCGCCATTCCGCCGGACGGCTGTCCAATCCCATTAGAGCACGCGCCGATCAGCTTGCATCGCAAGCTGATCGGCGCGTGCTCTTTCTTGAGTTTAGAGGGCGATTCACCGAGCAAATTGAATCAATTTGCTCGGATCGCGCTCTAGCATGTTCGCGCCGGCCACCCGTCCGGAGCCCGGCTGCGCTCATAAGGCCCGGCTGCCGGCGACATGGCCGACTATGGAGCGGCTCGCCTCAGGCTGCCCGCTCCGATGCCCGGGCTGCGCCCACGGTCATGGCGCGCACCGGAGTGCGGGTGCGGTGTCATTGATTGCTGGTCGTAGCTCCCGCTTGCCGCTGCAGCTTGCACGAGTGGTTCCGGGCGTGGTGCCGCCATGGCTATTTGGTGCAGCGCCGCCGCGCCCCGCCCGGCGCGGCGGCGTCAGGTCCGTTTCCGGGGCCGTGGCGGTAGGCCGATGGGTCCACCATGCGGGATCGTTTTCCGCATGGTGCAAATGGTGCGGAAAAGCGCCTGAAAAGGCCTGTTTCAGCAGCAAAAAGCGGACTTCTCACACTATTTGTGCAGTGCGGCCGTCTTGAACCCCAGGGCGGATGGGAGTAGTCAAGCGCCGCTCGTTTCCTGCGGCGGCTCGTCTCATGCGCCCGCCAGCAGATCGGTTTCCGGGGACAAGGGATGGCCCGCAACAAGATCGCCCTCATCGGGGCCGGACAGATTGGCGGCACGCTCGCCCTTCTGGCCGGGCTGAAGGAGTTGGGCGATATCGTTCTCTTCGATGTTGCGGAAGGCGTTCCGGAGGGCAAGGCCCTCGATCTCGCGCAGCTCTCGCCGGTGGAGGGCTTTGACGCCGCCTTCGCCGGCGCGTCGAGCTACGATGCCATTGCCGGCGCGGACGTGGTGATCGTCACCGCCGGCGTGCCGCGCAAGCCGGGCATGAGCCGCGACGATCTCCTCGCCATCAACCTCAAGGTGATGGAGCAGGTGGGCGCCGGCATCCGCAAATATGCGCCTGACGCTTTCGTCATCTGCATCACCAATCCGCTCGACGCCATGGTGTGGGCGCTCCAGCGCTGCAGCGGCCTGCCGCCGGAGAAGGTGGTGGGCATGGCGGGCGTGCTCGATTCCGCACGCTTCCGCCATTTCCTGGCCGAGGAGTTCGACGTCTCGGTGGAGGATGTGACCGCCTTCGTGATGGGCGGGCACGGCGACACCATGGTGCCGCTGGTGCGTTATTCGGCGGTCGGCGGCATCCCGGTGCCCGACCTCATCCGCATGGGCTGGACCAGCGAGGAGCGCATCGCCGACATCGTCCAGCGCACCCGCGACGGCGGCGCGGAGATCGTCAACCTGCTCAAGAGCGGCTCGGCCTTCTATGCGCCGGCGGCGGCGGCCATCGCCATGGCCGAGAGCTACCTCAGGGACAAGAAGCGCGTCCTGCCCGTCGCGGCGCTGCTCGATGGGGAATACGGGCTGAGGGACATCTATGTGGGCGTGCCGGCTGTCATCGGCGCGCGTGGTGTGGAGCGCATCGTGGAGGTCGAGCTCGACCGGTCCGAGCGTGCCATGTTCGAAAGATCGGTCGCTGCCGTCGAAGGACTGGTGGAGGCCTGCCTGAAGATCGCACCCGGCCTCGGGAAGTGATCTCGACAGTGACGGCGCGCCGCAGGGTGCGCCGTTTTCGTGCCGGCGGAACGACCGGTGAGGTGAAGGAGACGAATGCTCCCCTTCCGGGGACCCTGGGTTTCGCGGCGGCCTGAGCGGGCCGTCGCGGCACAAGGTTCCTTCTGCGGTGGAAGCGGCGCGGACCATCTGGCCCCGCATTTTGCGGGGCGCGGTCCGTCCGGGGCGGGGGAGGGGCGTTTCGCAACCCTGAGGGACGCAGAGATGAATATTCACGAGTACCAGGCCAAGGCGCTGCTGAAGAAGTACGGCGCGCCGGTCTCGCGCGGCGTGCCGGTGTTGAAGGTGGAAGAGGCCGAGGCTGCGGCCAAGGAGCTCGGCGGTCCGCTCTGGGTGGTGAAGTCCCAGATCCATGCCGGCGGTCGCGGCAAGGGCAAGTTCAAGGAGCCGGCGGCTGGCGACAAGGGCGGCGTGCGCCTCGCCAAGTCCATCGACGAGGTGAAGACCTTCGTCTCGCAGATGCTCGGCAACACCCTCGTCACCATCCAGACCGGCCCGGCCGGCAAGCAGGTGAACCGCCTGTACCTGGAAGACGGCTCGGACATCGAGAAGGAGTTCTACATCTCCCTTCTCGTGGACCGCGCGACCTCGCACGTGGCCTTCGTGGTATCCACCGAAGGCGGCATGGACATCGAGGAAGTGGCCCATTCCCATCCTGAGAAGATCATCACCTTCTCGGTGGACCCGGTCACTGGCGTGCAGGGCTTCCACGGCCGCAAGATCGCCAAGGCCCTCGGCCTCTCGGGCGACCTCGCCAAGCAGGCGGGCAAGCTCGCCGAGGTGCTCTACACCGCCTTCGTCGATACCGACATGGCGATGCTGGAGATCAACCCGCTGATCGTCACCAAGGACGCCCAGCTGCGCGTGCTCGACGCCAAGGTCACGTTCGATTCCAACGCCTTGTTCCGCCATCCCGAGCTCGCCGAGCTGCGCGACCTGACGGAGGAGGACGAGAAGGAGATCGCGGCCTCCAAGTACGACCTCGCTTATATCGCGCTGGACGGCACCATCGGCTGCATGGTGAACGGCGCGGGCCTCGCCATGGCGACGCTCGACATCATCCAGCTCTACGGCGAGAGCCCGGCGAACTTCCTCGACGTGGGCGGCGGCGCCAACGAGGAGAAGGTGACGGCCGCCTTCAAGATCATCACCGCCGATCCCAACGTGAAGGGCATCCTCGTCAACATCTTCGGCGGCATCATGCAGTGCGACGTGATCGCGCGCGGCGTGCTGGCGGCGGTGAAGGCGGTGGGCCTCGAGGTTCCGCTGGTGGTGCGCCTCGAAGGCACCAACGTGGAAGAAGGCAAGAAGATCATCCGGGAGTCGGGTCTGAACGTGATCCCGGCGGATGACCTCGATGACGCGGCGCAGAAGATCGTCGCCGCCGTGAAGAAGGAAGCTGCGTGATGTCCGTGCTTATCGACGCCAACACGAAGGTCATCACCCAGGGCTTCACCGGCAAGAACGGCACCTTCCACGCCCAGCAGGCTATTGCCTATGGGACCAAGATGGTCGGCGGCACCTCGCCGGGCAAGGGCGGCTCCACCCATCTCGGCCTGCCGGTGTTCGACACCGTGATCGAGGCCAGGGAGGCGACCGGGGCCGACGCCTCGGTGATCTACGTGCCGCCGC
>NZ_JAIVFN010000129.1 GCF_030015065.1 Xanthobacter autotrophicus | reverse complement strand
TGACCTACAATGCGGCTGGCAACAAGATCAGCGAGGCGATCGTCGCGGCGGACGGCACCAGGACCACGGACAGCTTCGATCCGTCGACGGGGAAGATCACCCTCGAGGTGGTCGAGAGCAGCAGCACATACATCACCCGGAACTATACGGACGGCGTTGTGACCAAGGTCACCACGCTGAACAAGACGACCAACTACACCGACACCTACACCTACAACATCACGGGCCAGACCTATGCGAGCCAGCACGTGGTGACGGATTCGACCGGCAAGGTGTGGCTGACGGAGCGCTGGCACGCGGACGGAACGCTGGACTACACCAAGTCGGTGGCGGCGGACGGCACCACCGACACGGTGATCTACAATGCGGCGGGCCAGAAGATCAGCGAGGTCATCGTCGCCCCCAACGGTGACAAGACCACGGACACATTTGACGCCTCCACCGGAAGTCTGACCCAGAAAACGGTGGACACCTCTTCATCCAGCACAACCAACTACTGGACTGACAGTGTGCTCATGAAGACCGTCGTTCTTGACAAGGCGACTGGGGTAACGGATTTCTATAACTACAACATCACCGGCCAGACCTATACGACGCAGCACCAGCAGGTGGACGCCAGTGGCAAGATCATGTTGATCGAGCGCTTCCACGCCGACGGCACGCTTGATTATCGGGAAATCCCGCATGCGGACGGGTCGAAGGATACCTGGATGTATGACAGCACGGGCACGCTGCTCGGGCACTACGAGATCCATGCGGACGGATCCCGTGTTGTCGACAACTACCTTCAGGACGGGACCGGCGATATCCGGCACGACACCTTCAGCAAGGATATGGTCCTCCTCCTGCGCGATTACGAGCACAGCGACGGAACCCATACGGTCTATTCGTACACCACTGGCCAGCAGATCTACGGCAGCGAGGTGAATGACACCATCTATTTGCGCAATATGACGGACAATACGTTCCACTATGACGGGGGAACCGACACAGTCCTCAATTTCGATGTTGCAAGCAGCCACATCGCAATCGACCAAAGCCTTGCGGACAGTGTCTCCGACCTCAATCTGGCGCAGACCGGAAATGATGTGACCATCACCATCGATGCCTCGCATGCCATTATCCTGAAGGACATGCAGCTCGCCAGCGTGAGCTCCAGCATCTTCGTATTCGAATGAAGTGCTGCGGCCCGTGCCGGCAGGGCCCGGGCCGCAGGCCGGAAGGGCGAGGCCGGGCGTCGCGGAACGGCGCCCGGCCTCGCATTTCTGTACGGTCATTCGGCGGCTTCGCGGCAGGCCGGGGGAGCCGGAGTGCTGTGAGCTCCGTCTCTCATCCGGTTGAGGCCAGAGTCCTCGGGTGACCTGCGTGACCGATATCGCGTTTGTCCTCTCTGAGTGCGTCCGCTTCATGGACCTCTCCCGGGAGGACAGGTCGAAGCTGTCCTCCCGGGAGATTTTCTCCTCTCTCCCGCATCCGTCGGGGCGGGGAAACATGCCCTGTGGAACGGCGGGCTTCAGCGCGTTCATGACATTGCGGAGTTGGCCTTGTCGCGCAGCACCTATGCAGGGCGGATCATCGGGTCGCGAACTGGTAGATCGCATAGATCAGCAAGCCGACGAAGAACGAGAGCGTCATCATCCATGGCCTGCTTTCCGGGAAGACGGACCGGCCCACCTGCTGCTCGACTTCGAGCAGCGTTTTCAGCTCTGCGGGAGAATAGAAGGATCGAGGGCTCCAGATGGCCATCAATACGAACGATGCGACCACCGCGAGAAAAGCATGCAATGTATACATGAAGTTGGAGGGCGACGAGATTGCAGCCGCGGCTCCGAACACGGTGTTGCAGACCAGAACGATCAGTGCGAACAGCTTGATCGGCGAGGATGCCGCCTGCATCAGGCTGCGCCACTGCGATATTTTGTTGGGGTCGTCCTTGGCTTTCTCGACCTCCGCGCTCCGCGTGTCCACGGGTGTCTTTACGGTCGCGTCGTTCATTGAAAACCTCTTCACAAGGCTGAGCATTCGCCCGAAAACTGCATGCGGATCGCGGACAGGCCGGTGAGATCGATCGCCGCGCCGTCCTGGCGCTCGAAAACAAGGGTCCAGGTTGTGAAGGGCGTCGGGCGAAAGACATCATTGCGGAAACGCTCGACCGTGTCGGCTTCCACCAGCGGCGGTGAAATCTGATCCTTGTAGACGAAGACCCGACTGAACTTCTTTCCGGAGAAATCGACCCAGCGGGGCGAGGAACTGGGGCCACTCCGCACGCAGTCGCGGTAGATGCCGTTCGACGAGATGCGAACGAGGATCGGAACGGGCGATGTGACGCCTTCAGCATAGACCCGGATACGCGAGACGCGCACCCGCGCGAAATATTTGAATGCCGGGGAATCGTCAGGCACCGTAATCTCGACCCTGCGCTTGCCGACAACGCCCGTCAGTTCAACAGGATCGGAGACGACGATCTCGATATTGGTGGTCGTCGACGGCATTCCGGTCATCTGCTCGACCGCCTCAAGTTCAAAGGCCCGGCCCGCGATCTGGCGCACCTTGTTGCTGAAATCGTCGACGGAATCGGTAATTCTTGGCAGCGCCGGCAAGGACTCCAGCGGAATGAGCGAGAAATAGCAGAAGGCCCGGCGATAGGCCTCCATCGCCAGGAACACGCCCCGCTTGGCTTCGACAACGCGCTCGAACAGCGCGTTCTGAACGGTTTCGTCCTCGGCCACCTGCGCGCCGAGCTTTCCGACCCTCTGTTCCATCGTGTCGAGCGCTCTGGCGGCCGATCGCTTGCGCAGGATCGCCACCGCAAGGTCGGTGTTGGCCTTGGCGAGGGCAAGCCGCGCCACGCTCATGGCCTGTCCGGCGACGAACAGCTTGCGGAAGGCCAGGCGGTACTCGATCGCGCCGGGGATCGACTTCACGTCACCGCCGGCCAGGTTCTCGAACATGTTCTCGACGTCGATCGCGAGGTTCTGCCACAGCTGCGCTCCCCCGGTCGCAATGTCGATGCCGGCAGGCTCGACGGTCGAGAGGCTGTCGCCGATGGAGCCTTCGGCGAGGCCGAGGAGTTCGGCGCTGCTCTGCTCCATGGCCTCCGCGGCCTCGCCGATTTCCTTCAGGCGCATGGCGGCGTCGAAGATGCCCTTGGCATCGCCGGCCGCGCTTTCGACCTTGTCACGCATGTCATCGGCCTTGTCGCGGTCGGGCGCCGCGGCCGGTGGCGGATTGGCGCCGGCCTGGTTCCGCGGCGGCAGCGGGTTGCCCTTGGGCAGGACTGAGTCGGCCTTGCCTTGCGCCCAGGTGGCGAGGCGGTTGGCGTTCTGGTCAATTCTGTTCGACTTCGAAAGCCTGGCAAATGGACCGCGGGCGGATTCGATCTTGCCCGCCCAGGACGAGAACGTCTGGCCCTTCACCATCCTGGTCACGCTCTGGTCGGCGCCGAGCATCTTTCCGGCCTGCCCGGCGATCTGCGTGACGTCGCCGACGAATACCTGGCCGATCGCGCCGACATCGCCGGCACCGACCACGATCGCCGGTATCTTGGAGAGAAGGGCCAGAGAATTGGTCACGAGATCGACGGCCGCGGCCTGCATCTGCGCGCGCTTCCAGCGTTCGATCTCCATGTCGAAGGTCGTCTTTGCCCGCTCCAGCGTCAGGCGCGTATCCAGCAACTGGCCCAGGACATCGGAGCGGGCTTCCTCGGCCTGATCACGGGTGCGGCGGGCCTGTGCCACGAGCCTGTCGTTGAGATCGAGTTCGTTGGTGCGGTCGGCAAGCATCACCCGCGCGTCGTCGAGCCACTGCCTGTCCGACCGGGTCGCCTGCCTCATGTCGGCAAGGCGCTGATCGCGGCCCGTCAGCAGCTTGAGGCACTGGTCGGCCTGGTCCGCATAGACGGCGTGGTCGAGCGCCGGAACCAGCACGCCGTTCCTAGCCTCACCGGAAAGAAGGGACACCGTGTCGTAGAGCGCGCGGGCCTGCAGCGCGAGTTCGGCCAGACTTTGGTTGCCGGACAGGAGTTCGACAATCCAGAACAGCAGCTGGCGCGCATAACCGGGATCCTCGGTGAAGCGCAGGCTCGCGAGCTGGAACTGGGTTTCCAGCAGCAGCGCCGGCTGTTCGCCCAGCCCGATGATGCCGAGGCCCGCATCCCCCGGATGCAGGCCTCTGAATACGGATTCGCCAGCTTCCAGCACGATGGCCTTGCAGAATTCCGCGTTCGAGGCGGGCGTGAGGTCATAGCCGATCTCGATGGGCGTGCCCGCGGCATCATTGACGACGAGGGTAACCGAAAGGGCCGATGCCTTGCCGCTTGCCGCCTCGACGATCTGCTGGGTCATGAGGAGGAGACTGGGATCGGGTTGCGCGATCCTGTCGATGATCACACCGGCGCGCGGACCGGTTTCGATCCGGCGGGCGATGATGAAGGCGGGCCTATCCACGATCAGGTCCTCGTCGAGGACAAGCACGTCGCAGCAGACCATCAGGTAGGGAGCGTCCGTGGCCTTTCGGGCGGCCTTGTGAACCGCGCTCCAAACTAGCATCGGGTGTCGGTAGATGCCGGCACCGGGCTCCACCACCGTAAACGCCGGCAGACCGAGCCGCTTGAGGGAGGCGTCCGCATAAAGAGTGGACCAGGGACGTGCCGTGCGTGTCCAGGTTTGCGCGTCGGTTTGCGCGTTGGTCTGCTCGGCCATGACCGTCTTCCCCCTCGCCTAGATCTTCTTGGTCATTGCTGCATCCATGGCCTTGGCCTGGTCAGACATGGTCGATGGGTTCGGGTCGAT
Source organism: Xanthobacter autotrophicus (assembly GCF_030015065.1). GTDB lineage: Bacteria > Pseudomonadota > Alphaproteobacteria > Rhizobiales > Xanthobacteraceae > Xanthobacter > Xanthobacter autotrophicus_D. Next base: position 7,331 of record NZ_JAIVFN010000129.1, on the reverse strand, counting down.
CTTGATATAGGGCGCCTGCGTAAGCACGATCAGGTTGGGGTAGAGGGCCGCCCATTTCTTCTCGACATTGTTCAGGAGAGCAGTCAGGGCCCGATCGGAAATCAAGGGGCTGTTGTTGGAAGCCGTGCCCGTGCGCACCGATGCCTTGAGAAATCCGGCAATCGACTGGAGATCGGATCCGAGCCCGTTCCAGGCGGTCTTGACCGTCTGCACATGGCTGATGGCGAGCGCCGTGTAGCGGGAGGCATTGGCAACGGTGCGTTCGGCGAGGCGGCTCACGTCGCGCACGCGCAGCGCCTGGTCGAGCACCTTGCTCGCATCGGCGATGTCCTTGCTGCGCTGCTCGACTTCCCGAAGGGTCTTGGTGGCGCGGTCGCCATAGACGCCGGCCACGACAACCGCGGCGATCAGGCCGATTGGCGGACCGACCCAGGCATAAGTGGGCGTCGTCGCGGCCACAGCCACCTCGTGGTCGTATTGATCCTCGAGTTCCGCTTTCGCCTTTTCCAGCTGGGCCAGCGAGCCAGCGGTTTTCTCATCGCCCTGAAGTGCGGCGATGGTCTCGGACTTCAGCCTGTGGTCGCTCGCGATCTCCTGCTGGGCCACATCGAGCTTGCCCGCCGCGTCGCCGAGTTCGCCGGAGAATTTGCCGAGGCTCTTCTCCACGCGCAAGGCGCGGTCGACGGCCGCTTGGGCATCATCGCGCATCGCCTTGATCAGCTCGGCGGCGGCATCCAGGTCGCCATCCTTCACCAGCTGCTCGACGACACCCATGAGGTCGCCTTCGCTCTTGACCGCGTTCTCGGCGAAGCGCTTCAGGTCGTTGCCGACGCCCAGCATGTCCGGCAGGCCATCGGTCATGAATTCCTTGCAGGCCGTCTTGATAAGGGACAGGCCGGATTTCATGCTGGCGTAATAAGGCATCTCGGCGAGACTGGCATTTGCCAATACGATACGCAGGTCGGCATCGTCTGTCGGCAACCGTACGCCATAGTTCAGATACACTTGCAGATAGTGCCAACCCTGCTTCAGCGGGCTGAGCACCGGGTTTCCCTTCTCGTCGACCTTCGGCGAAACCAGTGCCTCAAGTTCGGCATGGCCGTCGTTGCCGTCCGCCGGCACATTCTCGGATGGGTCGGACATCGCCTTCAACCTTTCGGTGTCTGTCGCCTCATTGCGGATGCGTGGTCCATAGCGCAAGGCGCTGCATGGCAGGCCGCGCCCGGCTGCAATAGATTTGGCGAAGGGATTCCCGGGTGGTTTCGTCGGCCCGGGCAATTTGGGGTAACGCGCTTTCGATCAATCCGACGCCCACATTGAGATCATTGTGGCGGTCGATGAGAAAGCCGTGGAGTGCGTTGATGCGCTGGAGAATGTGTTGCGACGCGACGACTTCCGACTGATGCACGCGCGCCGCCATTGCAGTGGCATTGGCGATGGCGGCTTCCGCGTTGATCCGCGCGATCGCCTGATTGGCGGCGTCCATATTGGCCTTGACCGGATTGTGGATGCCGAGCGAAATCGCCGTCAGAAACCCGTTCTTGAAGCCTTCGCCGCCCTCCAGCTGTTGCCGGGCGGCGCGGAGTGCGGCTTCGTGTCCGGTCCGCAATGCGCCCAGCATTTCAATCTGCCGGTTGGCTTCCTCAACGCTGCGCAGATCGTCGTCGATGGCGCGCTGGACGGTCCCGCTTAAGTCTGTCGCCTCGCTGGACGCCCGCAATGAGACCGACAGGCATCGATTGGAGGCATCGCGCGCTGCGCTCAACTTCTGTGCGAGTTCGACAAGCAGCACATGCATCAGATTGCCCCCCGGCGGAGGCGTCGCGTCGACCAGGCTCCAATGCCGGAGAGCGCTCGGAACAAGCGCGGCTCGCAATTCGTGGAGTTCGTTCTTCAGGATAGGCAGAAGGGCCGAAAATTTCGCGAACAATTCCGGTGCAAGCCCGGCCCGGCTGGGCCCGCCTTCCGCAATCCATTGCTCATAGGCTGAAATTTCGTTCATGGCGCACCGAAAGCACAACATAAGCGATCAGCGGAACAAGTAAGTTAGCCGCTACACTGAATCTGAGTATATGTAGTGCTCTATATTCTTGATATATGTTATTATTTTTTATTGAAACATAATGTTGCAGAAAGCCTCAAGAGAGGCAAGCGTTCATTTTTGAATTTCAGCCGAAATGTCCTTCGTCTCAGAGGCGCAAGCGACTTTGATGCAGCGTCAGGATGCAATCCAAAACTGTGATGTACACTGTTACCTCTGGCCCGCCGGCTTGGCCTGTGGTTTCTAACGCCAGCCAGAGCACGCACCGATCAACCTGCATCGCAAGCTGATCGGGCAGCACGTTCTCTTTCTTGAATTTAGAGCGCGATGACCTCAGATGACCATGGATTGATGGATTTGCGCGCACTTGTTGGGATGACGTCGAACGCGAATATTTGCACCATATGCTTTCGGTGCTCAGTCGGCTCGCAGCTCATCCGGCGTCACCAAGAGCGTCGTGGGCCGGACGGGGAGGGGACAAGCCCAGGGGTGCGGTAGAATGCGGCTCCTCTGAAATCGCATGCACCATGATCCCTCGGATGCCGATGGCGGCGGCAGATAGGACGCGCACGGCCGCATCGCGGAACAGTGCCCGCCCGAGGCCTTGCCCCTGGAACTGCACGTCGATCGCAAGGCGGGCGAGGATCGCCATGGGGATCGGATCGGGCATGTTGCGCCTCAGCTTGCCTGTCGCGACTATGCAAGCCAAACGGCGCGGCGGCTGCGCAGTGTGACGGGTACCGCCGTCCGGCTTGCCGTATCCACGTAACGGGCCAAGGACGACCCGACTCTTCTCCTGCGCGTGGCGCCCATCAGGCCGCGATCGCGGCTCGCCTTGAACGCGTGCATGCGAAGCGACCTCGCCTTATATTCTCCCCTCAAGAGCCGGCCGCGACATACCGCCCCCGGCGTGCAGGTTGCAACGGTCGCCGCTCTACCCCTATCATATTTCCCAACGTAATTTTGCTCTGGATCAAGTAATACCATTCCCATTGCCGGAGGTCCGGCGACCCGGGCGGACTTTTCGAGCGGTGGCCTGGTTTTGTCTCCGGATGGAGCGGGATGTGAACCCTGAGCTTCCTGCTGGAATCACTCCCTGGCATGCCTTGCCGGTGGAGACGGTCTACTCGGCACTGCAAACCTCACCCTCAGGCCTTTGCGAGCAAGATGCGATGCAGCGCATCGCGACCTATGGGGCCAATGCCCTGCCGGAAGCGCCGGGCCTGCATCCGGTGGTGCGGTTTCTCGCGCAGTTCAACAATGCGCTCATCTATTTCCTGCTGGCGGCGGCGGTCGCCGCCATGGTGCTCGGCCATGCCGTCGATGCGGGCGTCATCGTGGCGGTTGTCGTGGTGAACGCCATCGTCGGCTTCATCCAGGAGGGCAAGGCGGAGGAGGCGCTCGCCGCCATCCGCAGCATGATTTCGCCCCATGCCGCCGTGGTGCGCGAGGGCGCGCGCACCGAGGTGGCGGTGCGGGACCTGGTGCCGGGCGACCTGGTGCTCGTTGAGGCGGGCGACCGGGTGCCGGCAGACCTGCGGCTCGTGCGGGCGCGCAGCCTCAGGATAGACGAGGCCATGCTGACGGGCGAATCCGTCACCGCCGAGAAGCGCGAGGCGCCGGTCGCGGCCGATGTGCCCTTGGGCGATCGGCAGTCCATGGCCTTCTCGGGCACCCTGGTGGCGGCGGGGCAGGGGGCCGGCATCGTGGTGGCCACGGGCCAGGCCACGCAGATCGGCCGCATCAGCGTGCTCATCGCCGGGGTGGAGCCGCTCACCACGCCGCTGCTGCGCCAGATCGACAGCTTCGGCCGGCGGTTCACGATCTTCTGCTTCATCATGGCGGCGGCGTTGTTCGCCTTCGCGGTGTCCGTGCGCGGGCATGACTGGGCAGACGCGCTCATGGCTGTCGTCGCGCTGGCGGTGGGTGCCATTCCGGAAGGCCTGCCGGCGGTCATCACCATCACGCTCGCCATCGGGGTGCGCCGCATGGCGGCCCGCAACGCGGTCATCCGCCGCCTGCCGGCGGTGGAGACGCTGGGCGCCACGACCATTATCTGCTCGGACAAGACCGGCACGCTGACGCGCAACGAGATGACGGCCCGCCACGTGGTCACCTCCACCCACCTGCTGGAGGCGAGCGGTGCCGGCTACGCGCCGAGCGGCGTCTTCACCGCCATCGGCAGCGACGACGACGTGGCGGCCCTGGAGGCCTCGGAGGAGGTCATCCGCTGCGGGCTGCTATGCAATGATGCGGCGCTGGAGCAGGCGGACGGCCGCTGGCGGGTCAGCGGCGATCCCATGGAAGGGGCGCTGGTGGCCCTCGCCGCCAAGGCCGGGCTTGCGGTGGACCATGTGCGGGCCGAATGGCCGAGGCTGGACGAGATCCCGTTCGATGCCGCCCACCGGTTCATGGCCACCCGGCATGTGGCGCCGGGGGGCGGGTCGGTGCTGTTCGTGAAAGGGGCGCCCGAGGCGGTGCTCGCCGTCTCCGCGTCCGAGGCGGCCCCGGGCGGGCCGGTTCCGCTGGACATGGCCCATTGGGACCGGGAGATCGTCCGTGCCGCGGGGGCCGGAGAGCGGGTGCTCGGCTTCGCCATGAAGGCAAATGCGGGGGAGGATGCCGGGCCGCTCGGCTTGGGGGCGGTGGAAGGCCTCGTCTTCCTGGGCCTCGTGGCCTTCATCGATCCGCCGCGGTCCGAGGTGGTGTCCGCGATCGCGGAATGCCGCTCCGCCGGCATCGCGGTGAAAATGATCACGGGGGACCATGCGGCCACGGCGGCGGCCATCGCCGCGCAGCTCGGCCTCGACGACCATCTGGAGGTGGTGACGGGCGCCGAGGTGGATGCCGCCTCCGATGCTCAGCTCGTGACGCTGGCCCGGCGGGCGAGCGTGTTTGCCCGCACCAGTCCGGAGCACAAGCTGCGCATCGTGCGCGCGCTGCAATCCACCGGCGCGGTGGTGGCGATGACCGGCGACGGCGTGAATGATGCGCCCGCCCTCAAGCAGGCGGATGTGGGCGTCGCCATGGGCATCAAGGGCACCGAGGCCGCCAAGGAGGCCGCCGAGATGGTGCTGCTCGACGACAATTTCGTCTCTATCGTCGCGGCGGTGCATGAGGGGCGCACAGTCTACGACAACGTGCGCAAGGTCATTGCTTGGACGCTGCCCACCAGTGGCGGCGAGGGCATCGCCGTCATTGCCGCCATCCTGTTCGGCTTCGTCATGCCCATGACGCCGGTGCAGATCCTGTGGATCAACCTGATCGTCACCGTCACGCTCGGGCTGGCGCTGGCCTTCGAGCCGTCGGAGCCCGGCGTGATGGACCGGGCGCCCCGCCCGGCCGGAGCGGCGCTGCTCTCGCCGTTTCTTCTGTGGCGCGTCGTGTTTGTCTCGGGCCTGTTCGCGGTGACGACGCTCAGCATCTTCTTCGCCGCGCTGGCCGAGGGCCGCGATCTCGAAACCGCGCGGACGCTGGTGGTGAATGCGATCGTGGTGCTGGAGGTCTTCTATCTCTACAATGTCCGGTACCTGAGCACGACCTCGCTCACCCTGCGCGGCGGTTTCAGCACGCCTGCGGTGCTGATGGCGGTCGCGATAGTGGTGCTGGCGCAGATCGCCTTCACCTATCTGCCCCTCATGCAGAACGTGTTCGACACCCGGCCGGTCACGTTCCGGGACGGCTTGATCATCCTGGCGGCCGGTATCGGCTTCATGTGCGTGCTCGAAGTGGAGAAGGTCGTCGCCCGACGCCTCGGAGTGCGCATGTGAGGCCATCGCGCCGGTCGAGCCGGTCAACTCCGTCGCGCCCGGGTGATCCGGCGGGCCTTCGCTCGAAGCCATCGCCTCGAAGCGGGGGCTGCCGTCACCCCGGGTTGCGTCAGGTGCTGGCCGGCCGGTCCGCGCCGTAGCGGCGGCTGGCCTCGATGGCGAGGCCGGTGCCGACGGAGCCGAATGTGTCGCCCTCGATCACCCGGGCCTGCGGCACGCAGGTGCAGATGGCCGCGCGCACGTGGCTGAGGCGGGTGGAGCCGCCGGTCAGGAAGAGGGCGTCGATGTCGGCGGCCTTCAGGCCCGCCGTGGCGAGGCAGGAGCCGATCCGCCCGGCGATGCGGTCCGCCAGCAGGCCGGTGTGCCGCACCAGATCCTCATGGGCGATGCCCACGGACAGTCCCGCTTCCAGCACGGCGAGGTCGAGCACCGTCGTGCCGGCTTCCGCGACGCGGATCTTGGCGGCCTCCACGTCGAGGGCCAGGCTGTGGCCGCGTTCGTCCTCCACCGCCCGTGCGAGGCGCGACACCAGATGGGGACGCTCCGCGTCGCGTTCCAGCTCGCGGATGGAGCGGGCGGTCCGCCCGTCATAGAGCCGGTTGATGGAGGACCAGGTGGCGAGGTCCTGATAGATCCCCACCGGCATGGACAGGCCTTTGCGCTTCAGCGGGCTGCCATGGCCGAGCAGCGGCATGACCATGGACAGGGACAGCTGCCGGTCGAAATCCGTGCCGCCGACGCGCACGCCCTCGTTCGCCAGGATGTCGGAGGCCCGGTCGGCGCGATCCGCATGCCCGCGCGAAACCCGCACGATGGAGAAGTCCGAGGTGCCGCCGCCGATGTCGGCGATCAGCGCCAGCTCCTCGCCCGCCACCTGGCGCTCATAGTCGAGGCTGGCCGCGATGGGCTCGAACTGGAACGAGATATCCGTGAAGCCGATCTCGCGGGCGATGGTGCCCAGCACGTCCTGCGCCCGCATGTCACCCGCCGCATCGCCATCGACGAAGTGCACTGGCCGGCCGAGCACCACCCGGTCAAGCGCGCCTCCGGCTGCCGCCTCGCCCCGCGCCTTCACCGCGCCCAGGAATGCCGCGATCACTGCCCGGAAGCTCAGCCGCTGGCGGCCGACGGAGGTGGTCTCGTCCACCAGCGAGGTGCCGAGCACCGACTTCAGGGCGCGCATCAGCCGTCCCTGCTGGCCCGACACATAGGCGGCCATGGCCGCGCGTCCCACCAGGGGCTCGTCCGAGCGGGGAAAGAAGATGGCGCTCGGCAGGGTGTCGGCCTCGCCTTCCAGGAGCGCGAGGCGGGGCCCGACGGCGCCGGTGAAGCCGAGCGTGGTGTTGGACGTGCCGAAGTCGAGGCCGCAGGCGGTCATGGGGCCTCCTTGCTGGTGCGGGATGCAGCAGGGCGCGCTTGCTAGAGCAAGTCATGCTGCAACGCAAGGGGGGAGGCCGTGTTTCAGTTTGAAACGGAGCACCGGCGTCGCTCCCTCCCGCTTGCGGGGGAGGGGTGGAGAG
>NZ_JAIVFN010000128.1 GCF_030015065.1 Xanthobacter autotrophicus | reverse complement strand
TCAGGTGTGTATAAGAGACAGACCGGGGCGAGAGGCCCCGCGGTGGGGAATGCGGAAACGCCCCCCTCACGCCACCTGCACCGTGCCCGCCATGCTTCCGCGCAGGATGAGCAGGCCGCACAGCGCTGCCGTCACCACCAGCGTCAGGCCCGACACCGCAGCGATGGACGGCTCCAGCTGGTAGGAGAGGCTGGAGAAGATCTGGATGGGCGCGGTGGTCTGCCGGCTGGCCAGGAAGTAGGTGACGATGAATTCATCGAACGAGGTGATGAAGGCGAACACCGCCCCCGCGATCACCCCCGGCGCGACCTGCGGCAGCACCACCCGCCACAAGGCCACCGGAAGCGAGGCGCCAAGGCTCATGGCGGCCTGCTCCAGCGAGCGATCCATGGCCTGAAGGCTCGCGCCCACGGTGACGATCACATAGGGCACGCACAGCACCAGATGCGCCACCAGGAAGCCCGCGAGCGTATCGTCGAAGCGCAGGGGCAGGAACACCCGGTATATGGCCATGCCCAGCACCACGTGGGGCAGCACCATGGGCGAGACCAGAGCCGTGCGCATGGCCTTGCGCGCCCGCTGTGGGCCCCGGTCGAGCCCGATGGCCGCCGCCGTGCCGATGACGACGGCAAGGGGCGTCACCAGCACGGCGATGAGGAGGCTGGTGGAAAGCGCCCGCCGCCACGTCTCGTCGTGGAAGATGAAGGCATACCACCGAAGCCCGAAATGCTTCGGCGGGAAGGACAAATAGTCTTCCGCCGTGAACGACTGCACCAGCAGGATGAGCTGGGGCAGGATGAGGAACACCATCACCGTGACGGCAATGGTGCCCACGAGAAAGCCGATCCGGTTTTCGCTCATCACAGCTCCCCGCGCATGCGCTCGATGCGCCGCTCGGCGCGGCTGGATGCCACCATCACCATGGCGATGAAGGCAAGGAGCACGATGGCGAAGGCCGCCGCCCGGCTCCAGTCGAACTGGGTGCGCACCAGGTCGGTCATCACCATGGGCAGCGTGGTGACGAAGCTGCCGCCCATGATCACCGGGGTCAGGTACACCCCCATGGTGAGCACGAAGACGAGGGTGGACCCCGCGATCACCCCCGGCAAAGAGAGCGGCACCGTCACCTTGCGGAACACGGTGAAGCGCGAGGCGCCCAGGCTCGAGGCCGCCTGCTCCACCGAAGTGTCGATGGCGAGCAGCGCGGAGAACACCGGCAGCACCAGGAAGGCGAGGTAGACATGGGTGACGCCCACCACCACGCCGAAGGTGTTGTAGAGCAGCGGCAGCGGCGCATCAATGAGACCCGCCTGCCGCAGCAGGGTATTCACCATGCCCTCGCGCCCCAGCACCAGCAGCCACGCCACGTTGCGCACGATGACCGAGGTGAGCAGCGGCGACACCACGATGGTGAGCGCCACCAGCCGCAGCACCGGCCCCGCCCGCCGCATGAACAAGGCCAGCGGATAGCCGAAGACGAGGCAGGTGAGGGTGACGAAGAAGGCGAGCCGCACCGTCCGCGTGAAGATGGAGAAGGTGACGCCATCATTGAAGAAGGCGGCATAATTGGCGAGCGACAGCCGGGGCGCGCCGGAGGGGTGCACGCTCTCGCCCACCAGCACGCCCAAGGGCATGAAGAAGACAAGGGCGTACAGCGCCATGGCGGGGGCCAGAAGCCCCCACCATCCGAGCCGGCCGAGACCCTGGCGACCGCAGCTTTTCAATGACATCCACTTGCCCCGTGGGTCCGCTAGAGCACGCGCCGATCTGATCGCATCGCGATCTGATCGGATAACGCGTTCTCTATCCAAGAGTGAGAGGGCGATTCTCCGATCAGATTGAGTCAATCTGATCGGATCGCGCTCTCGGGAGGATGGAAGAGAGGCATCGCTCGCCATGACGAAGGCTCCGCGACCGGCTTTCGCTCAACTCTGCTTCCAGGCGTCCCAGCGCCGGCGCCAGTCGGGCAGATTGTCCACGATCACCTCGAAATTCTCCGGCACGGCGCGGGCCAGTTCCTCGCGGGTGGAGACCACCACGCGCCTGGCGATCTCCGGCGGATAGACCACCTTCTGGTTGGGCGAGGCGTAGAACAGTCCCTCCGCCAGCGCCTGCTGCGGGGCGGTGGTGCAGGAGAAGTTGATGAAGGCCTTGGCGAGGTCCGGGTTCTTCGCCCCGCGCGGAATGCAGAACGGATCGGCCCTTGTGAAGAAGCCTTCCTTCGGCGAGACGAAATCAATGGGCACACCCTGATCCTTGAGCGGATACACGCGGCCGTTCCACACCGGCATGATCCACACCTCGCCGGTGCGCAGCAATTGCTCGGCCTGGGCGCCGGTGGTCCAGAGCGTCGCAAGGTTCGGGCGCAGCTTGGTGAGGGCGGCGAAGGTGGCGTCGTCCACCGGCAGGGGCTTGCCCTTGGCGACGAGGTTGGCCATCTGCAGCGCCTGGTCGAACAGCGCCTCGTTCAGCGCCGCCTTGCCCTTGTACTGCGGGTCCCACAGGTCGGCCCAGGCGGTGGGCGCGGTCCTGATCTTGTCGGTGTTGTAGGCGAGGCCGTAGCTCCACAGCACGAGTTTCGGCCCATAGGGGGTGATGTAATCGGGATAGAGGTTGGCGTATTCGGGCATGTCCTTGGCGTCGATGGTCTGGAACAGATTGTTCCGCACGCCGAAGACATAGTCGGTCATCTGCATGGGGATGACATCCGCATCGGGGCGGCCGGCATCCACCTGGGCCTTGATCTTGGCCATGGGCGGGGACGAGCCCTGCATGGTCAGCACTTCCACCTTCACGCCGGTCTTCTGGCTGAAGGGGTCGATCCAGTGATCCTTGATCACCTTGCCGAGCAGGCCGTCGAAATTATAGACCACCAGCGTCTCGCCGGCCGCCAGCGACCGCGTGATCACGGACGGCGCCGCCAGCGCCCCGGCGGCGGCCACACCAAACGTCTTCAGCGCGGTGCGGCGAGACATGTTCATCTTGTCGCTCATGGTCCTCAAGTCCTCTGGTCGGATGGAAGGTGCGCCCGTTTTCGGGTCGCTTATTCAGGTCTTGTTGAAGAAGATGCCCGCCTCAGGCGGCGGGCCTGACCTCGTAGAGGCAGAAGTCATGGCCCTCGGCGGCGCACTGCACCTCGCGGGCTTCGAGCTTTTGCGGCGCCCCCGCCTGCTCGCAGACGAACTCCAGCGCGCCGGCAAGCCAGGGCGCGAACATGTAGCAGAGCTTGCGGCCGGCGTTCCGCGTCTCGTCCGTCACGAAGGAGGAGTTGTCGAGGCGGATGGTGGCGGTGCCGGCGACGGGGTCGATGGCGCGGATGGAGAACAGGCCCCAGCCGCGCTGCGACAGCCGCTTCATGTAGTGGGCGAAGACATCGACCCCTTCGAGACCATAGACCTCCGCCTGCTTCCTGCACCATACAAAAGCAGAGAGGTGCCCCGCCGGGGCCAGCGCCGCGTCGAAGGCTTCCGCCCCCAGCGCGCCCTCGATGGCGAAGTGGTTGTTGTTGTAGAAATGCTGAGGCACCAGGATCATGGGCATCTTGTCCACGAACCAGCGCCCGGTTGCCGGGTCCACGTCGATCTCAATCTCGGGCTTGGCCATCTTGAAAGTATTCCCGCGTTGGAGGAAAGACGAAAAGGGGCTCAGCGGCCCCACACGTCCTTGAGCAGCTGGAGCCAGTTCTGCCCCATCACCTTCTCAATGCGGGCGGTGGACCAGCCGCGGGCCTCCATGGCGGCGGTGAGGTTCGGGAAATCGCCGATCTCGCGGAAGCCTTCCGGATTGATGACGGCGCCGAAATCCGTGAGCTTGCGGCCGAAGCCCTTGTCGTGGGTGATCCAGTCGAAGAAGGGCTTGCCGTAGCCCTGCGTGAAGTCGGTGCCCACCCCCACCATGTCTTCGCCGGCGATGTTGATGATGTATTCCATCGCCTCCACGTAATCGGCGACGGTGGCCTCAGGCCCCTTCGCCAGGAAGGGCGGGAACATGGTGACGCCGATGAAGCCGCCCTTGTCCGCGATGAAGCGCAGCTGCGCGTCGCTCTTGTTGCGCGGATGGGCCTTCAGCCCCGCCGGCAGGCAGTGGGAATAGGCGACGCGCTGCTTCGACGCCTTGATGGTGTCTTCCGAAGTCTTCGGCCCCACATGGGAGAGATCGCACAGGATGCCGAGGCGGTTCATCTCCGCAACCACGTCGTGGCCGAAGTCGGAGAGGCCGCTGTCGGTGCCCTCATAGCAGCCGGAGCCCACGTAATTCTGGGTGTTGTACGTCATCTGGATGATGCGCACGCCCAATTCATGGAACAGCTCCAGGTATTCGATGCGGTCCTCGATGCCCGAGGTGTTCTGCCAGCCGAGGATGATGCCGGTCTTGCCCTCGGCCTTCGCCTTCAGGATGTCCTGCGTGGTGTAGACCTGGGAGATGATGTCGCTATTCGCCGCGAAGTCCTTCTTCCACTTCGCGATGTTGCGCATGGTTTCGGTGAAGTTGTCCCAGATGGAGCAGGTGCAGTTGGCGGCGGTCAGGCCGCCCTTGCGCATATCCTCGAACACGGGACGGGAGAAGTCGGAGATGATGAGGCCGTCGATGACGACAAGCTGTTCGTGCAGGCTGGACACGGCTTGATCTTCCTTCGTGGGCGAAACGTGCAGGTTCACGGCAAGATGCTTTCTGAGGTGCCGGCCGGACGCCGGCGGATACTGGAAAATGAAATGGCGTGCCGGCTCACACCGGCAGACATCCAGAACGTGCCGGCTCACACCGGCACGAGCGTGCCGGCCTCGGGCTGCCAGGACACGCGCACGGCGCGGCCGGGACTGAGCGGCGCCGGGCCGCCCACCGCCGGCGAGGGCCGGCGGGCAATCAGCGTCACGCCCGAGGGCAGGCGCACCCGGTAGTCGATGACGAGGCCGCGATAGGTGGCGAATTCCACCTCGGCAGAGAGCGTATTGGCGAGCAGCGCCTCGTCGGTGCCGTCGAGGATCACCCGCTCGGGCCGCAGCGCCAGCGCCAGGTCGCCGGACAGCCCGGCCACCGGCACCGCCACCACCTCCCCACTCTTGAGACGGAACCGCCCGACGCTTTCCAGCGTGCCGGCCAACAGGTTGGTCACGCCCATGAATTCGGCCACGAAGTGGGAGGCCGGCCGCTCGAACAGGTCGTCCGGCGCGCCCATCTGCTCGATGCGCCCGGCGCGCATCAGCACCACCCGGTCGGCCACCGAGAGCGCCTCGTCCTGGTCGTGGGTGACGAAGATGGTGGTGATGCCGAGCTGCTGCTGGATGTTGCGGATCTCCAGCTTCATCTCGTTGCGCAATTGCGCGTCGAGGTTGGAGAGCGGCTCGTCGAGCAGCAAGACGTCCGGCTCGATCACCAGCGCGCGGGCCAGCGCCACCCGCTGCTGCTGGCCGCCGGAAAGCTGCTTGGGCAGGCGGTCCGCGAGATGGGAGAGCTTCACCCGGTCGAGCGCGGTCTTCACCTTGGCCGCAATGTCGGCCTTGGGCAGCTTGCGCATCTGGAGGCCGAAGGCCACGTTCTCGCCCACGCTCATGTGCGGGAACAGGGCGTAATTCTGGAAGCCGAAGCCCATGTTGCGCTTGTTGGGCGGCAGCGCCGTGAGATCGCGCCCGCCCACCAGGATGCGCCCCTCGGTGACGGGGATGAAGCCGCCCACCATGCGCAGGGTCGTGGTCTTGCCGCAGCCGGAGGGGCCGAGCAGCGCCACCAGTTCGCCCTGGCGGATGGTGAGCGAGACATTGTCCACGGCGGTGGTGGCGTCGTAGCGCTTGACGATGGACTGAAGAATGACGTCGGACATGATTTCACCCCGGAGGCAGGCGGGTTTTGGAACATTTGCGCGTTTCACTGAAACGCACGCGTGTTCCCTTGACTTGTTTCAATGCGTTTTCTTCACGCGAACCGGAAACCACTTCGCTCGAAACCGCTTCAGAAGGCCCGCGCGAGGCGGGCATAGCGGTCGCTGGCGATCAGCAGCGCGCCGATGATGAGGATCTGCACGGTGGCGACCGCCGCCACCGTGGAATCGAGGTTCCATTCCAGGTACGAGACCAGCGCGATCTGGAGCGTGGTGCGGCCCGGCCCCACCAGGAAGATCGACTTCTCAAGGTCGATGAAGGAGACGACGAAGGAAAACAGCGCCGCCGCCACGATGCCCGGCTTGATGATGGGCAGCGTCACCCGGAAGAAGGTGGTGAGCACCCCCGCGCCCAGCGAGCGCGCCGCCTCCTCATAAGACGGGCTCATGCCCACGAGGGAGGCCGTCACCAGCCGCACCGTCCACGGCAAGGCGATGAGGCCATGGGCGATGAGCAGGCCCGGCAGGGTGCCGGCGATCTCCACGTCCAGCAGCACTTCCAGCTCGATGAAGGCCATGAACAGCGCCGCCCCGCCCACGATGCCCGGCACCACCATGGGCGACAGCAGCAGGGTCTGGATGGCGTCCCGCCCCGGAAAGCGGTAGCGCACCAGGGCCAGGCTCGCCGGCACGCCCAGCACCAGCGACATGGCCACCGCCGCGAGCGCCGTTTCCACGCTGGTGATGAAGCCGTTGCGGAACGCCTCCTGCTCCCAGGCGCGGACATACCAGTCGAGGGTGTATCCGGTGGCCGGGAAGGACAGGATGCGGTTGGCGAAGAAGCTCACCCACACGATGGCCGCCAGCGGCAGCAGCACGAAGGCGAGCACCAGCGCCGAGAGCGCGGCATAGATGCGGTTGATGGCGAGAATGCCCATGGCTCCCCTCATTCCGGCTCCCCTCACTCGCTCCAGCGGCGATAGCGCCGCTGCACCAGGATGTTGGCGGTGGTGGTGAGCACCAAAGTCACCGCCATGAGCACGAAGGCGAGCGCGGCGCCGAAGGGCCAGTTCATGGCTTTCGCCACCTGCTGGTAGACGGCGGGCGCCATCATCTGGAAGCTCGGGCCGCCGATGAGCACCGGCGTCGCATAGGCGTTCATGCACAGGATGAAGCACAGCATGGTGCCGGCGAGGATGCCGGGCAGCGCCAAGGGCAGCACCACCCGCCACAGGGTGGTGAGGTGCGAGGCGCCGAGGCTGGAGGCGGCGGCTTCAAGGTTGGCGTCGATGCCCTCGATGACGCTCTGCAGGGTCACGATCATGAACGGCAGCAGCACCGAGACGAGGCCGATGACCACGGCGGTGGGCGTGTACATGAGCTTCACCGGCAACAGGCCCACCGCACCGACAAATGCGTTGAACAGGCCCTTGTCGCCCAGGATCACCATCCACGCCGCGGTGCGCACCGCATTGCCCATGAGCAGCGGCAGGATGACGAGGAGGAGCAACCGCCCCTTCCATTTGTCGCTGGCCTGCCGGACCAGGAAATACGCCACCGGAAAGCCCGCCAGCAGGCACAGGAGCGTGGACAGCGCGGACACCCACAGGGTGGTCGCCAGCACCTCCTGGTAATAGCTGTCGGCGAAGAATTTCTGGTAGTTGGCGAGGGTGACCGCCTCCACCATCATCTGTCCCGGCACGAACCGGTTCAGCGAATAGCGGAACATGAGGGCGAGCGGCCCCATGAGCGCCAGCACCACGAACAGGGTTCCGGGCGCCGCGAGGCCGAAAGCCGGCGACAGGCGCCGGCGCTCCCGCGCACCCGGCGCGGGAAGATTGAGGGGCGGAGCGGTGGCGCCGCCGGGGCTGGTCGTTGCCGTGGACATGGCCGAACCCGACATGCCGGCCGCGCTCAGCGGGCGATGTTCTTGTTCCACCACTCAAGCCATTCCGCCGTATTCTTCGCCACATGGGCGTAATCGGGGAATTTCAGGGCGGCGGCCTGCGCCGCCGTGAAGTCCACCTTGGCGCGCAGCTCGTCGGTGAGGTCCGCCCTGGCGTTGGCCGGGGCGTAGAAGCTGGCGCCGGCAAGGCCCGCCATGGCTTTCCTGTCCAGCATGGCGTTGAAATAGATATAGGCGAGGTCCGGGCTGGGCGCGCGCCTGGGCAGGGCCGCGCCGAACATCACCGCGATGGCGCCTTCGGACGGATACTGGATGGCCAGCGGCGCGCCGTCATTGGCCCATTGCAGGCCGCGCGCCTTGTAGTTCACCGCGATGTCCACCTCGCCATTGACGAGGCCGGCGCCGAGCTGCTGGTGGGCGGCATAGATGCGCGGCTGGGTCAGCTCCTTCAGCTGGATCAGCCGTTCCTTGCCCTGATCTGTATTGGTGACGTTGCCGCCCTTGATCAGGCCGGCCATCATGATGTAGTTGAAATAAAGCTGGTTGGTGAGGCCGATTTTGCCGGCCCACTTCTTGTCCCACAGCTCCTCGTAGGATTTGGGCGGGTTCGGCACCTTGTCCTTGTTGTAGACGATGGTGACGCCGCTGTAGAGCCACGGCACGAAGAAGGGCTTGGACTTGAGGGCCGGCACCACGTCCGCGTAGTTGGGCACCTTGGCGAAGTCGATGTCGCTCAGCACCTCCTGGGCGTTCAGCTCCACGCTGTCGCCCTCGTTGATGTGGATGACGTCGATGGTGCCGCGCCTCAGCCGCTTCTCGGCGATCAGCTTGGCCTTGCGCTCGGGCTCCATGCCGAGGTCGCGGACGATCTTGATGCCCCGGCTTTCCACCAGCGGCGCTTCCACGAAGCGGATGGTCCGCTCGTTCCAGTCGCCGCCCCAGTTGGAGACGACGAGGGTGCCCTCCTGCGCGCGGGCAAGGCGCGGGGCGGCGAGCACCGCCGCCCCCGCACCGAGCGCCCCGAGGACGGCACGCCGCGAGGGCGCACCCGAAAGGGTGAGATCAGTCTTCGTCATGTCCGCCTCTGGATTTTGTTTTTGAAGTCGAAGTCGAAGTCGTCGATGCCGGAGAACATCCTGAAGTCGCCGCGCTTGGGCGCGGCGACCGGATCAGGCCGCCGCGCGGGACCCTTCACGCCGCTGCGCGGGACTTGGCGCCGACGTCGTCGAGGTAGGAGATGCAGCGCTCCAGCGGCTCCACATCGGCGAACTTCGCGTCGATGTCGAACAGGTTCCACGCCACCGCGCCGGGCACCCGGTCGCCGATGCATTCCTTCACCGCGATGGTGCGGAAGCCCTCGGCCAGACCGTCGCACAGCGTCGTGCGCACACAGGCCGAGGCGGTGACGCCGGTCACCAGGATGGTGTCCACGTTGTTGGCCCGCAGGAAGCCGGCCAGATAGGTGCCGTGGAAGGCGGAGGCCCGCTTCTTGATGAGCACCTGCTCGCCCTTCACCGGCTCGATGCGGCTGTCGATGGCCCACAATTCGGGCTTGGCCTGGTCCACCACCTCGATGGGAATCTTGTGATGCCACAAGCCCATGTCGGTGGCGGCCTCGGTCTCGTCGGCGACCTGGTAGCAGGTGGTCACATGCACCACGGGGTGGCCGTTGCGCCGGCATGCGGCCAGCAGCGCCTGCACCCCGGGGATGATCTGGTCGTCGATCTTCTCGCAGGTGAAGGGGTTGCCGGGGCGGGTCCAGGCATTGGCCAGATCCACATTGATCAGCGCCGGCCGGCTGCCGAAGCCCACCCGCCGTTGGAAGCCGCGTCCCTGGTAGAGGGAGGTTGCCTGCTCGAAGGCGCGCGTCAGCGCCGCATCGAGATCGTCCTCGAAGGCCATTGCTTTATCCCTGCTGGTTTTTCCGCCCGTTTGCGCGGACTTGCAGGGACCAGATTGCGCAATCTTCTATGACAGGAGAAATTCCAAATTCAGCACGATTTATGCCGTCTGTGATATGAATTGATCCATGCGCTTCGACCTCCGCCACGTCCGTGCCTTCGTCCTCCTGTCGGAGGAACTGCACTTCAGCCGCGCTGCCCAGCGCGCCCACATGACCCAGCCGGCCATGAGCCGCCTGATCCGCGACCTGGAGCTGGACGTGGGCGTTCCGCTGATCGCCCGCACCACCCGGTCGGTGGAGCTGACCGAGGCCGGCAAGGCCTTCCTCGCCGACGGCCGCGCCGCGCTGGAGCGGCTGGAGCGCGCCGCCGCCATGGCCCGCCGCACCGCCAGCGGCGAGGTGGGCGTGCTGCGCGTGGGCTACATGGACTTCGCCATCAACGGCCGGCTACCGGAATTCCTCAACGCCTTCAGCCGCTACCGGCCCGAGATCCGGCTGGAGCTGTCGTTCATCCCCACCTTCAAGCAGCAGGAGGCGCTGCTCGCCGAGCGCATCGACATCGGCTTCATGATCGGCCCGTTCGAGGAGCCGAGCATGGAGAGCTACACCTTCGACGACAACCGCTACGTGGCACTCCTGCCCATCACCCACCCGCTTTCCAACGTGCGCACCCTGCGCCTCTCCGATCTCGCCGGGCAGCCATTCGTGCTCGGCTCGGGCGAGAACTGGGGCGCCTTCCGCAACGCCTTCTTCTCCATCTGCCGCCGCAGCGGCTTCACCCCGCGCATCGCCCAGGAGGCGTCCTCCTCCGAAGGCATCTTCGGGCTGGTGGCCGCGGGGGCGGGCGTCTCGGTCTATGCGAGCTGCGTGCGCAATCTGCAGCGGCGCGGCATCGTCATCCGCGATCTCGACGACGTGCCGGAAAAGCTCGTCACCTGCGCCGCCTGGGCGACGCCGGTGCGCTCGCCGGCGGTCTCGGTGTTCACCGATTTCCTGCTGCGGGTGTGGGGCAGCGTCTGAAGGCGCAAGCCCCGCAAGCCCCGGCCCTCAGCGTGGCGTGGGATAGAGCGGCTGGAGGCCCCGGCTCCTGCGGCGCGGGCGCGCCGCGCGCCGCTCGGCGGCGAGGGCCGTGCGCAGGGCGCGCCCGTCCCATGCGCCGGCATTGCCGCCGTAAAGATGCCGGCTGAGATCCTCCACCGCCTGCGCCAGAGGGCGCGAGCACTCCACCTCCGCGCCGGACCCCGACGCGCGACGGAAATCGAGCCAGGCCCGGTGGGCGGCGGCGGCATCGTTCCGGCGACAGGCGTCATCGAGCGCGCGCGCCGCCCCGGCCGCATCAAGGAACGGCGCGGCCGGCCTCAGGCTCCTGCGGCCGCGCAAGGCCCCCGGCCCGGCGGGTCCTGCGCGCGCCGGCTCGGGAGCCGCCCCGGCCGGACGGCGCCGGCGCCCGCTGTAGAAGACGGTGCCTGCCACCAGCGCGGTCACGAAACCGACCGCGATCAGGTCGCGCAGGCTCCAGCCGCCCTGCGGCGCCCCGTCGTCGGGAGACCGTGCGGGCGTGGATCCGGCCACGGGCGCCGCTGGCGCGCGCGCCGTTCCGCCGTCGGCGGAGGGCGCCACGTCGAGCGTCACGGCGGGAAGGGTGGCAGTCTCGGCGCGGTTCGTCGCCACGTTCCACCACGGCACGGAGATGGCCGGCAACGTCACCGGTCCCGCGCGGGTGGGAACCACCGAGACCCGCGTCTCCACCACCGCGCCGGTCCCCCCGCCCAGGGAGGTCGCCTCCGGCTTGCCCTCCTCGGCATACTGGCGCACCCCGTCGACCTCCGGCGCCGCGAGCGGCGGCAGCTGGCCCGCAGACGCGCCCTTCACCTCCAGGCGCAGCGTGCGCACGAGGGCGACACCCACCTTCGCCTCGGCCGGCGGGCGCGACCAGCTCTCGCGCAGCATCACCGCCCGGGCCGGCAGGAACCAGCCGGTGATGCCGGCCGGGCGCGGCTGGACCTCCACCTCCACCGGGTTGGAATGGACCGTGACCTTGCGCCCCGCATTGAACCCGCCGCCGAGCCACGGCATGGCAGGCCGGCCGAGAATGCGGGCCTGCTCCTGCCCCGCCAGCGGGGCGGAGGGAATGGACGCCTTGAGCGCGACGGAAGGGATGAGGAGGGTGCCGGTGCGCTGCGGCCGCATGACGTAGCGCAGCTCGACGACCCGGTAGCGCTGGCGGCCGAAGACGCGGGAATAGGTCTTGAGCCCCCCATCGGGCGTGAAGGAGGCGCCGTCGGCTTCCGGCTGCCCCGCCGTGGCCTCCAGCGCGCCGACGCGGTCGAACATACGCACCACCACCGGGATCTCGCTCTGGAGGAAGAAGGGCGGCGTGCCCTGCACATCCACCGCCAGCGAGACCGGGCCGTCATCCGGCGGCTCGATGGGGGCGCCGGGGGCGATGTCGAGGTCGATGGACGCGCTCGTCTCGCCGCCGAGGAACAGCGGCGGAATGGTGAGGCGTCCGGGGTGCTTCGCCACCAGGGTCAGCACCCACTCGTTCACCTCGACCCGCTGCCCGGCGACCGTGTCCACCCGGCTGCGCTTGCTGCGATCGAGAATCTCGAAGTCCTTCGTCAGTGCAGACACGTTGGGCGGCTCAAGGCTGTCCCGCCCGGACAGGCTGAGCACGAGCTCGAATGGCTCGCTTTGGTCCGTGGGCATGCGCTCGACGCTCGCCTTGAAGGCACCGGCCAGCAGCGGCGTCGCCATCAGGAGCACCGCGAACAGAACGAGGAGGCGCAGCAGCGGGCGGGTCACGGCTCGCCCTCCGCGGGGACGCTCACGGGGCCGCCGAAATAGCGCGCGCGGATGCGGGCCCGCAGCAGGCTGCCGGGATCGTCCGGCACCTGGCGCAGGGCCTGCTCCCGGCTCTGCTGATCATCCGATAGCATCTGAGCCGGCACCTTGCCGCCGGGCGGCGGCGCGGCGGGAGGCGGTGACGCCTGGGTGGGTCCAGGCGGCGGGGGCTCGAAGGCCTTGCTCGCATCCTGCGACGCATCGGGCAGGCCCTGCGGCAAGGGCGGCGGC
>NZ_JAIVFN010000127.1 GCF_030015065.1 Xanthobacter autotrophicus | reverse complement strand
CTCCCCATCCCTCCCCCGCAAGCGGGAGAGGGGGCAGTGGTGCGCCGTCGGGCGGCGCGTGGTCCGCCATTGGGGGGAACGGGCACAGATGGCCTACAGCTTCGATTTTTCCGCCCTCGGCGACTATGTGCCGGTGATCGCCAAGGGCGTCGCCGTCACCGTGGAGCTGATCGCCGTGGGCGGCGTCCTGGGGGTGATGCTGGGCATCGCCTGCGCCTGGGCCAAGACGCAGGGGCCGCGCTGGCTCAGGCCGCCCGTCTCCGCTTATGTGGAGCTGATCCGCAACACGCCGTTCCTTATCCAGCTCTTCTTCATCTTCTTCGGCCTGCCGGCGGCGGGCTTCTCCCTGACCGAGATGCAGGCGGCGATCCTCGCCATGGTGATCAACCTCGGCGCCTATGCCTGCGAGATCATCCGCGCCGGCATCGAGGCGACGCCGAGGGGCCAGTTCGAGGCCGGGGCGTCGCTCGCCATGAGCCGGCTGCAGACCTTCCGCCACGTGGTGCTCATTCCGGCGCTGCAGAAGATCTGGCCGGCGCTCTCCTCGCAGGTCGTCATCGTCATGTTCGGCTCGGCGGTGTGCTCGCAGATCTCGGTGGAGGAGCTGACCTTCGCCGCCAATTTCATCCAGTCCCGCACCTTCCGGGCGTTCGAGGCCTACATCCTCGCCACCGTGCTCTATTTGCTGCTGGCGGTGCTGGTGCGGCAGGTCATGCGGGGCATCGGGGCCCTCGTCTTCCCCCGCCGGAGGATTGCCCGATGATGACGTTCTCCACCTGGGATATCGTCTCCAACCTGCTGCTTGCCGCCCGCTGGACGGTGCTGCTCTCCCTGCTCGCCTTCGTCGGCGGCGGCGCGGTGGGGCTGGTGGTGCTCTATGCGCGAATCGGCCGCAAGGCGTGGCTGCGGCGCGCGGCCGGGCTCTATATCGAGCTGTTCCAGGGCACGCCCCTGCTGATGCAGCTGTTCCTGATCTTCTTCGGCCTGCCGCTCATGGGCCTCGACGTGTCGCCCTGGGCGGCGGCGTTCGTCTCCCTCACCCTGTGGACCTCGGCCTTCCTCGCCGAGATCTGGCGCGGCTGCGTGGAGGCCATCCCCAAGGGCCAGTGGGAGGCCTCGTCCTCGCTGGCCATGAGCTTCGTGGAGCAGCTGCGCCACGTGATCCTGCCCCAGTCCCTGCGCATCGCGGTGCCGCCCACGGTGGGCTTCTCGGTGCAGGTGGTGAAGGGCACGGCGCTGACCTCCATCATCGGCTTCGTGGAGCTGTCCAAGGCCGCCACCATCATCACCAACGCCACGTTCGAGCCGTTCACGGTCTACGGCTTCGCGGCGCTGATCTATTTCGCCCTGTGCTGGCCCCTGTCGAAGTCGAGCCAGATCCTGGAGAGGAAGCTGAATGTCGCTCATCACCATCACTGAGGTGCGCAAGAGCTTCGGCCAGAACGAGGTGCTCAAGGGCATCAACCTCGATGTCGCGGCGGGCGAGGTCATCGCCATCATCGGCAAGTCGGGCTCGGGCAAATCGACGCTGCTGCGCTGCATCAACGGGCTGGAGACCATCGACGAGGGCTCCATCGTGGTGGCCGGGGCCCAGCTCGCGCCCGACGAGGTGCACCTCAAGGCGCTGCGGCTCAAGGTCGGGATGATCTTCCAGGGCTTCAACCTGTTCCCCCACCTCACCGCGGGCCGCAACGTGATGCTCTCGCCCATGGTGGTGAAGAAGGTGTCGCAGAAGGAGGCGGAGGCCGAGGCGCGGGTGCGGCTGGAGCAGGTGGGCCTCGGCCACAAGTTCGACGCCTATCCCGACCAGCTCTCCGGCGGCCAGCAGCAGCGGGTCGCCATCGCCCGGGCGCTGGCCATGAAGCCGCTGGCCCTACTATGTGATGAGATCACCTCCGCCCTCGACCCCGAGCTGGTCAACGAGGTGCTCGCCGTGGTGAAGGCCCTCGCGGAAGAGGGCATGACGCTGATCATGGTGACCCACGAAATGCGGTTCGCCCGCGAGGTGTGCGACCGCGTGGTGTTCATGCACCAGGGGCGCGTGCACGAGATCGGCCCGCCGGAAAATGTCTTTGCCGATCCGCAGACGCCCGAGCTGAAGCAGTTTCTCGGTGTGGCATAAGGCGCCGGGCGGCGGCGGAAGCGGTATCCCGGCATCGCGGTGCGGCAATGCGGCCTAGGTGCCATCCTTCGGTCATGTTGCCGCCTTGATCTCCCTGTGTTAGGCACACCGGGATTTCGAGGGGCGGGTTCAGCCCTCTCGCGGGGTCACATTAGAATATTCCCAACAGATCAAGGGCTTGGGCAATAGTTGCGCAAGGCGCGCGGCATGGGCTGCAAGTTCGAGAGAGGTGCGGGGTGGCGGATACGATCGTGTCAGGCATGGCGGGGCGCTACGCGACCGCGCTGTTCGAACTGGCGACTGAGGCCGGCGCCATCGATTCCGTGAAGGCGGATCTCGATCGCCTGTCGGCTCTTATTGCGGAGAGCGCGGATCTGGCGCGGCTGGTCAAAAGCCCGGTCTTTTCGGCCGAGGAGCAGCTCAAGGCCATTTCCGCGGTACTTGATCACGTGGGCATTTCCGGCCTCGCCGGGAATTTCGTGAAGCTGGTGGCGCAGAACCGCCGTCTGTTCGCGCTGCCCCGCATGATTGCCGATTTTGCCGCCCTCGTCGCCGCCCAGCGCGGAGAGACGACGGCTGAGGTGACGGTGGCCGCTCCGCTCGGCGACGCGCACCTCGCCGCGCTCAAGGAAGCGCTGGCGCAGCAGACCGGCAAGGACGTGAACCTCGACGTCACCGTCGATCCGTCCATCCTCGGTGGTCTCATCGTGAAGCTCGGCTCCCGCATGGTCGATGCCTCGCTCAAGACCAAACTCAATTCTATCCGGCATGCGATGAAAGAGGTCCGCTGATGGACATTCGAGCCGCTGAAATCTCCGCCGTCCTCAAGGAGCAGATCCAGAATTTCGGCCAGGAGGCCGAAGTTTCGGAGGTCGGCCAGGTCCTCTCCGTCGGTGACGGTATCGCCCGCGTCTACGGCCTCGACAATGTCCAGGCCGGCGAGATGGTCGAGTTCGAGAACGGCACGCGCGGCATGGCGCTGAACCTCGAAATCGACAATGTCGGCATCGTGATCTTCGGCTCGGACCGCGAGATCAAGGAAGGCCAGACCGTCAAGCGCACCCGCGCCATTGTGGACGCCCCGGTGGGCAAGGGCCTGCTCGGCCGCGTCGTGGACGCCCTCGGCAACCCGATCGACGGCAAGGGCCCGATCATGTTCACCGAGCGTCGCCGGGTGGACGTGAAGGCGCCGGGTATCATCCCGCGCAAGTCCGTGCATGAGCCCATGCAGACCGGCCTCAAGGCCATCGACGCGCTGATCCCCATCGGCCGCGGCCAGCGCGAGCTGATCATCGGCGACCGCCAGACCGGCAAGACTGCCGTGGCGCTCGACTCGATCCTCAACCAGAAGCCCATCAACCAGGGCACGGACGAGAAGGCCAAGCTCTACTGCGTGTATGTCGCGGTGGGCCAGAAGCGTTCCACCGTCGCCCAGTTCGTGAAGGTGCTGGAGGAGCAGGGCGCGCTGGAATATTCCATCGTCGTCGCCGCCACCGCCTCGGACGCTGCTCCCATGCAGTTCCTGGCGCCGTTCACCGGCACCGCCATGGGCGAGTATTTCCGTGACAACGGCATGCACGCCCTCATCATCCACGACGACCTGTCCAAGCAGGCCGTGGCCTATCGCCAGATGTCGCTGCTGCTGCGCCGCCCGCCGGGCCGCGAGGCCTATCCCGGCGACGTGTTCTACCTGCACTCCCGCCTGCTGGAGCGCGCGGCCAAGCTGAACGACTCCCTCGGCGCCGGCTCGCTCACCGCTTTGCCGGTGATCGAAACCCAGGCCAACGACGTGTCCGCCTACATCCCGACCAACGTGATCTCCATCACCGACGGTCAGATCTTCCTCGAGTCCGACCTGTTCTACCAGGGCATCCGCCCGGCGGTGAACGTCGGCCTGTCGGTGTCGCGCGTGGGCTCCTCGGCCCAGATCAAGGCGATGAAGCAGGTGGCGGGCAAGATCAAGGGCGAGCTGGCCCAGTACCGCGAGCTCGCGGCCTTCGCCCAGTTCGGCTCCGACCTCGACGCCTCCACCCAGAAGCTGCTGAACCGCGGCGCCCGCCTTACCGAGCTGCTCAAGCAGAGCCAGTTCTCGCCCCTCAAGGTCGAGGAGCAGGTGGCGGTGATCTATGCCGGCACCAACGGCTATCTCGACCCGCTGCCGGTCTCCAAGGTGCGCGAGTTCGAGGAGGGTCTCCTGCTGGCGCTCCGCTCCCAGCATCCGGACATCCTGGAGGCCATCCGCACGTCCAAGGAGCTTTCCAAGGACACCGCCGAGAAGCTGACGAAGGCCCTCGACGCCTTCGCCAAGAGCTTTGCCTGAGCGGCGCCTGTTCCTCGAACCTGACGGACGGGCACGATGGCGAGCCTGAAAGACCTAAGGAACCGCATCGCCTCGGTGAAGGCGACGCAGAAGATCACCAAGGCGATGCAGATGGTCGCCGCGGCGAAGCTGCGTCGCGCCCAGATGGCGGCGGAAGCGGCCCGTCCCTATGCCGAGCGCATGGATACGGTGCTGGGCAACCTTGCCGCGGGCATCGTCGGCGCCGGCCAGGCGCCGGTGCTGATCGCCGGCACGGGGCAGTCGCAGAAGCACCTGCTGCTGGTGGCCACCGGCGAGCGCGGCCTGTGCGGTGCCTTCAACACCTCCATCGTCCGCCTCGCCCGCGAGCGGGCCCAGCAGCTGATCGGCGAGGGGAAGGACGTGAAGTTCTTCTGCGTCGGCCGCAAGGGCTACGACCAGCTGCGCCGGATCTATCCCGACCGCATCATCGAGCTGGTGGACCTGCGCAGCGTGCGCACCCTCAGCTTCAAGGAGGCCTCGGACATCGCGTCGAAGATCCTCACCCTGCTCGACCAGGGCGCCTTCGACGTGTGCACGCTCTTCTATTCCAACTTCAAGAGCGTGATCTCCCAGATCCCCACCGCCCAGCAGATCATCCCCGCCGTATTCGAGGCGCGGGACGAGGCCGAGGGCGGTCCGGTCTATGAATATGAGCCGGCCGAGGAGGAAATCCTCGCCGACCTGCTGCCGCGCAACATCGCCGTGCAGATCTTCCGCGCGCTGCTTGAGAACCAGGCGTCCTTCTATGGCTCGCAGATGAGCGCCATGGACAACGCCACCCGCAATGCGGGCGACATGATCAAGAAGCAGACGCTCATCTACAACCGCACCCGCCAGGCCATGATCACGAAGGAACTCATCGAGATCATCTCCGGCGCCGAGGCCCTCTGAGGCCCGGGACCAAGGCCGGTCGGGACTTAAGACACGAGGACGACGAAAATGGCGAACAAGGTCGGACGCATCACCCAGGTCATCGGCGCCGTCGTGGACGTGCAGTTCGACGGCCATCTGCCGGAAATCCTCAACGCGCTGGAGACCACCAACCAGGGCAACCGGCTCGTGCTCGAGGTGGCGCAGCATCTCGGCGAGAACACCGTGCGCTGCATCGCCATGGACGCCACCGAGGGTCTCGTGCGCGGCCTCGAGGTGAGCGACACCGGCGCGCCGATCCAGGTGCCGGTGGGCGCCGGCACCCTCGGCCGCATCATGAACGTCATCGGCGAGCCGGTGGACGAGCTCGGCCCCATCGACGCGGAGGCCACCCGCGGCATCCACCAGCCGGCCCCCTCTTATGCGGAGCAGGCCACCGAGGCCGAGATCCTCGTCACCGGCATCAAGGTGGTGGATCTCCTCGCGCCCTACGCCAAGGGCGGCAAGGTGGGCCTGTTCGGCGGCGCCGGCGTGGGCAAGACCGTGCTCATCATGGAGCTGATCAACAACGTGGCGAAGGCGCACGGCGGCTATTCCGTGTTCGCCGGCGTGGGCGAGCGCACCCGCGAGGGCAACGACCTCTACCACGAGATGATCGAGTCCAACGTGAACAAGGACCCGCACGAGAACAACGGCTCCACCGCCGGTTCCAAGTGCGCCCTGGTGTACGGCCAGATGAACGAGCCTCCGGGCGCCCGTGCCCGCGTGGCGCTGACCGGCCTCACCGTCGCCGAGCACTTCCGCGACCAGGGCCAGGACGTGCTGTTCTTCGTGGACAACATCTTCCGCTTCACCCAGGCCGGCTCGGAAGTGTCGGCGCTGCTCGGCCGCATCCCCTCGGCGGTGGGCTACCAGCCGACGCTCGCCACCGACATGGGCGCGCTGCAGGAGCGCATCACCACCACCACCAAGGGCTCGATCACCTCGGTGCAGGCCATCTACGTTCCCGCCGACGACCTGACCGACCCGGCGCCCGCCGCTTCCTTCGCCCATCTGGACGCCACCACCGTGCTGTCCCGCTCCATCGCGGAAAAGGGCATCTACCCGGCGGTG
The DNA here is from genome assembly GCF_030015065.1 of Xanthobacter autotrophicus. Taxonomy (GTDB): domain Bacteria; phylum Pseudomonadota; class Alphaproteobacteria; order Rhizobiales; family Xanthobacteraceae; genus Xanthobacter; species Xanthobacter autotrophicus_D. Next base: position 6,316 of record NZ_JAIVFN010000127.1, on the reverse strand, counting down.
GACCCGCTGGACTCCACCTCGCGCATGCTCTCTCCCGCCATCCTCGGCGAGGAGCACTACAACACCGCCCGCCAGGTGCAGCAGACCCTGCAGCGTTACAAGGCGCTCCAGGACATCATCGCCATCCTGGGCATGGACGAGCTCTCCGAAGAGGACAAGATCACGGTCGCCCGCGCCCGCAAGATCGAGCGCTTCCTCTCCCAGCCATTCCACGTGGCGGAAGTGTTCACCGGTTCCCCGGGCAAGCTCGTGGACCTGAAGGACACCATCGCCGGCTTCAAGGGCCTGGTGGAAGGCAAGTACGATTACCTGCCCGAGCAGGCCTTCTACATGGTGGGTTCCATGGAAGAAGCCATCGAGAAGGGCAAGAAGCTCGCGGCCGAGGCGGCCTGAACGATCATTGGACCAAAAGGCTCCGGCCCCGTTCGCGACGGGGCCGGGCGTGAGAGGGCGTTTCATCCGGCTGGATGGCGCCTGGAGGCGCACCCGATGTTGGGGCGCTTCCCATTCGGGACGACCCGGAGACGAGAATTATGGCGACCTTACCCTTTGAGCTGGTCTCGCCCGAGCGGCTCGTGTTTTCCGGCGCCGTGACCGAGGTGATCGTGCCCGGCGCGGAAGGTGAATTCGGCGTTCTGGCGGGGCATGCTCCCTTCATTGGGATGCTGAAGCCCGGCATCCTCACCATCAAGGGTGACGGCGCGCCGCAGGCTTTTTTCGTGCGCGGTGGCTTCGCCGAGGTGAATCCCTCGGGTCTCACCATCCTCGCCGAAGAGGCAAAGCCGGTGGAGGAGCTGGATCTCGGTGCGCTCCAGCAGCAGATCCAGGACGCGAAGGAAGACGTGACCGACGCGACCACCGACGAAAGCCGGCAGCGCGCGGCGCGCCAGTTGGCCGACCTCCAGCAGGTCTATGATGCGCTGGAGCGCGGGCGCAGCGGCGGCGGTCACTGACGCCGTTGCGTCTCCCGGCTGGTCAAGGAATCGCGGGTCGGGTGTGGGTTCAACGCGCCGGCGATCGAGCGGTTCGGCTCTCCTGTTTCAAAACGGCGGCCTTGGCCGCCGTTTTGCGTTCCAGCGGAGGTGCCAATATTAGTCTAATCTGTATATAAACTATAATTTAGAATGGTGCGTTTCTTACCCGTTGAGACTCGATCCAACCGGGAGAGAAGCCATGCTGAACGGGTCGCCCCAGGCGCGTCTTCCCGTTGCCGTCTCGCCGCTGCTGTTCCAGCGCCTCACCGCCAAGGAGCGGGGGAGGTGCTGGGCGACGGCCAGAAGCGCGTGATTTATCGCGGCAAGATGCTGTTCTCGCAGGGCACACCCCATCCTGCCTTCATGCTCAAGGCCGACGCCGAGGTGGCGGCCAAGGGTGGCGGCAAGGTGATGAGCTTCGGCGACACGCTGGAGGTCGCCACCGCAGGGCGGGGCCGTTCTTCTTCACCGCCACGCGCGATCCGGCGTTCCGCTTCAAGAGCGGCCAGTTCACCATGATCGGCTTGCCGGCGGACGACAGGCCGCTGCTGCGGGCCTATTCGCTCGCTTGCGCGGCCCATGAGGATCAGCTGGAATTCTTCTCCATCAAGGGCCGGATGGCCCGCTCACCTCGCGTCTGCAGATGCTGAAACCGGGGGATCCCATCCTGGTGGGGCGCCGGCCCACGGGCACGCTGCTCGTCGACAATCTGAAGCCCGGCAGGCGGCTCCATCTGCTCGCCACCGGCACCGGGCTGGCGCCGTTCGTGTCCATCGCCAAGGACCCCGGAGGCCTATGAGCGGTTCGAGCACGTCATCCACGTGCACGGCTGCCGCGGGGCGGCGGAACTGGCCTATGGAGAGGATGTGGTAGCGGCGCTGAAGGCCCACGACTTCCTCGGCGCATATGCCGCCGCGCAGTTGCTGCATGATCCCACGGTGACGCGCAAGCCGTTCCGCAACCGCGGCCGCGTCACCGACCTCATGGAGGCGGCGAGCTCTTCGTCGATCTTGGCCTGCCCGATCTTGACCCGGCTTTGGACCGGGTGATGCTCTGCGGCTCGCCGCAGATGATCGCCGACACCCGCGACCTCCTGGAGCGCCATGGCTTCGCCGAGGGCGCGGGGCGCCGGCCGGAGACCTTCGTGGTGGAGAAGGCCTTCGCGGAGCGGTGAGGACCCGGCGCTTCGGGAGCGTCGGGCTTCTTGCCTGAACGTGGGTGGCCCGGCCGTCATCCCCCGGCTTGTCCGGGGGGATCCTCCGTGCCGTTGGCAGGTTGCCCGGCGACTTCGGAGCAATGAGAAAATAACGATAAAAATAGATCAATTGTAGAAATATAACTCATTTGATTGATTTACTCTGCGGCGCGATCCTCGCCGCGTCCGAGGAGCCCGCCATGACCGACAAGCCATTGTCCGAGCCTGCCATTGCCGATGCCGCACCACCGCTTCCCGCCGCGCCGCGATTTCCGGCCAGCGCGTCCGGCGGCATCCTGCCGGGGCTGGCGCTGACGGTGCTCATCGCGGCTGCGGCCTACGGGCTCAGGCAGATCCCCGGCATGGGGCTAGTGAGCCCGCTGGTGCTCGCCATCGTCATCGGCATGGGCCTTCACAACATTTTCGGCACGCCGGCCATGGCGAAGCCGGGGGTCAAGTTCGCGCTGCGGCGCATCCTGCGCTTCGCCATCGTGCTCTTGGGCCTGCAACTCACCTTCGCGCAGGTGCGCTCGGTGGGCTTCGTGGGCTTTTCCATCGTGGCCGGCACGCTGTTCGCCACCTTCTTCGCCACCCGCTGGCTCGGCCGGCTGATGGGCGTGGACAGGCAATTGTCGGAGCTGATCGCGGCCGGCACCGCCATCTGCGGTGCCTCGGCGGTGATCGCCACCAACACGGTCACCCGTGGCTCCGACGAGGACGTGGCCTACGCGGTGGCCTGCGTCACCGTGTTCGGCTCGCTCTCCATGCTGCTGATGCCGGCGCTGCTGCCCCATACGGGCTTGGACGCCCATGCCTTCGGCCTGTGGACCGGCGCCTCCATCCACGAGGTGGCGCAGGTGGTGGCCGCCGCGTTCCAGGGCGGCCAGCAGGCCGGCGAGTTCGGCACGGTGGCGAAGCTCTCGCGGGTGATGCTGCTGGCGCCCCTCGTCATCGGCCTCGGCGCCGCCGCCATCTGGCGGGCGCGGGGCGACAAGGCGGCCGGCCATGCCAGCCCGCCCATGCCGTGGTTCGTGTTCGGCTTCATCGGCATGGTGGCGCTTAATTCCACCGGCGTGGTGCCCAGCGAGGTGAAGGGCGACATCGCCCTTGCCACCACCTTCCTGCTCGCCGTGGCACTCGGGGCCATGGGGCTGGAGACCGACATCGCCAAGCTGCGCCTGAAGGGCATCAGGCCGCTTCTGCTCGGCGCCGCCGCGTGGCTTTTCATCTCGGTGCTGAGCTTTATCCTGATCGCCGCCCTCATGTGAGGGCAGCCGCGCGGCGCGCGAGCCCGGAGCGTCCATGACGCTGGAGCAGTTGAAGGTCTTCGTCGCCGTGGCCCGCGCCCTGCACATGACGCGCGCAGCCGCGGGCCTCCACATGACCCAGTCGGCGGTGAGCGCATCGGTGGCGGCGCTGGAGGCGTCCTGCGGCGTCGCCCTGTTCCATCGGGTGGGCCGGCGCATCGAGCTGACCGAGGCCGGCCACGCCTTCGTTCCGGAAGCCGAGGCGGTGCTCGCCCGCGCCGCCGCCGCCGAGACCGTGCTCGCCGACCTGTCGGGCCTGAGGCGCGGGCGGCTCGCCCTTGAGGCCAGCCAGACCATCGCCAACTATTGGCTGGGGCCGCTGCTGAACCGCTTTCACCAGCTTTATCCCGACATCGCCCTGTCGGTGGTCATCGGCAACACCACGCAGGTGACGGCGGCGGTGCGGGAGGGCGCGGCCGACCTCGGCTTCGTGGAGGGCGAGGTGGAGGAGCCGCTGCTCGCCCGCACCGCGGTGCCCGGAGACCGGTTGGTGCTGGTGGTGGCGGCCGGCCACCCTTTCGCGGAGCGTCGCACGCTTGCGCCGGCCGACCTGTTCGAGATGCCGTTCGTGCTGCGCGAGCCCGGCTCCGGCACCCGGCAGGTGTTCGAGGATGCGCTTCGGGCCTCAGGGCTCGACCCTTCGGAGCTCAAGGTCGTGCTGGAACTGCCGTCCAACGAGGCGGTGGTGAGCGCCGTGGCGGCGGGGGCGGGCGCCACCGTCATCTCCGATCTCGTGGCGGCGGCGGGCCTTGCCACGGGCACCCTGCGCCAGCTGCCCCTCACCTTCCCGCCGCGGCGCTTCTATGCCCTGCGCCATGCCGACCGCTATCATTCGCGGGCGGCGCAGGCGCTGATGGCGTTGATCCGTGAACCGGACGGCAGCGCCGCGGCCGCCGCCCCCCCGGCGCCGGTCAGCCGCCCGCGGCCTCGAGCTCGGCGCTGACGGCGAGCCATTCCTCCTCCGCCACCGCGAGTTTTTCCGCCGCGGCGGCGCGGTCCTTGGCGAAGCGGGCGGCATCCAGCGGCTTGCTGGCGTGGAGATCCGGCGCGGCGAGCTTCGCGTCGATGCCGGCGATTTCCTTCTCCAGCCTCTCCACGGCGGATTCCAGCTCGCGGATGCGCTTCTTCAGGGGGCCGGTGGCGATGCGGCGCTTGCCTTCCCCGGGTGCGTCCTTCTTCAGCTCGGCCCTGTCCTTGCGGCCGGCATCGGTCATGCGGTCGCCGTCGGACCTTGACAGCACCTCGCTGCGATACTGGTCGAGGTCGCCGTCATAGGGCTTCACCGTGCCCCCCGAGACGCGCCACAGCCGCTCGGCGCAGGCTTCCAAAAGGTGCCGGTCGTGGGAGACGAGGATGACCGCGCCCGGATAGTCGTTCAGCGCCTCGATGAGGGCGGCGCGGGCCTCGATGTCGAGGTGGTTGGTGGGCTCGTCGAGGATGAGCAGGTGCGGCCCGTTGAAGGTGGCGAGCCCCAGCAGGAGCCGCGCCTTCTCGCCGCCGGAGAGCGACGACACCTTGGTGTCGGCGGCGCCGCCGGAAAAGCCCATCTCCGCCGCCCGTGCCCGCACCCGCGCTTCCGGGGCGTCGGGCATGAGTTTCCTCACATGCTGGGCCGGGCTGTCGCCGGGGATGAGTTCGTCGATCTGGTGCTGGGCGAGGTAGGCCACTTCCAGCTTGTCGGCGCGCACCACGCTGCCGCTTTCGGCCTCCAGCCGGCCGGCGAGGAGCTTGGCGAAGGTGGACTTGCCGTTGCCGTTGGGACCGAGCAGGGCGATGCGGTCGTCCTCGTCGATCCTCAGGTCGAGATTGCGCAGGATCGGCTTGCCCGGGACATAGCCCACCGACACGTGGTTCATCACCAGGATCGGCGGGGACAACAGCTTTTCCGGGTGGCGGATGGAGATGGCGGCGCCCTCCTCGCTCACCTGGGCGGCCAGCGGCTCCATGCGGGCCAGGGCCTTGAGGCGCGACTGGGCCTGCTTGGCCTTGGTGGCCTTGGCGCGGAAGCGGGCCACGAAGGATTCCATGTGGGCGCGCTGCATCTCCTGCTTCTTGCGCGCCTTCTGGTCCAAAAGCAGCCGCTCGCGGCGCTGGCGGTCGAAGCCGGAGAAGCCGCCCTTGTAGAGGGTCAGCTTCTTTCCGGTGAGGTGGAGGATGTGGTCCACGCTCTCGTCGAGCAGGTCGCGGTCATGGGAGATGAGGATCACCGTGCGCGGATAATGCGCCAGGTAGTCCTGCAGCCACAGGGTGCCTTCGAGGTCGAGATAATTGGTGGGCTCGTCGAGCAGCAGCAGGTCCGGCTCGGTGAAGAGCAGGGCCGCGAGGGCCACGCGCATGCGCCAGCCGCCGGAAAATTCGGAGCAGGGCCGCTGCTGCGCGCTCTCGTCGAAGCCGAGGCCGGCGAGGATGGTGGCCGCCCGCGCCGGCGCCGAATGGGCGTCGATGTCGAGGAGCCGCATCTCGATCTCGCCCATGCGCATGGGGTCGGCCCCGTGCTCGCGCTCCTTCAGCAGCTGGGCGCGCTCGGTGTCGGCGGCGAGCACGCGCTCCAGAAGGCTGTCGGGACCTGCGGGAGCCTCCTGCGCCACGCGGCCGATGCGGGTGCGGTTGGGCAGGCGCACCGCGCCGCTCTCCAGCTCAAGCTCGCCGACGATGGCCTTGAACAGGGTGGTCTTGCCCGAGCCGTTGCGCCCCACCACGCCGACGCGCGCATTCTCCGGGATGGCGACGGAGGCATGGTCGATGAGCAGGCGCCCGGCGAGGCGCAGGGAAATGTCGTCGAGAACGATCATGGTCGCGCCTTTTCGCAGGCGCGGGCAGCGGGGGCAAGGGCTGTCGCT
>NZ_JAIVFN010000126.1 GCF_030015065.1 Xanthobacter autotrophicus | reverse complement strand
ACCCAACCCTCCCCCGCACGTGGGAGAGGGTTTGCGGTTCGGGCTTCGCAAGGGCGGGCCGCCTCGTCTCTGGCCCCGCGCAGAAGCGGAACGGAGCCCCTCACTCGGCCGCGTCGGCCACCGGCGCCGGCTTCGTCCAGCGCAGCACCGGGGTGCGGGCGGCGCGGGTTTCGTCGAGGCGGCGGCGCGGGGCGTAATAGGGGGCGCCGAGGAAGCGCTCCTTGTCCCCGGCCTTGGCGGCCAGCGCCAGATCCCTGAGCGACGCGATGAAGAGGTCCAGCGAGGCCTTGGACTCGCTCTCCGTCGGCTCGATCAGCATGGCGCCGTGCACCACCAGCGGGAAATAGACCGTCATGGGGTGGTAGCCCTCGTCTATGAGGGCCTTGGCCACGTCCAGCGTGGTGAGGCCGGTGCCGGCGAGCCACGCGTCGTCGAACAGGGCCTCGTGCATGGCCGGGCGGTCGGCAAAGGGGGCGCTCATGAGGTCCATGAGGCAGGCGCGGATATAGTTGGCGGAGAGCACCGCGTCTTCCGAGGCCTGCCGCATGCCGTCCGCGCCGTGGGAGAGCATCCAGGCCAGCGCCCGCACGAACATGCCCATCTGGCCGTGGAAGGCGCTCATGCGGCCCAGTGCCTGCTCGGCCCCGTCCGCGCCCTCGTCCTCCACCAGCGCCAGCCCGTCCGTGGTGGCGACCAGCGCCGGCACCGGGGCGAAGGGGGCGAGCGCGTCGGAGAGCACCACCGGCCCCGCGCCCGGCCCGCCGCCGCCGTGGGGCGTGGAGAAGGTCTTGTGCAGGTTGATGTGCATGGCGTCGACCCCGAGGTCGGCGATGCGCACCTTGCCGAGGATGGCGTTGAAATTGGCGCCGTCCGAATAGAAATAGGCGCCGGCTTCGTGCACCGCCTCGGCGATGGCCACCACGTCGCGCTCGAACAGCCCGCAGGTGTTGGGATTGGTGAGCATCAGCGCCGCCACCTCGGGGCCGAGCGCGGCCTTCACCGCCTCCGGGTCCACCGTGCCGTCCGGGCGGGCGGGAATGGAGCGCACCTCGTAGCCGATGAGGGCGGCGGTGGCCGGATTGGTGCCGTGGGCGCTCTCGGGCACCAGCACCACGTGGCGCTGTTCGCCCTCGCCACGGGCGGCATGGGCGGCCTTGATGGCCATCATGCCGCACAATTCGCCGTGGGCACCGGCCTTGGGGGTGAGCGCCACCGCCTGCATGCCGGTCAGCTCCAGCAGGTAGCGCGACAGCTCCGCCATGAGGCCCAGCGCGCCCTTCACCGTGGATTGGGGCTGGAGCGGATGGATGTCGGCAAAGCCCGGCAGGCGCGCCATCTTCTCGTTGAGGCGCGGATTGTGCTTCATGGTGCACGAGCCGAGCGGGAACAGGCCGCTGTCGATGCCGTAATTCATGCGCGACAGGCGCACGTAATGGCGCATGGCCTCGGGCTCGGAGAGGCCGGGCAGGTCCAGCGGCGCGGTGCGCGCCTGGGTGCCGAGGCGGTCGCGGAAGGGGGCGGGCTCGGCAATGTCCACGCCGGTCACCTCGGTGCGGCCGATCTCGAAGATGAGCCCTTCCTCCAGGTCCAGCGCGCGGTTGCCGGTGAAGGTCTCAGGGCCGGTGAGGGCAAGGGAATGCGCCGTGGTGGCGCCGCGGCCTTCGCGGTTCATCAGCGAATCTCCTCGGCGATCCTGTACAGATCCTGGAACCTGTCTTCGTTCGTCCCTTCATCGCTGAGTTTGACCGTCCGTTCGATCCGGTCCGGGTCAAGGTCAGGCGCATCGGTATTGAAGAAGTAGCGGCTGTATGTGTTGATGACCTCGGGATGATGCTGGATGAGCGCGCCCAGAAAGCCCTCATCTATCAGGACCTCTATCAGGCCCGCGCTAACCCTTGCACCAAGCGAGTTTCCTTCATCCTCGATCGAATGGGGGTAGGTGGCCATCCAGCGTGCTGCGCGGTCCAGCGCATGCTGCAGCGAGGTGCTCAGGTCTCTGCCCGGGGTGGGCGCGCCGGCCAGCACCTCCTTCAGGGCGGCGGCATAGGCGGCGCGGTCGTCCTCGGTGGTCGTCTCGGTGGCGGCGACGAGGATGAGGTCGTCGAGGCCCGATTGCGGCGCGAGGCGCGAATAGGGCACGCCGCCAAGGATGCCCCTCGCCGCCAGCTTCTCCACCACCTCGGCGGCGGAGCCGGGCACGCGCAGGGTGAATTCGTTGAAGAAGGTGTCGTTGATCACGCTCACGCCCTTCACCGCCGCCAGCCGGTCCGCGAGGTCGCAGGCGGCCGCGTGGTTGGCACGGGCGAGGCGGGTGAGGCCGGTCTTGCCCAGCAGGCTCATGTGAATGGTGAAGGCCAGCGCGCACAGGCCGGAATTGGTGCAGATGTTGGAGGTGGCCTTCTCGCGGCGGATGTGCTGCTCGCGGGTGGACAGGGTCAGCACGAAGCCGCGCCGGCCTTCCGCGTCCACCGTCTCGCCGGCAAGCCGCCCCGGCATCTGCCGCACGAACTTCTGGCGCGCGGCGAAGAGGCCCACATAGGGCCCGCCGAAATTCAGCGCATTGCCGATGGACTGGCCCTCGCCCACCACGATGTCGGCGCCCTGCGCCCCCGGCGGCTCGATGAGGCCCAGCGCCACCGCTTCCGTGAACACCGCCACCAGCAGCGCGCCGGCCTTGTGGGCGGCCTCGGCGATGGGTTTGAGGTCCACGAGGTTGCCGAACACGTCCGGCGACTGCACCACCACGCAGGAGACCGTGTCGTCGATGGGGGTGATGAGGTCTTCCTCGCCGAACGGGGCGGGGGGCAGCGCCACCACGGCGTCGGCGGCGTAGCGCGAGAGGGTCTCGATGGTGGCGCGATAATGGGGATGCAGGTTGCCCGCCAGCACCGCCTTGCGGCGTTTGGTGATGCGGTGGGCCATCAGCACCGCCTCGGCGGCGGCGGTGGAGCCGTCATACATGGAGGCGTTGGCCACCTCCATGGCGGTCAGCTCCGCCACCTGGGTCTGGAACTCGAACAGATATTGCAGCGTGCCCTGGGCGATCTCGGGCTGGTACGGCGTGTAGGAGGTGAGGAATTCCGAGCGCTGGATCAGGTGGTCCACGGTGGCCGGCACATGGTGCCGATAGGCCCCTGCGCCAACGAAGAACGGCACCGAGCCGGCCGGCACGTTGGCGGCGGCGAGGCGGGCGAGGACGCGCTCCACCTCCAGCTCGCCCTTGGCGCGGTCGAGGCGCGGCAGCTCGGTCTCGCGCCTGTCGGCGGGGATGTCGGCGAACAGGTCGTCCACGGAGGCGACCCCGATCCGCGCCAGCATCTCGGCGCGGTCCTCGGGGGTGAGGGGGAGATAGCGCATGGGAATCCCGGGTCAGGCGGTGGTGAAGCGCGGCGTGATGACCATGTCTGCGCGCACGGAATGGGCGATGAAGCATTCCTCGTGCGCCCGGTGGTGGATGGCCTCCACATCCGCCGCGGTGGGCAGCTTGTCGCCGGAGAAGACCATTACGGGCGTGAGGGTGATGCGGGAGATGAAGAGCTTGCCCTTCTCGTTGGGCGTCATCTCGCCCACGGCGGCGTCCTCGTAGCTGTCCACGCGGAAGCCGCCGCGGCGGGCGAAATCGAGCGCAAACAGCATGTGGCAGCTGGCGGCCGCGGCCACCAGCGCCTCTTCCGGGTCCACCGCATCCTCGCGGGAGAGCGGCACGCGTACCGAGGACGGCGCCGAGGAGCCGGGCACCTCGAGGCCGTCGAAGGCCCAGACATGGGCGCGGGCGTAGCGCCCGTCGGTGAAGACGGCATCGCCCCGCGCCCAGCGGATGGTGGCTTTGTGATCGGTCGCCATGGTCAGGCCAGGGTGTCCAGGAAGTCCCTGTAGGCGTGCTCGTTCATGAGGTCGTTGAGCTCGGCCGGGTCGGAGAGCTTCAGCTTCATGAACCAGCCCTTGCCCTCCGCGGCCTCGTTGACGAGGCCGGGGGCGCCTTCCAGCTCGCTGTTGACCTCCACCACCTCGCCGGAGAGCGGGGCGTAGACCTCGCTCGCCGCCTTCACGCTCTCCACCACGGCGGCCTCGCCGCCCTTCGTCACGACCTTGCCGATCTCCGGCAGCTCGACGAACACCACGTCGCCGAGCTGCTGCTGGGCGTAGTCGGAGATGCCCACCACGGCCACGTCGCCCTCGACGCGCACATATTCATGGTCCTTCGTGTAGCGCACGCTCGTCATGGATCAGGCCCCCGCTTTAGATTTGCGCGCATAGCGCGTCGGCACGAACGGAAGAGGCGTGACGGTCGCCGCCAACGCCTTGCCGCGCACGAGAATGTCGAGGCGCGTGCCGGGTGCGGACAGGGCCGGCGGCACATAGCCCATGGCGATGGGAGCGGCGAGCGTCGGCGCGAAGCCGCCGGAGGTGACACGCCCCACCACGGCGCCGTCGGATGCGATCTCCGCCCCCTCGCGGGCGGGTGCGCGGCCCTCAAGCCTCAGCCCCACCCGGACGCGGGCCGGGCCATCCGCCAGCTCGCGCTGGATGCGTTCGGCGCCGGGAAAGCCGCCCTCGGTGCGCCGCCGCTTCTGGATGGACCACATCAGCCCCGCCTCGATGGGGGAGGTGGACAGGTCGATGTCATGGCCATAGAGGCAGAGCCCGGCCTCGAGGCGCAGGCTGTCGCGGGCGCCGAGGCCGATGGCCTTCACCTCCGGCTCGGCGAGCAGGGCGGCCCAGAGCAGGGGCGCCTTGTCGTTCTCCACCGAGATCTCGAAGCCGTCCTCGCCGGTATAGCCCGAGCGGGAGACCTCCACCGGGATGCCGTCGAAATCCGTTGGGATGGCCGCCATGAAATCGAGCGCCGCCGCCTGCGGGCAATGGCGGGCCATGACGGCGGCCACCTCCGGCCCCTGCAAGGCGAGCAGCGCCCGCTCGGGGCGCTCGATGAGGGCAACGCCCTCCGGCAGGTGGGCGGCGATGTGGGCGAAGTCCCCCGCCTTGCAGGCGGCGTTGACCACGAGGATGAGGGTGCCGTCCGCCTCCGGCGCCAGCGGCCGCGTCACCATGAAGTCGTCGATGATGCCGCCGTCCGGTGCCAGCAGCTGGGAATAACGCTGCCGGCCGGGGGCGAGGTTCGCGAAATCCGCCGGGGCGAGGGCTTCGAGGGCGCGGGCCGTGGTGGCGTGGTCGGGACCCCTGAGCAGGGCCTGGCCCATGTGGGAGACATCGAACAGCCCGGCATGGGTGCGGGTCCAGCCGTGCTCCGCGAGGATGCCGTCGGGATATTGCACCGGCATCTGGTAGCCGGCGAAGGGCACCATGCGCGCGCCGAGGGCGCGGTGGGCCGAGAACAGCGGGGTTTCGAGCAGGGGCTCGGACTGATCCAAGGGAGGCTCCCGGACGACAGCGCCAATTTCCGGATCGGCTCCGGCGTCAAGACAGTTGCGTCAAGACACAGGAGCAGATCCGCGCGGCGCCCCCTCTGTCTGCGGAACCTGAGAGATTTCACCGCGCCTCGTGGAAGGGCACGGCTTACTCCTTCGGTGAGCGCCCTGTTGCACGTCGCCGTGCAGCGCGGACGCTGCTTTCCAGAGATTCGTCCCCCTGCGGTCCTTTGGCCTGAGCGGTTCCGGGGCGGTTGCGCCTTCGGCGCCGGCATGCCTTGCGGCTGCCGGTCTCTCCCGCAGGGATCGTCCGATCACGTCCGGGCCGAAGCTCGGGCGCGCGTGCAGCATAAGCCAATGGCGGCCGACGTCAACGCGGCGGCGGCGAGAAGGTGCTGGTGGAGGGCGGCGGCTCGAACCCGCCGCTGGAGGGCGGGGACGACAGCGCGCCGCTGCTGCCCGGAGGCGGGCCGAACACGTCGCCCTTCGGTGCGCCGCTGCTCGTCGCCGGCTTCGTCGCCGGCGCCTCGCTGGTGGCGGCGGGCTTGGGCTTCGGCTTGGCGGCCGGGGCTGGTTTGCGCTCCTTGACCTCGCCGCCCTGCGGATCGAAGCCCACATAGATCACGTAGCGCTCCATCTCCGCCGGCTTCAGCAGGGGAAAGGAGACCTGGTCCTCCACTACCGTGAAGGCGGCGTGCCCGGGATCGGCCGGCACGTCCACCGCGACGTTGAAGAACTTGGTGGTGACGGTCCGGGGTGTCGGCCCCTCCTGCACCACCGCGACGCGGATGGGAACCTTGATCTGGCCGGGCGCGCCCTTCTCGCCCATCAGGATGCGGCCCTCGATGCCGATCCGGACCATCATGGTGCTGCCGGCGATGGAGCATTCCCGGGCGAGGCGGCCGATGGTGCCTTGATAGCGCAGGCCGCCGCTGCCGCGATCGGTGACCTGCCAGGAGGCGGCGCCGGTGCGCACGGTGAGCGTGGGGCAGTCATAGGTGACGGCGGTGGGGCCGCTGCCCACCACCAGCGCGCCGGTGGTGGCGCTGTTCACCACGCCCGCGGAGGAGGAGCCCGAGGCCGCGACGCCGGTATCCTGCGCGCCGAAGGCGCCGTCCAGTCCCTCGCCGCCGGCGCAGCCGGCGAGCGCCAGGGCTGAAAGCATGAGGACCAGCGGTGCCGGCGCGCGGAGGGGCAGGCGTGAGAAGCGACGGGCGCGCGCGCCAGCCGCCGCGCTGTTGTCCGCAGCCGTCCCGAATGCACCGGCCTGTTGTGCGCGCACCATGTCGATCAGCTCCGTGGGCGCCCCCGATCCGGACGCCTTATAGCAAAGGAGGCAAGGGGTTCGGAACCACCCCGCACGCCCTGAAGGCACGCGGGCGGTCCTCGTGCAGGTTAAGGTTACCCCAACGCAACCTTGTCCGGGAGGGAGGCCTTCCGGGGGCATCGGCGAGGACCGGACTAGCCCCCGAGGCCCACCGGCTTGCCCACCACCACCACAAGGGCGTCGCGGGCCGTGGCGAGGCGCGCCGCCACGCGCTTCAGGTCGTCGAGGGTGACGGCGTCGATGAGGGCATTGCGCTTGTCCACATAGTCGATGCCCAGCTCGTCCAGCTGGATCTGGAGCAGCTGGCCGGCGACCTTGGAGGAGGTGTCGAAGCGCAGGGCATAGCTGCCCATCAGATAGCTCTTGGCCTCATCCAGCTCGGTCTGGCTCGGTCCGTCCTTCAGGATCTTGCGGAACTCGTCGGTGATGATGGCGATGGATTCCCCTGCCCGCTCGTTCTTGGTGGCGGTGCCGGCGAACCACAGGCCGGTCCGGCCGAGGGCGACCTGGTAGGAATAGACCGAGTAGGCCAGCCCGCGCGCCTCGCGCACCTCCTTGAACAGGCGCGAGGAGAACGCGCTGCCGCCGAGGATGTGGTTGAGCACGAAGGCGGGAATGAAGTCCGGGTCGCGCCGCTCCAGGCCGCCGGTGCCCATCACAACCACCGATTGGGGCACGTCGAGGGGAATGACGTCCACGGTGCCGATCTTCTGCGGCTCCACGGCGGGGACGGCCACCAGGCTGGCTGTGGCCGGCAGGGCGCCGAACACGGTGTCGAGGCGCTGGCCCAGCTCTTCCGCGCTGATGTCGCCCACCACCGCCACCCGCAGGTTGGAGCGGGCGATGGTGCGCTTCGCGAAGCCGGCGATGTCGTCGCGGCTGATGCGGGCGACGGTCTCCAGCGTGCCATCCACCGGCCGGCCATAGGGATGGTCCGGGAAGGCGAGGGCGAACCAGCGGTCGTTGGCGATGGCGTTGGGCTCCGTGGAGCGCCGGCGCAGCATGGCGAGCTGGGAGGCGCGGATGCGCTCCACCGCCTCGGTGTCGAAGCGCGGCTCGGCCACGGCGAGGCGCAGCAGCTCGAACGCCTTCTCGCGGTTCTCGGAGAGGGTGCGCAGCGAGCCGCGGACCTCGTCGCGCCCGGCATCGAAATGCAGCTCCACCGCATGGTCGGCGAGGGCGCTCTGGAAGGCGTGGGCGTCGAGGGCCCCGGCCCCCTCGTCGAACAGCGAGGCGGTGAGGTTGGCGAGGCCCGGCAATTCCTTGCCGTCCTGGGAGGCGCCGCCGAGGAAGGCGAACTCCACGGCGATGAGGGGCAGGGTGGTGTCGTGCACCAGCCACGCCTTGATGCCGCCGGGGCTCGTCACCTCGGTGATGCGGCTCGACTGGGATTGCGCCGCGCTGGCGGAGAGAAGGGAAAGGGCCATGGTTACCATCGCAAAGAGGAGACGGCCGGCGCGCACGGCGCTGCCGGAAAGGGAGGCGGGGCCAGCCCTCACGAGCGGTCGTCCTTCTTGGGTTCGCTTTTGGGGGCGGCGTCCTTCTTCGGCTCGGCCTGCTTCAGGTAGCCGGTGACGGCGCGGTCGGTGACAAGGTACCGGCGCGCCACATCCTTCACCTGCTCGGCCGTCACCGCCTTGATGCGCTCGGGCCAGGCGCGCACATCGTCGGCCGACATGCCGGTGGCCCAGGAGGCACCGTAGATGCGGGCGAGTGTGGCCTGGTTGTCCTGCGAATAGATGGTGTCGGCGGTCAGTCGGGTCTTGGCGCGGGCCAGCTCCAGCTCGTCCACGCCCTTGTCCTGAAGCTCGGCGATCACCGCATCCACGGCGACCTCGAGATCCTCCAGGCTCACGCCGGGGCGGGGCGAGGCGTAGGTGACGAAGCGCGTGGCATCGTATGCGGTGCTTTGATACCAGGATCCGGAGCCGGCCGCGAGGCCCTTCTCGGCCACGAGGGTGCGGTAGAGGCGGCTCGTCTGGCCGCCGCCGAGGATCTGGCCGAGCACTTCCAGCGCTTCGGATTCGCCCGGCTGTGCGGTGCGGGAGGAGGGCACCAGATAGGAGCGCTGCAGGCTCGGCTGGGCCACGCGCGGGTCGGCCAGCGACACCCGGCGATGGGCGCGGGGCTCGGGCTCCTGCGGGCGGGCGCGGGGCGGCGTGTCGGCGCGGGCCACCTTGCCGTAGGTCTTCTCGGCCAAGGTGCGCACGGTGTCCGGGTCCACGTCGCCGGCGACCACCAGCAGCGCGTTGTTGGGCGCGTAATAGCGGCGGTAGAAGGCGAGGGCGTCCTCGCGGTTCAGCCCCTTGATCTCGTGCTCCCAGCCGATGATGGGATGCTGGTAGGGGTGGTTCACGTAGGTGGTGGCCTGCAGCACCTCCGAGAGGCGCGCGCCGGGATCGTTGTCGGTGCGCATGCGGCGCTCTTCCAGCACCACGTCGCGCTCGGGCAGCACCACCTCGTCGGACAGCCTGAGGCCGGTCATGCGATCGGCCTCGAAGCCCATCACCTTTTCCAGGTGCTCCTTGGCGACGCGCTGGAAATAGGCGGTGTAGTCCTGCGAGGTGAAGGCGTTCTCCTGGCCGCCGAGACGCGCCACCTCGGCCGAGAACTGGCCCTGCGGGTGGGCGTCCGTGCCCTTGAACATCAGGTGCTCGAGGAAGTGGGCGATGCCGGACTTGCCCGGCTGCTCGTCGGCCGATCCCACCTTGTACCACACCATGTGGGTAACCACCGGCGTGCGGTGGTCTGGGATGACCATGACCTGAAGGCCGTTGTCGAGCTGGAACTGGGTGACTTCCGGCCCGGCCGCCTCAGCAATGCGGGGGGCGGCTGTGGCCGCGGTAGCGGCGAGAATGGCAATCATGGTGAGGCGGCTCATGAACACGTGGCGATCTTCCGGCATTCGACGCGCCGAATGGCGGGCACGTCAAGGACAGATAGGATGCGGGCCGGCTGGGTTAAGGGCCGCCCGCCGGGTTTTCCGTCGGCGGGCGCGCGCATCGCCCACGCGCACCGGCCGGTTCGTCGTCGTTTCAGCCCTCGCCTGCGATGGCGCCGCCCGGCTGCTGCCGGGCAGGACCCGTTCCGCTGGCGGCCTTCCAACTCAAGGCAGAGAACGCGTCATCCGCTCAGGCTGCGTTGCAGTCTGGGCGGCGGGTGCCCTAGTTGCCGCGGTCGAACAGGGTCGGGAACTTGAAGGGCTCCTTCTTCTGCTCCACCACGCCATAGGGGGCGTTGGGCGCCGGGGTCTGGTAGCCGGGTGGGGGCTGGATCAGGTTCTCGCGCTCCGGCTCGCCGTTGAAGCTGAGCTGCTCCTGCTTGCCCGAGAGGCCGTTAATCCAGCCCGAGAAACCGAGCTGGTCGGGAAGCAGCACGTCGCGCTTGGATTCGGCGCCCACCGGCTCCGAGGGGGAGGACGAGTTGCCGAGATTCTTGTGCTTGCCGCCCTTCAGCTCGGACGGCAGCAGCGGCCGGCCGGGATCGTCGCGCACGATAGGCGTCTTGGAGGCTTCCGCCTCGCGCTTGCGGCGCTGGACGTCCGGATCCTTCGGCCAGTTGGGATTGGCATCCGCCGCGCTCGACTGGGGCGGCGGCAGGGCTTCGGGCACCTTGGGAGGAACCACGAGCGGCGCGCGCTCGCGATAGTCGATCTCGGGCTTCGGCTCGTCGTCCTTCAGGCCGAACAGCTGCAGGGTGCTTTCCATCAGGCTGGACGAGCCGTCGAAGGTCTGGGCGGCCGCCGGCCGGGGCGCCGCCGTCGCCGCGAGGCCGGTGGCCAGCAGGGCCGCAGCCAGGAGGCGGGCATGCCGCAGCAGCATCGGGGAGCCTGGGGCGGGACCGAAAAGAAGGAGGGCGGAAAGATCGTCTGCGGCCCGCTCGGCGGCGATGCCGCGTGGATAATTCGGGCTCACGCGCATGATTCCTGTTCCCCGACGTCTCTGGATTCCCTGAGGGCCTTGGGCTGCCCCTTGGAGCTTGCCTTCAGAGCCCGCGCTTAGCTTCGCTCACGCTCGGCTTCGGATTTCGCCGCCATTGGCGTGGCCGAGGGCGGCAATTTTGAGGCGCGGCTGAAAAACGCATCGTAAAGAAGCAGCCCTACCCCCACAACCACGGCCACGTCGGCCACGTTGAACACGTACCAACGGTAGCCGAAGGCGTGGAGCGAGACAAAGTCGAACACCGCGCCATAGACCACCCGGTCAACCGCATTGCCGATGGCGCCGCCGATGAGGAGGCCGAGGGCGAACGCTTCCAGCCGCCCCCGCGCCCGCGTCAGCCAGATGGTGAAGAGCAGGGCGGCGGCCACCTTGATGGCCACCAGCACCCAGCGCCCGGTGTCGCCCTGCGGGAACAGACCGTAGCTGATGCCGGCATTCCACAAGGCGACGAAATCGAGGAAGGGCGCCACCGTGTGGAGCGGAGCCCCCCACTGGCGGGACCAGGCGAGCACGAGGCTCTTCGTCGCCTGGTCCGCCACGAGGACGAGGAGGGCGACGAGAAGGCCGAACAGGATGTGGCGTCGCCCCATGGTCACCTCACTGGGCCGCCGCCTGCGCGGCGTAGAATTCCCGCAGCGCCGCCGCGTCGCGCGGGGTGACGTCCGGGAACTCGGGATCCGAGCCTACCTCGGCGGAGATCTTCCAGGAGCGGGCGCACTTCCTGCCCTCGGCGCGGGCGGGCACCACGGCCACGCCCGGCACGTCGGGAAGGCGGAAGGCCTCCGCCGACCCCTCGCCCCGGATGAGGGTGGCGGCGCTGGTGATGGTGATTTCCGCAAGGTCCAGCCCGTCGAGCGCATCGGCCAGCGCCGGATCGGCGACATGGACCTCCGGCGCCGCCTCCAGGGAGGAGCCCATGCGCTTGGCGGCGCGCTCCACCTCCAGCGCCCCCAGCACCACCCGGCGGATGAGGCGCACCCGGCGCCATTTCTCCGCAAGGGCATCGTCACGCCACTCGGCCGGGGTGTCCGGGAAGCCGAGGAGATGCACGGAGCCCTCCTCATCGCCGGTGCGGGCGATGTACGCCTCCTCGCAGGTGAAGGGCAGGATGGGCGCAAGCCAGGTGACGAGCCGCGCGAACACCGCGTCCAGCACGGTGAGGCAGGCCCGCCGCGTCACCGAGGACAGGGGATCGCAATAGAGCGCGTCCTTGCGGATGTCGAAATAGAAGGCGGAGAGCTCGATATTCATGAATGCCGTGAGCGCCGCATGCACCTTCTTGTAGTCGAAGGCGCGGTAGGCGGCGCGGATCTCGCCGTCCAGCTCGACGAGGCGATGGAGGATGTAGCGCTCCAGCGCCGGCATGTCGGCGAACGCCACGTGCTCTTCCGGCCGGTCGTGGTGCAGGGAGCCCAGCAGCCAGCGGATGGTGTTGCGCAGCTTGCGGTAGGTATCGGCGGTGGTTTTCAGGATTTCCGGGCCGATGCGCAAATCGTCCGCATAGTCGGAGGCGCACACCCACAGGCGCAGGATGTCCGCGCCCGACTGCTTGATCACGTCCTGCGGCGAGGTGACGTTGCCCAGCGACTTGGACATCTTGCGCCCGTCCTCGTCGAGGACGAAGCCGTGGGTCAGCACCACGTCGTAGGGCGGGCGGCCACGGGTGCCGCAGCTTTCCAGCAGCGAGGAATGGAACCAGCCGCGATGCTGGTCCGAGCCTTCCAGATACATCACCCGGTCGTTGCCTTCGGGTGGGCGGTTGGCCTTGAGATCCGGGCGCACCTCCAGCGTGAAGGCGTGGGTCGAGCCGGAATCGAACCATACGTCGAGCACGTCGTCGACCTTGGCCCAGCCCTCGCCGGCCCGCTCGCCGAGGAAGCGGGCGCCGGCGCCCTCCTTGAACCAGGCGTCGGCGCCCTCGGTCTCGAAGGCGTCGGCGATGCGGGCATTCACCTGCGCATCCTTGAGGATCTCGACGGTGCCGTCGCCCTTGTCCTTCACGAACACGGCGATGGGCACGCCCCAGGCGCGCTGGCGCGAGACCACCCAGTCCGGGCGGTTGGCGATCATGCCGGTGATGCGGTTCTCGCCCGCCGCCGGCACCCATTCCACCGTCTTGATGCCGGCAAGCGCGCGGGCGCGCAGGGTGTCTGGCTCAGCGTTGCTCCCTCTCCCGCTTGTGGGGGAGGGGTGGGGAG